>CAXTEP010000097.1:0-1285 GCA_964243125.1 uncultured Lichenihabitans sp. | reverse complement strand
TCCCGGACGTGGGCGCCGTCGCCGTAGACCGGCAGGGGCCGGCCCTCCAGCGCGTTCAGGATGGTCAGCGGGATCAGCTTCTCGGGAAAGTGGTAGGGCCCGTAATTGTTGGAACAGTGCGACACCAGGACCGGCAGGCCGTAGGTGCGGGCCCAGGCGCGGGCCAAGTGGTCGGCCGCGGCCTTGGAGGCCGCGTAGGGCGAGCTCGGATCGTAGGGCGAGCTCTCGGCGAACAGGCCGTCCGGCCCCAGCGACCCGTAAACCTCGTCGGTCGACACGTGCAGCAGGCGGAACGCGTCCCGCTCGTCGACCTCGAGCCCGGACCAGTAGGCGCGGGCGGCTTCCAGCAGCGTGAAGGTGCCCAGGATGTTGGTTTGCACGAAGACGCCGGCCCCCGTGATCGAGCGGTCCACGTGGGTCTCGGCCGCCAGATGCATGACGTGGGTCGGCCGGAACGCCGCGAAGACGCGGTCCATGGCGGCCCGGTCGGCCACGTCGGCGCGCTCGAACCGGTAGGCAGGCCGGTCCGCGACCGTGCGGAGCGCCTCGGGGCTGCCCGCGTAGGTGAGCTTGTCGACATTCATGACCACGACGCCGGGCTCGGCCAGCAGCAGGCGCACCACGGCCGAGCCGATGAACCCCGCCCCGCCAGTCACGAGCACGCGTGTCACAGGTGGGCCGCGAGCGCGTGGACGAACAGGACCGGCAGGTCGGCCAGGCGAGGCAGGCGCCGGTCCCGTTCGGACAGGTGCGGTCCGTCGTCGACCGCGGGCCAGGCGATGGCGAGCGCCGGATCGTTCCACAGCAGGCCCGCCTCGTCGGCCGGGCTGTAGGGGTGCGTGACCTTGTAGGCCACCCGCGTGCCGGGTTCCATCGTGCAATAGCCGTGGGCGAAGCCGGGGGGCACCCAGAAGATCGCGCCCTCCTCCGCATCGAGCCGCACCGCCAGATGCCGCCCGAAGCTCGGGGACCCGTGCCGCAGGTCCACCGCCACGTCCAGGACCGCGCCCGCCACGACCCGCACGAGCTTGCCCTGCGCGGCCGGGGGTTTTTGGAAATGGAGGCCGCGCAGCGTGCCGGCACGCGTCGAACAGGCCTCGTTGTCCTGCACGAAGGGCGCGCTCACGATCTCGCGCATCGCCCGTTCGCTGTAGGTCTCGACGAAATACCCCCGTGCATCGGCGAAGCGGCGCGGCGCGATCAGCACGGGTCCGGCGATGTCGAAGGTTTCGGTCCGCATGGGGTGCAGCGGCTTTCGTGGATCGCATCGGAGGCCGGCCCGGGT
>CAXTEP010000096.1:1719-12107 GCA_964243125.1 uncultured Lichenihabitans sp. | reverse complement strand
GCCCGGTCCCAGCCCGGCGCCCCGGCGTCCAGGTTGGCCGTGAACCCCCATGCGTCCGTGTTGCCACCGTGCAGGCGGCCGTTCTCGAACCACAGCGTGTTGACGGCCCCGATGGCCTGAGCCGCCTCATCGCACGCGTCGACCAGCCCCAGGACCGCGGTCTTGTGCGGCACCGTGACGTTGCCGCCCGAAAATCCCGCGGCCGCCAATCCGCGCACGAAGCCCGGCAGATCGGCCGGCGCCACATCGACCTTCTCGTAGCGGCCGGGGAGACCCAGCTGCGTGAGCCAGGTGCCGTGGATCAGCGGCGAGCGGGAGTGGGCGACCGGATGGCCGACCACGAAGGCGCGCGGGCCGGCGGTCACGCGGTTAGCACGTCCTGGTAGATTTCGGCCAGCGGCACGCTTACCCCGAGGGCGGGCAGGTCGAGAACGGCATCGAGGCCCTCGATCACGCGGCCCGCGAACCCGATGTCACCTTTGCGGTCGAACACCTCGATGAACGCCGTGTCGCGTTCCACCAGCACGTAGTGCTTCAGCGAGGACAGTTTTTGATACGCGCGCCACTTCTCCACCCGGTCGCGACCCACGCTCCCGTCGGACAGCACTTCGACCAGCACGGTCGGGTCGCTCAGCGAGGACGCTCCCCGCGGCAGCGGCCCGCAGCGGACGATGATGTCGGGCAGCATGGAGGATCGGATCGAGTCGTCCACCAGCCGGAACGACTCGACCAGCGTCCGGCACGAGGAGCCCACTGCCCGCAGGCGGCTCTGCAGGCCCGACGACAAGTTCTGGACGATGAAGTTGTGCTCCCACCGCGCCCCCACCATCATCTTGACGACGCGGCCGCCGATCAGCTCCCACTTCTCGTCGCGGGGTTTGTCGGCCAGGAGCTCCTCGAAATCGTCGAGGCTCATGTACTCGTACTGGTCCGAACGATAGGACATGACGCGGCCCTCTCCGACGCCCGAGCTTTTTGCGCGGATGCAATGCTAAGCTTGTTTGCACCCGTGCAAACCCTTAGCACGAGTCCCCGAACGGTCCGAACGCGAACAGGGGAACGGCCCCGTGCCTGATCAACCCCGCCGCCTGCTCACCCCGCAGATGCGCGACGACGACGCGGACGCCTCCTTCCGGCCCCAGGTGCTGGGCGACTTCACGGGCCAGGAGGCCGTGCGCAAGAACCTGAAGGTGTTCGTCGAGGCCGCCAAGGCGCGCGGCGAGGCGCTCGACCACGTGCTGTTCGTGGGGCCGCCGGGCCTGGGCAAGACCACGTTGGCCCAGATCGTGGCCCGCGAGCTCGGCGTCAACTTCCGCTCGACCTCGGGCCCGGTGATCGTCAAGGCGGGCGACCTCGCGGCCCAGCTGACCGCCCTGGAAGAGCGGGACGTGCTGTTCATCGACGAGATCCACCGGCTCAACCCGGCCGTGGAGGAGATCCTCTACCCCGCCATGGAGGATTTCCAGCTCGACCTCATCATCGGCCAGGGCCCGGCGGCGCGCTCGGTCAAGATCGACCTCGCCCGCTTCACGCTCGTGGGCGCCACGACCCGGGCCGGCCTGCTGACCACCCCCTTGCGCGACCGGTTCGGCATCCCGCTGCGGCTCAACTTCTACACCGTGCCCGAGCTGGAGCTGATCGTCCGGCGCGGCGCCCGCGTGCTGGGCATCGGCATGGCGCCCGACGGCGCCAACGAGATCGCCCGGCGGGCGCGCGGCACCCCGCGCATCGCGGGCCGCCTGCTGCGCCGGGTGCGCGACTTCGCGGTGGTGGACGGAGACGCCACGATCACCCGCGCGGTCGCGGATGGCGCGCTCAAGCTCCTGGAGGTGGACGACGCGGGCCTCGACCAGATGGACCGGCGCTACCTCGACACGGTGGCGGTGTCGTTCGGGGGCGGCCCGGTCGGCATCGAGACGATCGCGGCGGCCCTGTCGGAGCCGCGCGACGCCATCGAGGACATCATCGAGCCCTACCTGATCCAGCTCGGCTTCGTGCAACGGACCCCGCGCGGCCGGACGCTCACGCCGCACGCGTTCCGCCACCTCGGGCTGGCGTTCCCGGCCGCCGCGGCCGCACCGGCCCAGGTCGGCCTGTTCGACCTCGACGGGGACGGATGACGGGAGTGCGCCACGCGCTGGCGGTACGGGTCTACTACGAGGACACGGACTTTTCCGGCGTCGTGTACCACGCGAGCTACCTGCGCTTCCTGGAGCGCGGCCGCACCGAACTGCTGCGGGGCCTCGGGATCGACCAGTCGGCTCTGCAGGCCGCGGGAGGCGCGGCCTTCGCGGTGCGGCACATGACCCTCGACTTCCTCGGGGCCGCCCGCATGGACGACCTGCTGCGGGTCGACACCGCCGTGGCGGCGCTGGGCGGCGCTTCGGTCACCATGCGCCAGGCCGTGATGCGGGGCGAAACCGCGCTGATGGGCGCCGCGGTCCGCATCGCCCTCGTGCGGGCCGGCCGGCCCGTCCGGCTGCCGGCCGACCTGCGGGAGCGGCTCGCGGCCGGCACACGCGCGCTCGACGCCGCGGACCCTTAACCTTTTCTTAAGTGTAAGAGATGCTTAACTTCGCGCGACGGACACCGCGCCGGCGATTCGGTCCCGGGCCCCAGAATTGACCGATTTGAGCGACACGACACCCCCGTTCCAGACTTCTTTCCGGCTCCCGAGGATCCCCGTCCGATGAACCCTGCCGATGTCGCGGCCGCCCCGGTGGGGGACATCTCCATCCTCGGCATGTTCTGGAACGCGCATCTGGTGGTCAAATGCGTGATGCTGGGCCTGCTGCTGTCGTCGATCTGGTGCTGGGCCATCATCATCAACAAGACGCTGCTGTTCTCCAAGACCCGCAAGGCCATGGACCGGTTCGAATCCGTGTTCTGGTCCGGCCAGTCGCTGGAGGAGCTCTACACCACCCTGTCGCAGCGCGAGACGATCGGCATGGCGTCGCTGTTCGTGGCCGCGATGCGGGAATGGAAGCGCTCGTTCCAGAACGTGGGCGCCTCCTTCATGGGCCTGCATGCCCGCCTCGAGAAGGTGCTGGACGTGTCGATCGCCCGCGAGGTCGAGAAGCTCGAATCGAGCCTGATCGTGCTGGCCACCGTCGCCTCCACGGCGCCCTTCGTGGGCCTGTTCGGCACCGTGTGGGGCATCATGACCTCGTTCCGCTCCATCGCGGCCTCCAAGAACACCTCGCTGGCCGTGATCGCGCCGGGCCTCGCCGAAGCGCTGCTGGCCACCGCGATCGGGCTGTTCGCGGCTATCCCGGCGCTCATCTTCTTCAATAACCTGCAGGGCATCGTGGCCAAGTCCCAGGCCCGCATGGAAAGCTTCGCGGACGAGTTCTCCTCCATCCTGTCGCGGCAGATCGACCAGCACGTCGGCGGCGAGCGCGACCGCGCGGCCTGACCGGAACGGGAGGCGCACGCCATGGGCATGTCGACACAGGCCGCGGGACACAAGGGCGGACGGCGCAAGCGCGGCGTGCCGCGCTACGGCGCCATGGCCGAGATCAACATGACGCCGTTCATCGACGTCATGCTGGTGCTGCTGATCATCTTCATGGTGGCGGCGCCGCTGCTCGCCAGCGGCGTGCCGATCGACCTGCCGCAAACCAAGGCAGCGCCCCTCAACGTCGACCAGAAGCCGCTCAGCGTGGCGGTGGACGACAAGGGCGACGTGACCGTCCTGGACCAGCCGGTCGGCATCGACGACCTGCCCGCCAAGCTGCAGGCGCTCGCCAAGGACGGCTACGACGAACGCATCTACGTGCGGGGCGCCAGAACCGTGAACTACGGCCGCATCGCCCAGGTCATGTCGATCGTCACGGCGGCGGGCTACAAGAAGGTCGCGCTCGTCACCGAACCCGACAGCAAGTGAGCCCGCGTTGAAGCTGCCGCGGCGCATCTCCGACCCGGGCTTCTTGGTTTCGGCCCTGTTCCACGCCGGCGTGCTGGCGGCGCTGCTGGTGACCTTCTCGCACGCGTCGCAGATGGAGGAACTGCCCGAAACCGTGCCGGTCGACCTGATCACCGACACGGACTTCAGCCAGATCATGCACGGCGACAAGAGCGCCAAGGAGGTCAGGCCCGACGCCGCCGTCAAGGTCGACCAGGTCGACAAGACCGCCGACCCGAAGCCGGCCCCGCCCTCGCCCGACGCGTCGCACGACGCGCCTTCGGCCCCACCCCCGCCTCCGCCGCCACCCTTGCCGCCCGTGAAGGTCGACCTGCCGCCGGACCCGGCGGAGCCGCCTCCGCCGCCCGTTCCGACGCCGCCGGTCCGGCCGCCCCAGCCTGCTGCCGCGGTCCCCGCCCCCGCCCCGCCCGTGCCGACCCCGCCCCTGCGGGAAGCCGAGGCCGTGCCGGAGGTGCCCAAGCCCGACGTGCCGAAGCCCCCGGTCAAGCCCGCGCCGCCCAAGCCCGCGCCGCCGCGCCCCGATACCGCCAAGCTGCACGATCACCGGCAGCCGCCGCAGCCCAAGCCGCACCCCGTCGACAAGCCCAAGCTCGACCAGCTCGCCAAGCTGATCGAGGACCAGCCGGCTGCCGCGCCCGCCCCCAAGCCGTCCGTCAGCCACGCCAAGCCCGCGCCCGACACGAGCGACCAGGACAAGTTCGACCCGACCGACATTTCGCGCCTGCTCAGCCGCGACGCCCCGGCCCAGCGGCCCTCGACCGGCCGCGAGCTCAGCAAGGTGGCGTCCCTCGGCTCGCCCACCGCCAACGCGCCCAAGATGGCGCCCTCCATGTGGGCGGGGCTCGACGGCCTGCTGGAAGAACAGTACCGGCAGTGCTGGAGCTACCTGGGCCTGAGCGGCGGGCCGAAATACATCCCGCAGGTGCGGGTGGTGTATTCCCTTGAGGGCGGCTTGCAGGGTGACCCGGTCCTGCTCAACCAGCCCGGCGACCCCGAGCAGCAGAACCTCGCCGACAGCGCCCTGCGGGCGGTGCGGCGCTGCAACCCGCTGCACATCCCCGACCAGTACGCGCCCTATTACGACCAGTGGAAGGGGCGCGTGCTCCGCTTCGATCCCGCCGAGATGGCCGGCTGATCCCGCGGCGCGCCGGTTCCGATCCTGATCCACCCCGAGCGAGGCATATCCTGATGACGAGCCACTCCACCGACCGGGTCCGGGCCGTCCTGGGGCTGGTCGCGGCCCTGCTGATCGCCTGCTGCGGTCGGGTCGCGGCCGAGGAGCATTTCCTGGACATCCGGCCGGGCGGCCAGTTCAAGCCCGTGGCGATCGCGGTCACGAGCTTCGCGGGGGACGGGTCGGACGGGGCCAAGATCACCGGCATCATCACCAACAACTTCAAGCGCTCGGTCTTCCTGACTCCGGTGGACGCGAGCGCGTTCCCCGAACGCGACGTCAACCCCGAGGCGCCCGCCATGGCGGCCTGGCAGGGCGGAAGCGCGCAATTCGTGGTCACGGGCCGGACCGCGCGCCAGGGCGACGGCCGGATGAAGACCGAGTTCCGGCTGTGGGACGTGTCGAACGGCCAGCAGGTGGCGGGGCAGCAGTACGTGACGGACGCCAGCAACGGCCGGCGCGTGGCCCACATCGTGTCGGACGCCATCTTCACGCGCATCACCGGCGAGAAGGGCATGTTCGACAGCCGGGTCGTCTTCGTCGACGAGACCGGCTCGGCCGAGAACCGCCGCAAGCGCCTGGCCATCATGGACCAGGACGGCGGCAACGTGAAATACCTGACCAAGGGCGACGACCTCGTGGTGACGCCCCGCTTCTCGCCGACCTCGCAGGAGGTCACCTACATGGCGTTCGGCGAGGGGGACCCGAAGGTCTACCTGCTCAACATCGAGACCGGGCAGCGCGAGGTGGTGGGCAATTTTCCGGGCATGACGTTCAGCCCGCGCTTCTCGCCCGACGGCGGGAAGGTGGTCATGTCGCTGTCCGAGGGCGCGTCCGCCAACCTCTACGCGCTGGATCTCGGCTCGCACGCCACGACACGGCTGACCGACACGGCCGCCATCGACACCTCGCCGTCCTATTCGCCCGACGGGTCGCGCGTGGTCTTCGAGTCCGACCGCGGCGGCAGCCAGCAGATTTACGTCATGAGCGCGGCCGGGGGCGCGGCCAAGCGCCTGTCCTTCGGGGACGGGCGGTATTCCACCCCCGTCTGGTCGCCGCGCGGCGACTACATCGCGTTCACGCGCCAGAAGGGCGGCCAGTTCGCGATCGGGGTCATGAAGCCCGACGGGTCGGGCGAGCGGATCCTGACCGAGGGGTTCCACAACGAGGGGCCGACCTGGGCGCCCAACGGCCTCTACCTCATGTTCTTCCGCGACCCCGGCGGCTCGTCGGGATCCAAGATCTACATGACGGACGTGTTCGGCCGGGCAGAGTTTCCGGTCGCGACGGGCTCCTTCGCGTCCGATCCCGCCTGGGGACCGCTGCTGAACTGACATTTCGCGCCCCGGAGTGGCTGCCGAGGCCGAGGGCATTCCGCCGGCGCCGGGAGGAGCATCGACGGCGAGGCGAGGGCCGCTCGCCACGCCCCCGAGCTGGATCGCAGGCTCCGCGCCGACTCGGTCGAAGTTTGACTTCTTTGTGTCGGCCATGCAGCATTTGTCATAGCGGGAGCCTGAGAAAAATTAATTTCCTCAGCGAACGACGTCGGTCTCGGGCCAACCATGCGGGTTCGGGCGGCACGAAGCCGGCAGTCCAGAGTTCCATGGCAAAGCGAAATGATTAAAGCGAAGCTGAACAGCATTTTCCGCCACGGCCGGCTGACCGTGGTTCTTCCCGGAACCCAGGTCCTCCGGTTCGGCGGGGCCGACGCGAGCGAGCCCGGCATCGTGGTCAGGCTGAAGGGGAATGCTCCGGTCAAAATCGCCCTCAGCCCCGACCGCTACGTGGGCGAAGCCTACATGGACGGCGACCTCGTGATGGAGCGGGGCACCATCTACGACCTGCTCGACCTCGCGGGCGCCAATCTGGCCGCGCTGCCGCAAACCTATCCGGGGCTGATCCGCACGGCGCTCTACAAGGCGCGGGCCGCGGTCCAGCAGGCCAACGACCAGCGCCGCGCCCGGCGCAACGTGGCCCACCATTACGACATCTCCAACGACCTTTACCGCATGTTCCTCGACACGGACATGCAATATTCCTGCGCCTTCTTCGCCGAGCCGGGCATGACGCTCGAGGACGCGCAGGGGGCCAAGAAGCGGCACATCGCGGCCAAGCTGCTGCTGCAGCCCGGCCAGTCCGTGCTCGACATCGGCTGCGGCTGGGGTGGCCTCGCCATCAGCCTCGCCCAGGCCGCCGACGTCGAGGTTCTCGGCGTGACGCTCTCGCAGGCGCAGCTCGCGGTGGCGCGCGACCGCGCCGCGGCGTTGGGCCTCGGCCACCGGGTGCGCTTCGAACTGCGCGACTACCGGACCCTTGAGGGACGGTTCGACCGCATCGTCTCGGTCGGCATGTTCGAGCACGTCGGTACGCCGCAGTACCGAACCTATTTCGATACGGTCCGCCGCCTGCTCGCGCCCGACGGCGTGGCCCTTGTCCATTCGATCGGCCGCAACCACGGCATCACGGTCACCAACCCGTGGGTCAACAAGTACATCTTTCCGGGCGGCTACATTCCGTCGCTGTCGGAGGTCATGCCGCCCGTCGAGGCGAGCGGGCTGTGGCTGACCGACCTCGAGATCTTGCGGCTGCACTACGCCGAAACGTGCCGGCACTGGCGCGAGCGCTTCATGGCCCGCAAGCACACGCTGGGCCCGGGCTACGACGAGCGGTTCTGCCGCATGTGGGAATTCTACCTGGCGTCCAGCGAAATGTCGTTCCGGCACGGCGGCCTGATGGTGTTCCAGGCGCAGCTGTCGCGCAGCATCGACGCGGTCCCGCTCACCCGCGACTACATCGTGGACAGCGAACGCATGGCGCCGCTGTCCCGCGCCAAGGCCGCCGAATAGCGGGCCGCCCAGGGGTTAGTTCTGCAGGAACGGCGGCCGCCACCGGACCTGTTGCATGAAGCTCGGCCTCGTCGGCGGGCACATGCGCCGGGGGCGGCTGCGCTCGCCCCGACTGTCGTGCGAAAGTCACAGCCTCGCGACAACGGAGCGGACGCACCCGCGGGTGCCGCAGTGCGGCCATCAACCCGCGATTAACCATAACCGCATCGGCCCGGTCAGGCGCCACCGGCAAACGCCTGGAACAAGGTTTACCAAAACCTTCGATTAACCACGCCGGACTAATCCAGGGCGGGACCGGGACGCGGGTCGCAGGCGCCCGTCCCCCGCCGAAACCGGCCCGCGCCGGCCGGTGCCGGCGACCGCCCACCCCAGCCCACCAGGAGCCCCCATGCCGACCTCCCTGTTCCTGCGGCGCTCGCGCCTCGCCCTCGCCGTGGTGGCGGGCCTCGCCCTGACGGCCTGCGCCAAGAACAACGCCGACGAGGCCGCGCTGGGCGGCTTCGGGGCCGGAACCGGCGCGGGCGGCGCCGCCGTACCGGGCAGCCCGCAGGATTTCGCCGCCAACGTGGGCGACCGGGTCTTCTTCGACACGGACCAGACCGACCTGAGCACGACCGCGCAGGCGACCTTGGCCAAGCAGGCCCGCTGGCTGGCCCAGTACCCGAACTACGCCTTCGCAGTGGAAGGTCACGCGGATGAGCGCGGCACGCGCGAGTATAATTTCGCGCTCGGGGCCCGGCGGTCGGAAGCCGTCAAGGACTACCTGGTGGCGCGCGGCATCGCGGCGTCGCGGATCCACACGACCAGCTACGGCAAGGAGCGCCCCGTGGCGGTGTGCAACGACATTTCCTGCTGGTCGCAGAACCGGCGCGCCGTGACGATCCTCAAGGGCGGCCAGTCCTGACCGTGCGAGGGCCGTGGGAGCCAAGCGCCCAGGCTTGATCCGGCCTCGCGTTTCATCGAAAAGCCGGGATGCTGCTGCATCCCGTTTTCGATGTCCGGTGAGTTGTCCGCCATGACCCTGCGCCGCCGTGTCCGATCGCTCCTGCCGCTGGCGCTCCTGGTCGCGGGCGCCGGCGCCGTTCCGCCCCGGCCCGCATTGGCGGCGGAGTCGCGGCTGTTCGCCCAGGACACCCTGCCCGGCGACATCCCGGACCAGGACGCCGATCCCGCCGCGCCCGACCCCTCGGCCATGCTGGTGCGCGTCAACCGTCTCGAGAACCAGATCCGCGGCCTGACGGGCCGGATCGAGGAACTGCAGCACCAGAACGCCAAGCTCGAGGACGACCTGCGCAAGCTGGGCCAGGACGTGGATTTCCGCTTCCAGGACCTGGCCGGACGCGGCACCGGCGCGGCGCCGGCCCGACCGGCACTCCGCCGCGGCGATGCCGACACGGGTGCCGTCGACGCGGCCGGGACTGCGGTCGTGACCGCCGACCAGGGTGTTGCGCCCCTCGCCGCGACGCTTCTACCCGCGAAACCGGTGCGGCAGGCCGGCGGCGACGCCTTCAACCCCGATCTCGACCCCGCGGCGCCCGGCGCCCCGAGACCCCTGGGCAGCACGCCCCCAAGCCAGCCGCTCGCGCGGCCGCGAACCGACGGTGTCCAGGCGAGCATCGCCCGGCCGCCCGGCGCGCCGCTCGACCTGACCCGGCGGCCGTCGCCGTCCCAGGGTGTCGACGACCCGGGCCTCGCGGCCGTGCCGGGCGTGATCCCGGCCCCGGCGGAAGCCAGGGCGACCTCCAACCCGAACGCGGTCGCGAGCCTGATGCCCGGCGGCACGCGGGACGAGTACGACGCCGACGTGACCTTGTTCAAGCAGGGCCAGTTCGACGGGGCCGCGACCGGGTTCCAGACCTTCGTGGACCGCTACCCCCGCGACCGGCTCGTCCCCGACGCGGTCTACCTGCTGGGCGAAAGCTATTCGCGCCTGGGCCGGCACCGCGAGGCGGCCGAACAGTTCCTGAAGGTCTCGACCGACTATGCCAGGTCGTCGCGCGCCCCGGACTCGCTGCTCCGCCTCGGCATGTCGCTGAACGCCCTCGGGGCCAGGGAGCAGGCCTGCGCGACCCTGCAGGAGGTGACGCGCAAATATCCCGCCGCCTCGCCCGAGGTGCGCACCGCGGTGGACCGCGAGCTGAAGCGGACCCGCTGCCTGCCGTCCTGATGGGGGGGAGGGCCGCGGACGCGCCGCTCGGCCCCGCCGAATTCGAGGCCGCCTTCGACCGGTGCGCGGGAAACGCGGCGGGCCTTCTGGTGGCGGTCTCGGGCGGTCCTGACTCCACCTGCCTGATGCATCTCGTGGCGGCCCTGCGGACCCGCCCCGGGTTCCCGCCCGTGGCGGTCGCGACCGTGGATCACGGCCTGCGCCCGGGTTCGGCCGCCGAGGCCGCCTCGGTCGAGGCCCGGGCCGCGGCGCTCGGGCTGCGGTGCCACCGGCTCG
>CAXTEP010000096.1:0-1619 GCA_964243125.1 uncultured Lichenihabitans sp. | reverse complement strand
GCCGCCTCGGTCGAGGCCCGGGCCGCGGCGCTCGGGCTGCGGTGCCACCGGCTCGCCTGGACCGGCCCCAAGCCCGCGCGGGCCATCCAGGAACGGGCCCGGCAGGCGCGCTACGCCCTGCTCGCGGCCTGCTGCCGGGGGCTTGGGGCCACCCATCTCCTGACCGCCCACACCCGCGACGACCAGGCCGAGACCGTGCTGCTCCGGCTGACGCGCGGCAGCGGGGTCGCGGGCCTCGCGGGCATGAGCGACGCGACCGCCCGAAACGGCGTGACCCTGGCCCGCCCGCTGCTGGACGTCCCCAAGTCCCGGCTGGTGGCGACCTGCCAGCAGCGTGGATGGCGTTTCGTGCGCGACCCGTCCAACGACGACCCGCGTTTCGCGCGCGTCCGCCTGCGCGGCCTTGCGCCCTTGCTGGCCCGCGAAGGACTCCACGCCGACGCGCTTCTCCGGCTGGCCGCTCGCGCCGCGCGCGCCGACGCGGCCCTGGCCGAAGCGGCATCCCGCGTCTGCGCGGCCTGCGCGCGCGCTTCCCCGCCCGGCTTCGTGAGCTTCGACGGGGCGGCGCTGCTGCGCGAGCCCGCCGAGATCGTCATCAGGGTCCTGGCCCGCGCAGTGGCCGACCCGGGCCGCGGCCGGCACGTCCGGCTCGACCGGCTGGAACGCCTGGCGGCCGACCTGGCGGGCGCGGCAACCGCGGGCGCCCCGCTCCGCCGCACCCTCGGCGGCTTCTTGGTCCGCCTCGACGCCGACCGCAGCCTCGTGCTGCGGCCCGAGCCGCGGCGCTCGCGCGGCCAGGTCTTGCCGGCCAAGAACGTTCATGCTGTTTCGGATCAGGCCGGCTGCGGCGCGACGGCCGCATACCCTTCACTTGGCAAGGCGGAACCGGGCACCTAGATTGAGCCCTGAAGGAACGCGCACCTTCCGGTGCTTCCCGAGCCGGCCACGAGGCCGCCGCGGAGAAAACGGGCGGGTGCCGGTCTGAGCATGGTTCCGCCCGAAAGCGGGATCACGGTGTTCGGATCGTTGCCGCGAGGCGAAAGCGACCGGCTTGTCGCCCCGAGGGGCTCACGTGTCAACAGGTCCGAGATGAACCCGAACTTCCGGAATTTTGCCCTCTGGGTGATCATATTCCTCCTGGTGGTCGCCCTGGTTCTGCTGTTCCAGAACCCCGGCCAGCGCTCGCAAACCCAGGACATCGCCTACAGCCAGCTCCTGACCGACGTGGATTCCGGCCGGGTGCGCGACGTCTCGATCGCGGGCGCCGACATCAGCGGCCACTACACCGACGGCCGGGCCTTCGCGACCTATTCGCCCAATGACCCGTCGCTGGTGCCCACCCTCAAGCAGAAAAACGTGCAGATCACCGCCAAGCAGCCGTCCGACGGCAACAGCTGGCTCGTGACCCTGCTGGTCAACGGCCTGCCGCTGCTCGCCTTCATCGGCATCTGGATCTTCATGTCCCGGCAGATGCAGGGGGCTGGCGGCAAGGCCATGGGGTTCGGCAAGTCGAAGGCCAAGCTGCTGACCGAGGCGCACGGGCGCGTCACCTTCGAGGACGTGGCGGGCGTCGACGAGGCCAAGGACGACCTGCAGGAGATCGTCGAGTTCCTGCGCGA
>CAXTEP010000095.1:8700-12150 GCA_964243125.1 uncultured Lichenihabitans sp. | reverse complement strand
GCTTCAGGATGCTGCCGAGGTAGTCGTCGGGCGTCAGGATCGTGGCTTTGATCCACGGTTCCCGGATCTCCTCGATCCGCATCACGTCGGGCATGTCGGCGGGATTGTGGAGGTCGAGCGCTGTGCCGTCGCGCAGCGCGAGCGTGTAGATCACCGAGGGCGCGGTGGCGATCAGGTCGAGGTTGAACTCGCGCTCCAGCCGCTCCTGGACGATCTCGAGGTGCAGCAGGCCCAGGAAGCCGCAGCGGAACCCGAAGCCGAGCGCGGCCGAGCTTTCCATCTCGAACGAGAAGCTCGCGTCGTTGAGCCGGAGCCGGCCCATGGCGGCGCGCAGATCCTCGAAATTGGCCGCGTCCACGGGGAACAGGCCGCAGAACACGACCGGCTGGGCGGGCTTGAAGCCCGGCAGCGCGTGGGCGGTCGGCCTCCGCTCGTCCGTGATCGTGTCGCCCACCCGCGTGTCGGCAACCTCCTTGATCTGGGCCGTGATGAACCCGACCTCGCCGGGGCCGAGTGTCGCCACGTCCTGCATCTTGGGCTTGAACACGCCGATGCGGTCCACCTCGTAATGGGCGTCGGTGCCCATCATGCGGATGCGCGAGCCCTTCTTCATGGCGCCGTCGATGACCCGCACCAGCACCACGACGCCCAGGTAGGCGTCGTACCAGCTGTCGACCAGCAGCGCCTTTAGCGGTGCCGCGTCATCGCCCTGGGGCGGCGGCAAGCGCGTCACGATGGCTTCCAGCACGCCCTCGATGTTGAGGCCCGTCTTGGCCGAGATCATCACGGCCTCCGACGCATCGAGGCCGATCACGTCCTCGATCTGCTCCTTGATGCGCTCGGGCTCCGCGGCCGGCAGGTCGATCTTGTTCAGCACGGGCACGATCTCGTGGCCCGCGTCGAGCGCCTGGTACACGTTGGCGAGCGTCTGGGCCTCGACGCCCTGGCTCGCGTCCACCACCAGCAGCGAGCCCTCGCAGGCCGCGAGCGAGCGGGACACCTCGTAGGCGAAGTCGACGTGGCCGGGCGTGTCCATGAGATTGAGGACGTAGTCGCGGCCGTCCCGGGCCCGGTAGTCGAGCCGCACCGTCTGGGCCTTAATGGTGATGCCGCGCTCGCGCTCGATGTCCATCGAGTCGAGCACCTGCTCCACCATGTCGCGCGCCGCCACCGTGCCGGTGTGCTGGATCAGCCGGTCCGCCAGCGTGGACTTGCCGTGGTCGATGTGCGCCACGATCGAGAAGTTGCGGATGTTGTCGAGCGCGTGCGACGTCATGGGGCCGCGTTTAGCAGCCGGGGAGGGTAAAACCAAGGCGCATGAGAGCGGCGCGCCGGCCCGCCGCCCTGGACGCGCCGGCCCCGGCGGCCCACATGCGGCGGGGCGCGACGGCGGGTTCGGCGTGCCGCCCTGGCAGCGAGGTCCGGCCGTGACGGTTCAGTTCCGCTTTGACAACAGCTACGCGCGACTTCCGGCTTCCTTCTACGCCCGCGTGGTGCCGGCCCACGCGCCCGCGCCCCGGCTCGTGCGACTCAACCGCGCGCTGGCGACGGAACTCGGGCTCGACCCGGACGCGCTCGCGTCGTCCGAGGGCGTCGATGTGCTGGCGGGCCGGCGCGTGCCCGAAGGCGCCGAGCCGCTCGCGGCCGCCTACGCGGGCCACCAGTTCGGCCAGTTCGTGCCCCAGCTCGGCGACGGCCGGGCCATCCTGCTGGGCGAGGTCGTGGACCGCGCGGGCCGCCGGCGCGATGTCCAGCTCAAGGGCGCGGGCCGCACGCCGTACTCGCGCGGCGGCGACGGCCGCGCGGCGCTCGGCCCCGTGCTGCGCGAGTACCTGGTCAGCGAGGCCATGGCGGCGCTCGGCATCCCCACCACCCGGGCGCTCGCGGCCGCGACCACGGGCGAGCCCGTGTGGCGCGACACCGAGCTCCCCGGCGCGGTGCTGACTCGCGTGGCCGCGAGCCACATCCGCATCGGCACTTTCCAGTTCTTCGCGGCCCGGCAGGACACGGCGGCGCTCCGCAACCTGGCCGACCACGCGATTCACCGGCACGACCCGGCGGCCGCGGAAGCCGAGCGCCCCTATCGCGCCCTCCTGGAGGGCGTGGTGGCGCGGCAGGCGGCGCTCGTGGCGCAGTGGCTGTGCGTCGGCTTCGTGCACGGCGTCATGAACACCGACAACATGTCGATCTCGGGCGAAACCATCGATTACGGCCCCTGCGCGTTCCTGGACGCCTACGATCCCGCCACCGTGTTCAGCTCCATCGACCGGCAGGGCCGCTACGCCTACGCGAACCAGCCCGCGGTCGCGCAATGGAACCTCGCCAGGCTCGCCGAATGCCTGCTGCCGCTGCTCGACGACGATCCCGACGCCGGGGTGACCCAGGCCAACGAGGCGCTCGCGGGTTTCGCGCCGCGCTTCAACGCCGCCTACATGGCCGGCATGGGCGGCAAGCTCGGGCTCGCGACCGAGCGCGCCGACGACGGCGTCCTGGTGCAGGACCTGCTCGACCGGCTCGCGGCCAACCGGGTCGATTTCACGGCCTTCTTCCGGCGGCTGGGCGACGCCGCGGCGGACGCGGCCGCCGACGCACCCGTGCGCGACCTGTTCGTCGATCCCGCCACCTACGACGATTGGGCGGTCCGCTGGCGCGCCCGCCTCGCCGCCGAGCCCGGTGACGGGCCCGCGCGCCGCGCCGCCATGCGGCGGCGCAACCCCGCCTTCATCCCGCGCAATCACCTGGTCGAGGCGGCCCTCGCGGCCGCGGTGGAGCACGGCGACCTGGCCCCCTTCGACGAGCTGGCGGCGGTCCTGTCCCGCCCCTTCGACGACCAGCCCGGCCGCGCCGCCTACGCGGACCCGCCGCCGCCGGCCCAGGACGCTTACCGGACGTTCTGCGGAACCTAGGATGCTGAGAGCCGCGACACCGGCAAGCCGCCGTCCCCGGACGGCTCGCAAGCCGGTGACCGGTCCATCGTACGAAGCATTGCCCGGCCTCCGGCCCCGACCGCCCGCTTCCGAGAACATGCCCGCGAGCCGCTGCGGGCCGCGCGGCCCGCAACGGCATGCCATGCGCGGGTACCGGGCACTGGCGCGCAGCTGGGCCGTCGAGCTGAAGGATTGCCGCATCCGGGTGAACGTGGTTTCCCCGGGGTCCCGTCGATACCCCCGACGCCGCCGCGGTGATGGACGCGGCCCCGAAGGAGACGATGACGACGCTGTCGCGTTCCTCGCGTCCGACGCAGCCGGCTTTGTGAACGGTGCGGACGTCCAGGTCGATGGAGGCCTGGGGCAGATCTGACCCCGGACAAGATGGCTGGATTCGCCGACCCCGCCACTTCCGTAAGCGGGCTCGAGAACAGGTCGTCGAACCCCAAGGTGATGGGCGGTCTCCCTGACAAGGGGCCGCTTCCGCGTGATCAGGACAATATCCTGAAGAAAGCATTTTTGG
>CAXTEP010000095.1:0-8600 GCA_964243125.1 uncultured Lichenihabitans sp. | reverse complement strand
GACAAGGGGCCGCTTCCGCGTGATCAGGACAATATCCTGAAGAAAGCATTTTTGGGGGCCAGATCCGACCAGCGTTTGGATGGCGTCGCTTCGTGGCCGTTGCGGAAGAATTTCATTTCGGTCGCGCCGCCGAAGGTCACGATCCGGGTCAGTCGGGAAGTGCCCGGTCACGTCGCGGACCGGTTGCGGGCCGCGGTGTGGCGCGGAGCGATTCATCCGGTCAAAACCGGCGTCGCGAGCGTCGGGGAGATCGACAAGGCCATGTGGGCGGGCCCGGGCCTGCGTTGGGCCGCGATGGGTCCGACGATGCTCCTCCATCTCGGGGCCGGCGAGGGGGGCCTGTCGACGTCCTGCGACGGTTTGATGGACAGCTTCGATCGTTGGTGGGAGGACCTGGGCGTCCTGCACCTCGCTCCCGAACTCACCCGGATGCTCGTGTCAGGCGTGGTCGCGAAAGCCAGGGGCGAACCCGCAGCCAACCTGTCCGAACATCGTGACGCCCTCGTCGTCGCCGTGCAAAAAGCCATGGCGCCCCTGCGAAAGGGGTAGGACGGGGCGGTGACTTGGGACCGGAACGGCGAAACGGCTCCGGTCGTGATGCCAGGGACTTCGTGCCGACCTCATGGGGTGGATGGCTCCCGTCGAGCCGCCGACCTGCCAGGACGAGGGCGTTGACCTGTCCGTCCCCGGGAGCCGTCCATGGCACAGATCGGTGCCATCCGCGCCGCAAGGGTCGACGACGTCGAAGGTCGATGGACCAGAAAAATGCGGCGGCCGGACAAACTCCTGTTGCAAGGTCATGGAAAAAATTTTATCCATGACCCGTCGGGATCACCGATTGAAAACGACCCGCGATTTCGCGCCATCGAGCGCGATTGACACGCAGGGCGGCCTTGGGAGGAGACCTGTCCGATGTTCGCACGCCCGAAGAACGCCCTGTACACCAGCGTGTCGCGGCGAAAGTTCCTCGAACTGGGCGGCGGCGCCGCCACCGCGCTCGGAACCGGATCGTTGGCCATCGGGCTGAACACGACGCTGTTCCGGACCCCGGTCCAGGCGGCTTCCAGCGACGACGCCAAGTGGAAGCAGTACGCCGGCAGCAAGCTGACCTTCCTGTCGGAGAACACGCCGCCCACGATCGCGCTGAAGGACAAGCTGAAGCCGTTCTACGACCTGACCGGCATCACGGTCGAGATCATCACGGACGACCTGCCCGTCGTGAACCAGAAGATGGGCATCGACCTGCGTGCCGGCAAGGCAGACTTCCTGTGCGAATACGTGCAGGACAAGCCGATCGGCGCGCCCTACGCCGACTTCTACTTCGATCTCAAGAAGTACATCGGCGACTCGACGCTGCCCCAGAACCCGGAAGGTTACGGCGCCGGATCGTGGTTCGAGAACTACCTCGACATCGCGGGCTACTACTACGACCGCGACCACCTGCGCGCCCTGCCTTACGACAGCGCGGTCGCCTGCACGTTCTACCGGCAGGACCTGTTTGAGCAGTACACGAAGGACTTCGAGAAGGACTACGGCTACCGGCTCGAGTTCACCAAGGACACGACCTGGAAGAACATGCACGACATCGCCGAGTTCTTCACCAAGATGCGCAAGGGGGGCAAGGACGTGCCCTACGGCTACGCGCAGCATCACGGCAGCTTCGCCTGGACCACGCAGCTCGACATCCAGCGCCACCTGTTCAGCCACGGCCGCTGGAACGATTTCAACGTGGACGAGAAACTGGGGTCGCGGACCCCGGGCCCGACCAACTGGGGCGACGACACCTCCGTGTTCCAGATGCAGAAGTTCAAGGAGCTGGCGGACGTCAGCCATCCCGACAACCTGGCCAACGGCACGCTCGAACTCAACACCGTGTACCAGGCCGGCCAGATCGCCATGCAGGTGCAGTACAACGAGTTCGCGGCCTCGGTGGAGGACCCCAAGACGAGCCGGGCTGCGGGTGGCAAGACCGCCTACGCGCCCTGCCCGAAGGGCGAGGCGTCCTGGGTCAAGAACGGCGGGCAGGTCGTGAACGGCACCAACGCCGGCATCGCCGGCATCGGCATCAACGGCAACGGCAGCGAGGACATGCGCCGCGCGGGCTGGCTGTTCTCGACCTGGGTGACGTCGACGGAAACCCAGTACGACCAGTTGAAGGGAACGGGCGGCACCCCGACCCGCCCCGCGGTCCTGCAGAAGCCCGACGTTGTGGCGGCCCGCAAGCGGCCCACCACCATGCCGAACGCCCTCACGTTCGAGGCCGTCTACGATTACGGGATCAAGGACCCCCATTTTGTCCTGGGCCCGAAGCTGCCCGAGGCCAACGAATATTTCAACATCGTGGCGGCGGAAACGCAGAAGTGCGTGGCCGGCAAGCAATCGGCCGACGAGTCCTGCCAAGCCATCAAGAAGAAGACCGACGAGCTCAACAGCTGAAGCGACGAAGCGCGCCGGCTTGGTCCGGCGCGCTTTCGATCCTATCCGGCTCGGTGCCGCTGCCCCCCGCGCGAAAGGGCCGGCGACGCCAAGTCCGCCGCGCGACCCGCGGGTCGCGCTCGTTCTACAGCCCGGGAAAGTGCGTATGTCGGTTGCCACACAGCAGACAGGCCGCGACGGCAGCATAAAGGGGGCGTTTCTCCCCAGTTCGCGGGCCGTTCTGTCGCCGCTCGACAGCGAGGATCGCTACGTTTACGCGGCCCAGACGGCCGCGCAGGTTCCCGCCGCGCGCAATGCCGTGCCGAAATCGCGATTTCTGTTCCTGCTGATGGCCCCTGCCATCCTGATCCTGGCCGCCATCTCGCTTTATCCGTTCTTCTGGCTGCTCTACATGAGTGTCATGAACGTGGGCGTCAACGCGGCCACGAGCCAGTTCACCGGTTTCGGCAATTACGCGCGCCTGTTCACCGACCAGAACTACAGGCAGGGGTGGCTCCTTCTGCTGAAGTACAGCGCGGTCTGCATGTTCTTCGAGGTCGGCATCGGCATCCTGCTGGCCCTGATCCTCAATGGCAATCGCTTTGAGAAATACCTGGTCACGATCCTGCTGATGCCGATGATGGTGTCGCCCGCCATCGCCGGCCTGCTCTGGTACTACCTCTACAACGCGACGTTCGGCTGGTATCACTGGATCTTCGAGAGCCTCGGCATCCTCGGCACCGGGTCGATCCTGGCCAGTCCCGACACGGCCCTCTACGGCATCGCGCTCGTCGACATCTGGCAGTGGACGCCGCTGATCACGCTGATCACCCTGGCGGGCCTGAAACGCGTGCCGAACGACCAGCTCGAAGCCAATCTCGTCGACGGCGCCGGTCCGATTCGCAACTTCTTCGAAGTCATGCTGCCGAACATCTACCCGTTCCTGATGATCGGCATCATGCTCCGCTTCATGGACAACTTCCGGTTCATCGACACCATTCTGGTGCTGACCG
The DNA here is from genome assembly GCA_964243125.1 of uncultured Lichenihabitans sp. GTDB lineage: Bacteria > Pseudomonadota > Alphaproteobacteria > Rhizobiales > Beijerinckiaceae > Lichenihabitans. The sequence goes on along the minus strand of CAXTEP010000095.1, from coordinate 5,172 downwards.
GTGGCGGCCCGGGTGACTCGACCAAGATCCTTCCGGTCTACCTGTTCGACGTGTCGTTCCAGTATTTCAAACTCGGCCGCGGCGCCGCGATCGCGGTGACGCTGCTCATCGTGACGATCATCTTCGGCAAGCTGCTCGTCAAGGTCTTCGACAACAGCGCCAAAATCGCCGAACAGGAGTGATCCATGGCGTCCAGTGATGTCATTCGACACCGGACACCGCTGTCCAGGGTCGTCGACGGTGCGACGGTAGTGTTTCTGGCGGCTTTCCTGGTCTGGACGGTGCTGCCGCTCGTCATCATGGTGGTGTCGTCGTTCAAGGACCTGCTCGAGGCCTTCACGCTGCCGCCGGTCGGCAAGTGGTCGCAGGTGGGCGTGTTCCTCCATTTCACGCCGACCCTCAAGCACTACGTCAGCCTGTTCCAGGAGCACGCGTTCGGCACCTACCTGCCCAACAGCCTGATCGCCTCCGTGGGCTCCGCGATCGTGTCGGTCGTGTTCGGCTCGATGGCGGCCTACAGCCTGTCGCGCATGGATTTCCGCGGCAAGCAGGACCTGTTCTTCTGGATCATCTCGACCCGCATGGCCCCCGTCGTGGCCGTGATCGTGCCGCTTTACGCGATCTTCCGTTCGGTCGGCCTGATCGGCACGCTGCCGGGGCTGATCATCGCCTACACGACCTTCAACCTGCCCTTCGCGATCTGGATCCTGAAAGGCTTCTTCGACAACGTCCCCTACGCGATCGAGGAAGCCGCGCAGGTCGACGGCGCCACCAGGCTGCAGGCGTTCCGGGCCATCCTGCCGCTGGTGGCACCCGGCATCGGGGCCTTCGTGGTGCTGTGCATCCTGTTCTCGTGGAACGACTTCCTGTTCGCCTCGATCATCGGCTCGGGCAGCGCCAAGACGCTGCCGGTCGCCACCAAGGAACTGGTCCAGCCGCAGAATATTCAGTGGGGCGCCATCATGGCGGCCGGCACCGTGACGGCCGCGCCCATGATGTTCCTGGGCCTGCTCATCCGCCGCTACCTGATCGCCGGCCTGACGATGGGTGCGGTCAAGGAATAATTCTCTCTGCCCCCGGGGGTCTGGCTCTCATGGTCGCGATCACGATCGACAACGTCTGGAAGTATTACGGCAGCGTGCCGGCCGTGAAGGACCTGAGCCTGACCAGCACGGACGGCGAGTTCGTGAGCGTGCTTGGTCCGTCGGGCTGCGGCAAGTCCTCGACCATGCGGATGCTCGCGGGGCTGGAGCACATCTCGGCCGGCACGATCGCGTTCGGGTCGCAGGTCGTCAACGCCCTGCCGCCGAAGGACCGCGACATCGCCATGGTGTTCGAGAACTACGCGCTCTACCCGCACAAGACCGTGTTCGAGAACATGGCCAACCCGCTGATCTTGGCCAAGGTGAAGCGCAGCGAGATCGAGGCGCGGGTCACGCAGGCCGCGGCGCTGCTGGAGATCGAGCCCCTGCTGCAGCGGCGGCCCTCGGAGCTGTCGGGCGGCCAGAAGCAGCGCACCGCCATTGGCCGCGCCATCGTGCGCCAGCCCAAGGTGTTCCTGTTCGACGAGCCGATCGCCCACCTCGACGCCAAGCTTCGCGCCCGCATGCGCGGCGAACTCAAGCACCTGCAGCGGCAGATCGGGGTGACGACGATCTACGTGACCCACGACCAGCTCGAAGCCTTGTCGATGGCCGACCGCATCGCGGTCATGCACGCGGGCGTGCTGCAGCAGTTCGACACGCCGTCCAACGTGTACAACCGGCCCGTCAACGCCTGGGTCGCGACCTTCGTGGGCGAGCCGTCCATGAACCTCGTCAAGGCCCGCATGGCCACCCAGAACGGCGCGGCCGTGTTCAGCCATCCGGCCTTCACCCTGCCGGTCGACGCCGCCGTGCAGAAGCGCCTCGCCGGGGTTGCCTCGCCCGACGTCTTCGTCGGGGTGCGGCCGGCCGACCTCAAGGTGTCGCGCAACCCCGTGCCGGGCGCCTTGAAGGCGACCATCTTCGCCACCGAGCTGCTCGGCAGCGACCTGTTGCTGGAGCTGAACGTCGGGGCGGACCGCATCCGCGTGCTGACCGAGCCCGACTTCAACGGCGACATGGGCGACAATTGCTGGGTCACGGTCGATCAGAGCCGCCTGCACGTGTTCGACGTCGAGACGGGTGCCGCTCTCTGCCACGGCACGGCCTTCGATGGGCATTGAGGCGGCCGCGCCGGGCGGAGGCTTCCACTGGGTGGTCGAGGGCGGCGACCCGGCCGTCGAGGCCTTCCACGCGGTCCGCCGCATGACCTACGCGTCGACGGGCAGCCGCGACCCGGCCGATCTCGTCCGCACCGGGCGGGGCGCCTGCACGGCCAAGCACCTGCTGCTGTGCCAGCTGCTCGGCAGCCTGGGCGTGCGGGCCCGGGTCGAGACGGTGTTCGGCCGCTTCGGTGCGGGCCTGCCGGAGGCGCCCGACATGCCCGACGAGCTCAGGGCCATGATCCGCGAGGGCGGCGTGCCCGACTACCACAACCTCGTGTCGGCCGAGATCGGCCGCGAGGCCGTGGTGCTGGACGCGACCTGGCACGACGCGATGGCGCGGCGCGGCTTTCCCGTGAACGCCGACTGGCAGGGCCGCGGTTCGACCCGGCCGGCCGTCGAAGGAACGGTTCTGGAGGGAGGCGGCCCCGACCCGGCCGCCCGCAAGGCTGCCCTGGTCGATGGGCTCGCGGAAGCGGACCGGACCAGGCGTCGGCGCTTCCTGGAGCTGATCACGCGGTACAGCGTGGCGCAATAGCGGGCGGTCGCGAGGGGGAGGGGACTTAGGATGGCACAGGCAGTGTTCGTCGGCATCGACGCGGGCACCACGGGCACCACGGTGTCGATCTACGACGCGAACGGCACCGACGTGGCCAGCGGCTACCAGGAATATCCGTGCACCTACCCCCGCCCGGGCTGGGTCGAGCAGGATCTGGAAGTGGTGTGGCGCGGCATCTGCGCGGCGTCCCGCGAGGCGGTCCGGAAGGCCGACCTGCCGCCCGACGCCTACAAGTCGATCGGCCTGTCGAGCCAGCGCGGCACGTTCGGGCTGCTGGACGCGAACCTGCGGCCGCTGTGCAATTCAATCGTGTGGAACGACGCGCGCGCCACCGAGCAGGGCGCGAAGCTCGCCGCCGAGATGGGCGTCGAGCACTACCAGGACCACACCGGCATGCCGCTGTCGCCGCAGTGGGCGGCCGCCAAGGTGGCCTGGGTCAGGGAGAAGCTGCCGGCCATTTTCGAGCGCACGCGGTGGATCGCCAACGGGCAGGAGTTCTTCCTGAACCGTCTTGGTGCCGACGACTGGCGGACCGACCCCGCCTCGCTGACCCTCAACGGCATGATGGAGATCCGCAAGCTCGACTGGAGCGACGAGGTGCTGGCCCGCTGCGGCATCGACCGCTCGCTGCTGCCGCCCGTCGGCCCGACGGCCGCCATGGTGGGTCGCGTGTCCAGGGAGGCCTCAGAGCTGACGGGCCTGCCGGTCGGCACGCCGCTCTGCCGGGGCGCCGGCGACCAGCAGTGCGCCGCCATCGGGGCCGGGGTCATCCGGCAGGGCATGGCCGAGATGACGGTCGGCACCTCGGCCGTCATGGTGGCCCACGTCGACAGCGTCGACCGCGTCAAGGGCAAGGGGCTGTTCCTGGGCGGCCACGGCGTTCCCGGCCAGTGGGACCTCGAAGGCGCGGCCTTCGCGATCGGCGCCTGCCTGCGCTGGTGGCGCGACATGCTGGGCCTGACCGAGATGGTGGCGAGCCAGGCCCTGGGAGTCAGCCCCTATTCGGTCATGGTCGACTGCGCGTTGAAGAGCGCGCCCGGCGCGCAGGGGCTCATCTTCCATCCCTTCCTGGCCGGTCAGGTGACGCCCTACTACGACATGGCCGCCAAGGGCGGCTTCATCGGGCTCGGCCTCCATCACGACAGGCCCGCCCTGATCCGCGCTCTCCTGGAGGGCTGCGCCAACGAGATGCGGGCCATCGTGGACACGTTCCAGCGCGACATGAAGGGCGGCGTCACCGAACTCCGGTTGACCGGCGGCGGCACCAAGAGCGTCGGCTTCGTGCGCATCATGGCCGACGTGATCGGGCAGCCCGTGTCGGTGCTGCGGGTCCGCGAATGCACGGCGCTCGGTGCCGCCATCCTGGGGGCGATCGGCGCGAAGCACTTCGGGTCCGCCGACGAGGCCGTGGACGCCATGGTGCATATCGAAAGCACCGTCGACCCGAACACCCAGCTCAAGGACCTCTACGAAGAGCAGCACCAGCTATTTCGGGGTTCCTACGAATCGCTCGCGCAGGGCGCGATCTACCGCAACCTGCAGAGCTTCAACGAGCGGCCGGCCTGACGCCGCCCGCCACCCGAAGGCGGGTCACCGCCGGTTTCCAACCTCGACAGGGAGCAAGGACATGAACAAGCTCGGCGGCATCCCCGGCCTGCGCGGCATCGAGCATTTCGGCCTGACGGTGCCCGACATCGACGCGGCGTGCGAGTTCTTCGAGAAGGTCATCGGCTGCGAGGTGCTGTTCTCGGCCGGCGCCTTCGCGGACGACAAGTCCGACTGGATGACCGAGCACCTCAACGTCGATCCTCGCGCCAAGATCAAGGAATATCGTTACGTGCGCTGCGGTAACGGCACCAACCTCGAAATCTTCGAGTACGAGTCGACGGACCAGTCCAGGACTCTGCCCAAGAACAGCGATCACGGCGGCCACCATATCGCGTTCTACGTCGACGACATGGAGGTCGCGCTCGCCCACCTGCGCGAGCACAACGTCCGCATCCTGGGCGAGCCGACCAAGACCGTGCAGGGCCCGACCAAGGGCCTGACCTGGTGCTACTTCCTGACGCCCTGGGGGCTGCAGCTCGAGATCGTCAGCTGCGAGCAGGGCATCGCCCACGACACCAACACGGAAGGACGGACGCTGCTGTGGCATCCGAAATTCCCCAAAGAGCGCCTTTACGAACTCGCGGACTGACCGCGGAGCCGCGGCGACGCTGCAGGACTGCCGAAAGAACTTGAAACCGCGGCGCCAGTATGAAAATAATTTTCATGAATGAGGGCGCGCCGCGGTTCGTCCTCCGGGGAGGGGCTCATGAACGTTGAGGTTCGGGCTGGCAATGTTCCGTCGCGGGCTGTTTTGGAGCGG
>CAXTEP010000094.1:0-12289 GCA_964243125.1 uncultured Lichenihabitans sp. | reverse complement strand
GGACAAGGGCGCCCGGCCCGCCATCCCGTCCAAGCGCAACGAAGCAGCGGTCGCCCACATGGATCTACAACAAGCGCAACGTGGTCGAGCGGCTCTGGGCCAGGCTCAAGGAATGGCGGGCCGTGGCCACCCGCTACGAGAAAACCGCCACCTCCTTCATGGGCGTCCTCTGCCTCGCCGCAGCCCTCGACTGGATCAGATGCTAACAGACCCTAGGACGTTGCACGACGGCTACCTGCTCGAGCCCTGATGCTTGCAGAGCGAAGTTCAGGGTGTGGGTGACGTCGCTGGCCGCCATGGTGGTGCAAAGCTTCCAGGCCAGGATGGTGCGCGAGAAGTCGTCCAGCACGGTGGAAATGTAGAATCAACCCTACCCAGCCACCTTCCAATAGGTGAAGTCTGTTGTCAGAGCTGGTTCGGCACTGTGGTCTTGTTCTTGAACTCGTCGGCGGCCTTCATGGCAATGAAGCTGCGGTGAGAAAATACACAATATTGCAACCCACTACGCTGTTCAGATAACTGGAACGCCTCTCAATTCAATACACGACCGCTCTAATTGGTTAACCAAGTCAGGCTTCGACGAGAAGCGCGCCGCGAAATTAAACACACTTGAAAGGTGGACACGTCCAACCTCTCCATTACCTTCGCCGATCTGCAGAACCTGTTTCTGACAAACCGGAACAAATCTATGACGTTGAGTGGATCCTGTTTGATGCCGACGATCAAGACGCATCATGCTGCCATGCTGGAGCTGATCGAACGTGGCAAGCCTCTGCGCTTTGATCTATCTGCCGTCAAGGCGGCCGACGTCAGCCTCGTCCAGCTTCTCATCGCCGCCAGGCGGTCGAGCCAGAGCCGAGGCCTTCCTTTCGCCATCACTGCCGCCTCCGACTCCGTCACTGCCGCCTTCGCGGCGGCGGGCGTCCCTTGGTCGGCCGTCGCAGACCTACCTCGCGAGGCCTGAAATCATGCCGACCATCCTTACCGTCGACGATTCGCCCAGCGTCCGTCAAGTTATCAAGATCGTGCTCGGCGGCGCCGGCTATAGCGTTATAGAAGCTGGCGACGGCGTCGAGGGCCTCGCCAAGGCGAAGAGTCAGCCCGTTTCCCTTGTGATCACAGACCTCAACATGCCCATGATGAACGGCCTGGATCTGATCCGCGCCCTGCGCAAGGTGCCGGCCATCGTCGGCGTGCCGATCGTGTTCCTCACCACAGAGTCGAACGAGGCGGCCAAGCAGGAAGCCAAGGCGGCGGGTGCCACGGGGTGGATCACCAAGCCGTTCAAGCCCGAGCAGATCCTCGCCGTGGCCACCAAGCTGGTGCGCAAGTGAGCCAGCTCGATCCTATCGCGATCTACCGCCAGGAAGCCGCGGAACTGCTCGACAGCCTGGAGGCGACGCTTCTCGACCTTGGCCAGGCGCCCGACGACCGGGGGCTCGTCGACGCCGCCTTCCGGGCATTGCACACCATCAAGGGCTCGGGAGCCATGTTCGGCTTCGACGCCGTGGCGGCGTTCACCCACGATTTCGAGACGGCCTTCGATCGCGTCCGAAAGGGCGAGGTGGCGGTCAGCGAAGCGCTCGTCGCCGTGGCGCTCGTCGCCAAGGATCACATCCGGGCGCTCATCGAGTCGCCGGACGCCGTCGCGCCGGACCGGAGCACCGCCATCCTGGCCGACCTGCAGCGCCTCGTGTCGACGGACACGACGCTGGCTCCGCCTGCGGAATTCCCGGCGCAGGTGGCGCCCGATGCGAATGCCGTAGCGCACGGCCGCCCCGGGTGGCAGATCGAGATCCGCTTCGCCGCAAGCATCCTGCGCAACGGCACTGATCCCCTCGGGCTGCTCGACGAGTTGCGGGCCCTCGGACCCTGCCAGGTCGTCGCCGACCTCGACGGCCTTCCCGATCTCGAGGTGCTGGACCCGCAGGATCTTCACCTGGGCTGGAGCGTGACGCTCATGGCCAGCTGTCCGCGCGACGCCATCGACGACGTGTTCATCTTCGTGCTCGACGACATGACGCTCGCCGTCACGCCGCTGGGCGCCGGCGCCCGCGCAGACGTCGAGGCAGAGCCTGTCGTCGGAGCGCCCGGGGTCGCCACGGTGCCGCAGGCGGCGCCCGTGGTCGTCGCGGTAGCTCCGCAGTCCGCGATCCCGGCCACCAAGCGGGAACCCGGGCGCCGGACGGACGACAAAGCGAACGAAAGCGTCCGGGTCCAGGCGGAGCGCCTCGATGCCCTGATGGACCGCGTCGGCGAACTGGTGATCGCCCAGGCGCGGTTGAGCCAGTTCGCCCAAGCGCGGCGGGATCCCGCTCTCACGCTCGTCGCCGAGGAGATCGAGCGTCTTGCGGGGGGCCTGCGCGACACCACCATGGGCATCCGCATGGTGCCCATCGGCACGCTTTTCGCGCGCTTTCGCCGCCTGGTTCACGACCTGTCGCGCGACCTCGGCAAACCGGTCGAGTTCGTGACGGTCGGCGAGGCGACAGAACTCGACAAGACCATGATCGAGCGCCTGGCCGACCCGCTCGTTCACCTGATCCGCAACGCGATCGACCACGGCGTCGAAGCGCCCGCCAAGCGCGCCGCGAGCGGAAAGCCCGCGACGGCGCGGATCGAGCTCGTGGCCGAGCATGTCGGGGCGCAAGTGCAGATCACCGTGCTCGACGACGGCGCCGGCCTCGACACCGCCCGCATCCGCGCCAAGGCCGAGGAGAAGGGTCTGATCGCCCCGGGCGCGGTGCTCGCCGACGCCGCGGTCCACGACTGCCTGTTTCAGCCGGGCTTCTCGACGGCCGACACGGTATCGGCGCTGTCGGGACGCGGCGTGGGCATGGACGTCGTGAAACGCACCATCGAGGGCCTGCGGGGCTCGATCGAGGTGTCGACGCGCGCCGGACACGGATCCAGCATGGCGCTGCGGCTTCCCCTCACGCTGGCCATCATCGACGGTCTCCTGATCCGGGTCGGCGAAGGCCGCTACATCGTGCCGCTGTCGACGGTGGAGGAATGCGTGGAACTGCCCCCTGTCACGGCCGGAGGCAACGAGGCTCCGTCATTTTTGAACATTCGTGGCGCCCTGGTGCCGACCCTGCACCTGCGCGCCCTCTTCGACGCGACCGGCGAACCCGCTGCTCACCCGAAGGTGATCGTCACCGGCGTCGGCGACATGCGGATCGGGCTCGTGGCCGACGCCATCCTGGGCAGCCATCAGACCGTGATCAAGTCGCTGTCCAAGCTGCATGCCGACGTGGCGATGTTCTCCGGTGCCACGATCCTGGGCGACGGCACGGCGGCCCTGATCCTCGACACGTCGTCGATGGTGACCATGAGGCAGGCGTCTGGGTCGCCTGCGCATCTGGGGAGGGCGGCATGACGGCGACGCGGTTCCAGGGCGACGGACCCGCCCGGCAGGTCCTGATGCTCGGGCTCGGGGACGAGATCTTCGCCATTGGTGCGGAGCTCGTGCGCGAGATCATCGATCCCGTGCCGTCCACCCGGGTCGCGGGCGCCAAGCCGCACCTCCCGGCCGTGATCAACGTGCGGGGCAATATCGTTCCCCTGGCCGATATGCGCGTCAGCTTTGGCATGTCGCTTCGCGCGGCGACACCCGACACGCGCGTGGTGGTGGTGGAGGTCCCGGTCGACGGCGATCCGGTGATGGTGGGCCTGATGGCCGACAAGGTCTACGAGGTCACCGAGCTCGCGGACGATGACCTTCAACTGACGCCACGGGTCGGCCTGCGCTGGCCGCCCGAATTCATCCGCAGCTTCGCCACCTGGAAGAACCGCTTCATCGTCGTTCCGGAGCTGGAACACATCCTCGCCTGAGCGGACCCGCCGGAATCCGGCACCGGCGGTCCCCCTGCCCGACCCGATCCGATCATCCCATTCATTGCACACAGGATCTCCGTTATGCGACTGACAATCAAGACCAAGCTCGGGCTGGCCTTCGGCAGCCTGATCGCCTGCCTCGGCGCCACCGGCGTGCTCGGAGTCAGCAGCCTGTCGTCGACCAACGAGCAGATGCAGCAATTCGCGGCGCGGCCGTTCAACCAGGTGATCCGCATCGGCCAGATGCAGACCGACATGATCAATGCGGCGCGCGTGCTCAATCGCGCCCTTATGGATTCGACCGATGCCGGCAGGGCCACGGCCCGCAAGTCGTTCGACGATTTCCGGGCCGACTTCGAGAAGGTCATGCCGCAGTATGTGGATAAGCTGCCGGCCGACGTGCGCGAGGCTTCGCGCAAATCGCTGGACGACGGGTGGTCCGCCTACGTTACGGCAGCCAACAAGGCCTGGGACCTCACGTTGCTGAACAGCCAGACGAAGGCCATCGATCTCTCGAGCACGAGAGGAGGCCCGCTCGTGTCACGCGTCGTCTCCGATTACGAGTCTCTCGCCAAGTCAGAACAGGGCAACTTGCGCGAACAACTCGCCAACCTTCGTCTCAACGTGGAGACGCTCCAGTTGGACCGCATCGGAATCGTCCTGGCCACGGACGACTCGTCCGTGGCGGCCTTGCAGAAGGACTACGATGCCGCCCTTGGGCGCGTTAACGCGGCGCTTGACGCCCTCGTCGACCCTTCGGAGGCCTCCAATAAGGCTGCCGTCGATGCCTTGCGGAGCGACCTTAAGGCCCTCCTCGAGAGTGACAAAGAGATCATCCGGCTCGCTTCGGTGAACGGTGATGCCAAGGCAGGCGACCTGATCATCAACGGCAGCGTGAAAGACGCGGGAGATGCCATGCTGGCTCAGCTCGCCAAGATGAAAGAGGTCGAAATCCAGGTGGCCAACGGTTTCGTGACGGAAACCCAGAAGGCCTACGAGGAAACGCGCCTGATCCTCGTCGGGGTCGTGGCCGGCGCGGCGCTGGTGGGCCTCCTGCTTGCGATATGGATCGCGGTGTCGATCACCCGCAGCATCGGGGCGGCGCTCCGGCTCACCCAGACGGTCGCGTCGGGTGATCTGACCCAGGATGTGGTGGTGCGCAGCAACGACGAGCTCGGCGACCTGCAGCGTGCGCTGCAGAGCATGTTGAAGAAGTTGCGGGCGATCGTCGGCGAGACGGTTCGGGCGGCGCAGAACGTGTCGGTCGGCAGCCAGGAGCTCTCCGCCTCGGCCGAGCAGCTGTCGCAGGGCTCGACCGAGCAGGCCTCGGCCACCGAAGAAGCGTCGGCCTCGATGGAGGAGATGGCCGCGAACGTGAAGCAGAACGCCGACAATGCCAGCCAGACCGAGACCATAGCGCGCCGCTCCGCCCAGGACGCCGAGGCGAGCGGGTTCGCGGTGGGCAAGGCGGTCGAAGCGATGCAGACCATCGCGTCAAAGATCACGGTGGTCCAGGAGATCGCCCGGCAGACCGACCTACTGGCGCTCAATGCCGCCGTCGAGGCGGCCAGGGCGGGCGAGCATGGCCGCGGCTTCGCGGTGGTGGCGTCGGAGGTACGCAAGCTCGCCGAGCGTTCCCAGGCGGCGGCGGCCGAGATCGGGACCTTGTCGGCCGAAACGGTCAAGACGGCGCGGGACGCAGGCTCCATGCTCGAGAAGCTCGTTCCCGACATCAAGCGCACCGCGAGCCTCGTCGAGGAGATCACGGCGGCCTGCCGGGAGCAGGATGTGGGGGCGATGCAGATCAATCAGGCGATCCAGCAGCTCGACAAGGTGACGCAGCGGAACACCGCCGCGTCGGAGGAGGTGTCCTCGACTTCGGAGGAGCTCGCGACCCAGGCCGAGCAGCTCAAGGCCACCGTCGCCTTCTTCCGCATTGACGAGAGCGTCGCGACCACGCCTCCCCCGGCCTCCTTGCCGGTCGGGCATCCCGTGGCGCAGCTGCGCAAGCGGGCCGAACAGGGCGCCCAGGCGATCCGCTCGCCGCTCGCCTCGCCCAAGGCCCGGGCCCGCAAGCCGATCTCCGGAGGCGGCGGCTTCGCGCTCGACATGGACCCGGACGAGGACCAGCACGACGCCGGCTTCCGCCGCAGCGCCTGACGGCGCGCGTCCCCGGCCGGAGCCCGCGCGGCTCCGGCGTTCCACCGCGACCCCGGCCCCGCCGCAGGACCATGGACCCATGTCGGACACCACGCCCTATCTCACGCTCGGCCTAGGTCCGGAAACCTTCGGCATCGCCATCCGCCACGTCCATGAGATCCTGGACATGCAGCCGATCGCCGCCCTGCCTCAGGCCCCGCCGTTCCTGCTGGGCATGACCGACGTGCGCGGCGTTGGCTATCCTGTGGTCGACCTGCGCCTCAGGCTGGGCCTGCCGGCCGTGCCGGTCACGCCGATGACCCGCATCATCATCCTGGAGCTCCCGATTGCGGGCCGCGTCACCGGGGTCGGCTTCGTGGCCGACCGTGTGTTCGAGGTGACGCCGCTCGACGGCGACAGCTTGGCGCCCGCGCCCGAGGTCGGAGGCCGTTGGCGCTCCGCCACCATCGCCGGCATCGGCCGCAAGGGGGCAGCCTTCGTGGTCGTGTTTGATCCCGAACGGCTGCTGGATGGCGAGGCCGGCCTTCTGCTCAGTGACGCCCGGGTGGCCGCGTGATCCCTGAAGGGCGCCCCCCCGAACAGCTCAGTGACACGCAGTTCGCCAGGATCGTGACGTTCATCGAGCGGGAGGTTGGCATCCAGCTGCCGCCCTCCAAGCGCACCATGGTCGAAGGCCGTCTGCGCAAGCGGGTGCGCGCCCTTGGGCTCGACACCCTCGAAGCTTACGGGCAGCACCTGTTCGGTTCGAACGCCGTCAAGGACGCGGAACTGACCCATCTTATCGACTGCGTCACTACCAACAAAACGGACTTCTTCCGCGAGCCCGCGCATTTCGACATTCTGCGTGACGCCGTGCCCGTCCTGCTGTGCAACCGGGGCCGGGGCCCCTTGAAGGTCTGGAGCGCCGCCGCCTCGATCGGCGCCGAGGCTTACACTGTCGCTATGGTGCTGGCCGAGATGCAGGGCGAGCGCCAGCAGTTCGAATACATCATTCTGGGCACCGACATTTCCACCGACGTGATCGCCACGGCGCGGGCCGCCATCTATCCGACTGCGATGCTGGATCCCGTGCCCGCGCCCTTGCGGGAGCGCTACGTGATGACCGCGCGCGACGCCAGGCGCCAGCAAGTCCGCATCGTTCCCGAGCTCCGCCGTCAGGTGCGCTTCCAGCATCTGAACCTGATGGAGCCGAGCTATCCCATCGACCGCGACGTCGATGTTATCTTCTGCCGCAACGTACTCATCTACTTCGACAAGCAGACCCAGAAGGCCGTGGTGCGCAAGCTCGCGAGCCATCTCCGCCCCGGCGGCTACCTGATGCTCGGCCATTCCGAGTCGATGGCCGGCATTCAATCCGGCTTGTGTGCGGTGGCCTCGAGCGTATTCCAAGCCTCGCAGGTGCGATCATGAGCGATCCGATCCGCGTGCTCGTCGTCGACGACTCCCCCTCGGTGCGTCAAACGCTCGGCAACATTCTCGCCGCCGCGCCCGACATCGTCCTCGTGGGTACTGCCGCCGATCCTTTCGTGGCGGCGCGTCGCATCGCCGAGGATGTGCCCGACGTCATTATCCTCGATCTCGAGATGCCGCGCATGGATGGGCTCACATTCCTGCGCAAGATCATGGCACAGCGACCCATCCCGGTGATCGTGTGCTCCACCCTCACCGAACAGGGTTCGCAGGTTTTATTCGATGTCATGGAGGCCGGCGCCGTCGATATCCTGCCGAAGCCACGCGTCGATACTACCCAGTTCCTGATGGAGTCCTCCATCCGGGTATGCGACGCCGTGCGGGCCGCAGCCCAGACGGGAGCGCGGCAGCAGCGTGTGAAGCGCCCACTCGTGGAAGCCAAGCTCTCGGCCGACGCCATGCTGCCGCCGCGCTCCGGCCAGCGCCGCACAGCCGAAACCGATCGAATCGTCTGCATCGGCGCCTCGACGGGCGGCACGGAGGCTATCGCGGCCGTGTTGCGAGCCCTGCCGGCCGATTGCCCCGGCATCGTCATCGTGCAGCACATGCCGGAGCACTTCACCGCCGCCTTTGCGCGGCGACTCGACGGCTTCTGTGCCATAGCGGTAAAGGAAGCCGAGGACGGCGACGCCGTGCTTCCCGGCCGCGCCTTGATCGCGCCTGGCAACCGCCACCTGCTCCTGCAGCGGGCCGGATCGCACTACCGCGTTCTGGTCAAGGACGGCCCGCTGGTGTCGAGGCATCGTCCCTCAGTCGACGTGTTGTTCCGCTCGGCAGCACAGTGCGCAGGGCACAACGCCACCGGCATCATCCTGACCGGTATGGGCGATGACGGCGCCAAGGGCTTGGTCGAGATGCGCCAAGCGGGGTCGATTACCGTCGCCCAGGACGCCGCGACTTGTGTCGTTTTCGGCATGCCCAAGGAGGCCATCGAGCGTGGCGGCGCCGCGCGCGTAGTGCCACTCGGGCAGATTCACCTGGAGGTCTTGCGGGCTGCGACCGCCGCCGAGGTGACGCCTTGACCGTCATGACGCCCACCCGGCTCGACAATCTGCGCCAAACCGTGGACTGCGGCGCGGCCCTGATTGAGCAGGCCTTCGTGGCAGCCGGCCAAGGTCTCGGTGAGGGGTTGGCCGGGTTTGACGGCCTTGTCCGGGAGATGACCGACTTCCTGGCGGGTCTGCAGGGCGGAGACCTGACCGAAGCGTCGCAGGTGCTCGCCGCGCTCGCGTCGCGGCTCGTAGCGACAGGCCGGGCGCTCCCCCGCGATGCGGCCAGCCTGCAGGACCTCGTGGTCGGCAACGCAGGCATTGCGAAGCATCTCGACACGTTACTCGACGATGTCCGCATGATGTTCATCATCGCGCGCTCGGCCCGCATCGAGGCTGTTGTGTTCGGCAAGGGAACCGGGCTCGACGCCTTCACGCGTGAGATCGCAAGCTTGACCCAGACTGTAAAGGACGAAGTCGACCGTTGCGCCCAGGCCCATGCGGTGTTGACCGGGCGCATCGGCCGGATCGCCGCCTCGCAGGCCGACCTCGACCGCGATTACCGCGAAAAACTCGTCGTGCTGTCGCAGGATCTGACGGAGATGTTCGCCGCCATCGAGGCGCGACAGGGCGAGACGTCTGGGGCCATGCGCAAGCTTGGAGAGCGCGGAGCCAAGATCGCGGCGGCGACCGGCACAGCCCTCATGGCGCTGCAATCCGGCGATGCGACGCGGCAGCGCCTCGAACACGTCTCGAGAGCAATCGAGATCGCGCGAGACGTCGTCGCAGGCACGAGGCCGGTTGATGACGAGGAGCGTGGTGCCGTGTTGGCCGCCATCCTGCGCCTTCAGGCGTCGCAGATCCGTGCGCTTTCGAATGACTTTGACCGCGACGTGGCCCATGTCGATGGACTGCTGGTGCGGCTCGGCAAAAACGCGGTCGAACTCGTCGAGGGCGGCGGCGCCCTGATGCGGGGTGGTGGGAGCGCCAAACCGAACTGCTTGGCGACTTTCCGCGCCCGCCTCACCGAAGCCGCCGGCCTCGTCGGTACATGCGAGCGGGCCCGGCAGGATGTCGAGGCCGCCATGGTGCTGTTCCGGAACGAGATCACAGCGCTGAGCGCCTCTGTTGCGGCACTCGATGCCGTGACGGTCAATCTCATCATGATCGGCATCAACTCCGGCCTGAAGGCGGCCCGTCTCGGGACGAGCGGTCGCAGCCTCACCGTGATCGCCGACGAATTGAAGCGCCTAGCCGGCATTATCACCGGCGAGGCCGCACGGCTTGTTGTCGCCTTCAGGGAGCTTGAGACCACCTCACACCGCCTCGACCACGACGACCGGGAGGCGGAGCTCTCCTCCAGCGACGATGACCTCCTGGCGATCGCCGCGAAGCTCGAGACCCTGGAGGGCGATATGGCGCGCTTCTTCGCCACAATGGGAGACCGGGCGCTCGGTTTCGGCGCGGATCTCGGGCGCGCGCGCGTGCGCTTTGGCTTGGCTGTGTCCTCGAGCGCCGATCGCGCCGCGGCGGCGCAGCAGCTCGATGAGCTTTCCGAGACCGTCGAGGCAGGCACGGGGCTCGATCGGGCCGCGGCCCATCTCACGAATTGGCTGTGTCCTCTCTACACCATGCAATGCGAACGCGACCTGCACGCCGCACTGCTGGGATCGGCCCCGAAATCCGTGCTCATAGCAGCGGTTGCGCAAGCATCCGAAGGCATCGACGCGTTCCTGTTCGACGTAGCCGTTTAACCGTGCCGGCCGGCGCAGTCTCGTTAGGTCGAAGCACCTTGGTCCCGGAGCGCTGGAGACTGTCATGCTGGCCCTGATCCTCGACGACAGCAGAAGCAGCTTGGCACACCTGCAGCGCCTGCTCCGCGAGGTCGCTGACATCGACATGAAAAGCTTCCTCGATCCGGAGGAAGCGATCGACGCGGCGGATCGCGGCAAGTTCGACCTCGTCATCGTCGACCACCTCATGCCGCGAATGGATGGGATTGAGTTCGTGCGCCGCCTCCGTGCCATGCCGAAGCATCGGTCCGTTCCCATTTTGATGGTAACTGGGAGCGAAGATCGCGCCATCCGCTACGCGGCTCTCGAGGCGGGCGCCAATGACGTGTTGAACAAGTCGCCGCATCCGATCGAACTCAAGGCCAAAATCCGTAATCTGATGCTGATCGCCGAGGCTGCGGCGGTGCTCGACAACCGCGTGACCAAGCTGGCCGAAGAAGTCGCGATCGCGGTCGAGCACCGCCTCGCGCGGGAGGAAGAGATGATCTTCCGGCTGTCGAAGGCCGTCGAGTTCCGCGACAACGACACGGGCGACCATACCCTGCGGGTCGCGAACTACAGCCGGATGATTGCCGAGGAGTTGGGGCTGCCGCCTGATCTCTGCCGTCGCATTTTCCTTGCCTCGCCGCTTCACGACCTCGGCAAGGTCGCGGTACCGGACCAGGTCCTCCTGAAGCCCGGCCGTCTCGATGAAAATGAGATGAGCGTGATCCGCACCCACGCCAGCATCGGGGCCCAAATTCTCGCCGGCAGCACCTGCGAGACGATGAAACTAGCGGCCGAGATCGCGGCGTTCCATCACGAGCGCTGGGATGGCCGGGGCTACCCCCACGGCCTGGCCGAGACCGCCATCCCGTTGGGGGCCCGTATCGTGGCCGTCGCCGACGTCTTCGACGCCCTGACGACGGCGCGGCCCTACAAGGAAGCCATCTCGCAAGACGAGGCCTTTTCCTATCTGCGGCAGAACCGGGGCACTCAATTCGACCCGGAATGCCTCGATGCCTTCCTGCGTGCCATGGGATCGGGTTCCGTGCTGCCCCTGCAGGCCTGCGGAACCATGTCCACAAATAAAAGGCCCGACGACGCTCCCCTGATTGCGTGGACTGAGGTTGCCCCGTTTTGGTAGACAGTTTTCAGGCTTGCGGATTAGGGCTCGTTCATGGGGATCTCTTGTTCGGCTTCGTAGGCGCTTGGTGAGCGGTCGCCCAAACCCGAATGCAGACGGATCGGGTTGTACCAGCCCTCGATACAGCTGAAGCAGGCCATTCGGGCCTCCGCCTGGGAAGCGAACCGCCGCCGCTTCAGCGGTTCGGCTTCGAGTGTTGAGAAGAAGCTTTCGGCCATGGCGTTGTCATAGGCATCGCCCACCGAGCCCATCGATGGTCGCAGCCCGGCCTCACCGCAGCGTTTGCCGAATGCTACGGACGTGTGTTGGCTGCCTTGGTCGCTGTGATGGATGACGTCCTTCGGGCGCCTCTGTCCCACGGCCGCTTCCATCGCGTCCAGCACCAGGTCGGCCCGCAGGTGGTGGCCATCGACCAGCCGACGATCGTGCGGCTCCAGGCGTCCAGCACGACGGCAAGGTAGAGAAACCCGGCTGCCGTCGGCACATAGGTGATGTCCGCGACCCAGAGCTGATGGGGGCAGGAGGCCGTGAAGTTGCGGTCGACCAGGTCCGGCGCGGGCCGGGCGTCCTTGTCCCGCAGCGTCGTGGTCGGGCCGCCACGCGGGCGGCTGGCACCCACGATTCCGGCTTCTCGCATCAAACGCGCAATCGGTTTGCGGCCATGTCGCTCACCAAGGCCCTGGAGATCGGCGTGAACATGGGGGGCGCCTTAGTGATCCTCCCCCGGTTTCACGGACACGGGGTCAGTCCGCTTTCCGCTCGGCCTGTTCCGGGTTGATGTAGCCGAGGGCCGAGTGGATACGCTGGCGATTGTAGTAGCTTTCGATGTAGGCGAACAGGTCGCGTCGGGCTTCGTCCTGGGTCGCCCATCGTCGCTGGTGGACGAGTTCGACCTTCAGGGTGTGGAAGAAGCT
>CAXTEP010000093.1:0-12374 GCA_964243125.1 uncultured Lichenihabitans sp. | reverse complement strand
GAACCGCGGGCCCTCATTCGTCGCGGTCGCGATCCTCGTCGTAGCGCGGCCGTTCCCAGCCGGCGCGGTCGCCGCGACGCTCCATGCGGGAGCGATCATCGCGGTCCTGAGCGAAGTCCCCGTCGTCGCGATCGTCCCGGGCCGACCGGCCACGCTCTCGGTCGGCCGCATCGCCCCGATCCACGCCGTCCGCCAGGGCAGCGACGAGTCGGTGGAAGGGACCGCGCGGGGGCGTCAGGTCGCGCATCAGGATCGGCAGCCGGTCCTTCTGGGCCTGGTCCAGGGCCGCGTAGAGCGGCGCGCCGGCATCGGCCAGCGCCGACAGGATGCGGCCGCGCTGCGCCAGGTCGTCGGCCGTGCGCTTCAACTCATCGAAAGCCTGCGCGCCGCTCTGCCCGGTGGAACCGCCCGGGGCGGCGTCCGCGCTCCTCGGCTGACCACCCCTGTTGAAGGTCGTGAGGTCGCGGATGGCGGTTTCCAACGCGGGCCAGAGTTTTTCCTGATCGGGGTTCAAGGTCAGGCCAGCATGCAGTGCCGCCACCCGGGCTTCGAAGAAGGCGTCGCGCTCGGTGTTCCGCCGGGACACGGCCTGCTCGGCCCTGGTCTTGGCGGGGTTGTCGGCCGGCGGGGTAGCGGCGGCCGGAGCCGCAGCGGCTGGCGGGGACGCCCCGGCCGGAGCAGCGTCCTGGGCAAGAACGACGGACGAGCTCAGCAGGCCTGCGGCAAGCAGGGCTGCGAAAAGGTTGGCTTTCATGGGGCAGGTCTCCGGCTCATCCGACCCGGGAAACGGTTGAACGGCCGCGCGGGTTCACCCGGCGACCGGGCCCTCACGGCACGGTGAAGGCCTTGAACAAGTGGCCCGGCGACCAGCGCAGGTCCGGATCGCGTCACGGTACCGCGTCGGCCCTGAGCGACTCGGCGCTTCGCACGTCGTCGGGCCGCGGCACCGAGACGATGTTGAAGCCCGCGTCGACGAAGTGAACCTCGCCGGTGACGCCGTTGGACAGGTCCGACAGCAGGTACAAGGCCGAGCCGCCGACATCGTCGATCGTCACGGTCCGGCGCAGCGGTGCGTTCGTCTTCTGGTAGTTGTACATGAAGCGCGCATCCGAGATGCCGGCGCCCGCCAACGTCCGGATCGGCCCGGCCGAGATCGCGTTGACCCGGATCCCGGCGTGGCCGTAATCGGCCGCGAGATAGCGGACGCTGGCCTCCAGCGCCGCCTTGGCGACACCCATGACGTTGTAGTTGGGAGCCACGCGCGTGGAACCGCCGAACGTCAGGGTCACCATGGCGCCCCCCGACGACATCAGGGCCGCGGCGCGCTTGGCCACCTCGGTGAACGAGAAGGCCGAGATCACCATGGTGCGCAGAAAATTCTGGCGCGTCGTGTCGGCGTAGCGCCCCTTCAGCTCGGAACGATCCGAGTACGCGATGGCATGCACCAGGAAGTCGATGGTGCCGAACTCCGTCCCGACGCGGTCGACGGCGGCGTCCACCGAGGCGAGGTCCTCGACGTCGCAGGGCACCAGCAGGTCCGATCCGAGGGTGGCGGCGAGCGGCTTGACCCGGCGCCCGAGCGCCTCGCTCTGGTACGTGAAGGCGAGTTCCGCGCCCTGCCCGGCCAGCGTCCGGGCGATCCCCCAGGCGATGGAATGATCGTTGGCGACTCCCATGACGAGCCCGCGCTTGCCGGCCATCAGGCCGGGTTGGCCGGCCGTCACGCCGGACCGCGGCCGTTCCCCTTGTGCCATATCGGCCTCCTCACAGATCCGGATGTTGCAGGACCAGGGTCGCGTTGGTCCCCCCGAACCCGAAGGCGTTGGAAAGAACGGTTCCGAGCCGCACGCCGTCGCGCCGCTCGCGAACGATGTTCATGTCCGCGAAGGCCGGATCGAGCTCCTCGATGTGGGCGCTCTCGCAGATGAACCCGTGCTTCATCATCAGCAGGGAGTAGATGGCCTCCTGGACCCCGGTGGCACCGAGCGAATGGCCGGTGAGCGACTTGGTGGCCGCGATGGGCGGGCATTTCTCGCCCGACCCGAACACGGCCCTGATCGCCTCGATCTCCTTTTCGTCGCCCTTGGGGGTCGAGGTCGCGTGCGGGTTGATGTAGTCGATCGGCGCGCTCACGTCCTCCAGCGCCATGCGCATGCAACGCATCGCCCCCTCGCCCGAGGGCGCCACCATGTCGTAGCCGTCGCTGGTGAGCCCGTAGCCGATGATCTCGCCGTGGATGCGGGCGCCGCGCGCCAGGGCGTGGTCGCGGTCCTCCAGGACCAGGATGCCGGCGCCGCCCGCGATCACGAAACCGTCGCGGTTGCGGTCGTAGGCGCGCGACGCCATGGCCGGCCGGTCGTTGAAGCCCGACGACATCGCCCCCATGGCGTCGAACAGCACCGACAGGGACCAGTCGAGCTCCTCGCAGCCGCCCGCGAACATCGTATCCTGCCGCCCGTAGCGGATCATCTCGTAGGCGTTACCGATGCAATGGTTGGAGGTCGCGCAGGCCGACGAGATCGAATAGTTGACGCCGCGGATCTTGAACCAGGTGGCGAGCGTCGCCGAGCCCGTAGACGACATGGCCTTGGGGACCGCGAAGGGTCCCACCTTCTTGGGACCCTTGGTGCGCGTGGTGTCGGCCGCCTCCATGACGGTGCGGGTCGAAGGGCCGCCCGACCCCACGATGAGCCCGGTCCGATCGTTGGACACCTCGCCGGGGGCGAGGCCGGCATCCGCGATGGCCTGCTCCATGGCGACCTGAGCCCAGGCGCTTCCCAGGCCGTGGAACCGCATGGCGCGCCGGTCCAGCACGGTTTCGGGGTTCAGGGTGGGGGCGCCGTGCACCTGGGACCGGAAGCCGAGCTCCGCGTAGGGGGCGGCCCGGACGATGCCGGACCGCCCGGTCCGCAGCGCGTCCAGCACCTCGGCCACGTTGTTGCCGATGGCGGAAACGATTCCCATCCCCGTGATCACGACGCGGCGCATCGATGCTCTTTCTTGATCTGGCGGAACGCGGGGTCGGGACGACCGATCAGGCCGCGCCGGCCTCGGCCTGGAACAGGCCGACCCTGAGGTCCTTGGCTTCGTAGACGCGGCGCCCGTCGGCTTCCAGCCAGCCGTCGGCGATGCCCAGCACCAGCTTGCCCTTGAACACGCGCTTGAAATCGATGCCGTAGATGATGCGTTTCACCGTGGGAAGCACCTGGCCGGTGAGCTTCACCTCGCCGACCCCGAGGGCCCGGCCCCGGCCCGGCAGGCCGAGCCAGCCGAGGTAGAACCCGCACAGCTGCCACAGGGCGTCCAGGCCCAGGCACCCCGGCATGACGGGATCGCCCTTGAAGTGGCACTGGAAGAACCATTGCTCCGGCTTGATGTCGAAGGCGGCGCGGATCAACCCCCGGCCGTGCAAGCCGGCCCCCTCGGCGATCTCGTCGATACGGTCGAACATCAGCATGGGCGGAAGCGGGAGTTGAGCGTTGCCCTGCCCGAACAGCCGGCCTTCGGCGCAGGCGATCAGGTCCTCGAAAGCAAAGCTCGAGCGCTTCTCGCTCATCAACCGCGGGCCTCTTCCTGGTTCATTCCGTCAAGGGCAGCCTGGCCGCGACCCTCCGTGCGGCCGTTCTCCTATCATGGGGAACCACGGGCCGGAAGTTCCTTGTTAACGTCCGTTCATGTGACCCGAAAGGCCCCGCCCCATGAAGCTCCTCCTCGTCGTCGCGGTCGCGCTGCTCGACCCCGACGACCGCGTGCTGATCGCGCAACGGCCGGACGGCAAGGCGCTCGCGGGCCTGTGGGAGTTCCCCGGCGGCAAGATGGAGCTTGGCGAGCGGCCCGAGGCGGCGCTGATCCGCGAACTCGGCGAGGAGCTCGGCATCGCGGTCGACGAGGCCTGCCTGTCGCCGCTCACCTTCGCCAGCCACGCCTACCCGGACATGCACCTGCTCATGCCGCTTTACGTGTGCCGGCGGTGGAGCGGCTTCGTGACGGCGCGCGAAGGTCAGGCCCTGAAATGGGTGCGGCCGCGCGACCTGCGGGCCTACCCGATGCCGCCCGCCGACGAGCCGCTGATCCCGCCCCTGATCGACCTCGTAGGCGCGTGAGCCCCGCGACCACGCGCAGCCTTCACGGGTCGCGGTCCAGCCCGCCCAGGCGGCAGACCTTGGCCCACTCGGCCTCGGTCACGGGCTGCACCGACATGCGCGAATTGCGGACCAGGACCATGTCGGCGAGGTCCGGTTCGGCCTTGATGGCCTGCAGCGTAACGGGCCGGGGCAGTTCGGCGACGGCGCGCAGGTCGACCATGCCGAACCGGCCGGTCGGGTCCGTATGGTCGGGGTAGTAGGGCCGGCAAACCTCGACGATGCCCACCACCGCCTTGCCCTCGTTGGAATGGTAGAAGAACGCCCGTTCGCCCGGCCGCATCGCCATCAGGTGCAGCTTGGCCGTGTGGTTGCGCACACCGTTCCAGGGTGTTCCGTCGCGGCCGGCCGCGAGCTGGTCCGCGAAGGACCAGCTCGACGGTTCGCTTTTCACCAGCCAGTAGGCCACGTCGGTTCCCCCGTCAGGCGCGCCGGCCAGGGGCGGCTTCGGCGGCGCTGTCGAGCGGCCACCGCGGCCGGGCCGGAACGGTCAGGTCGTCCACGAGGCCCAGGCTCAGCCGCTCCAGCCCGGCCCAGGCCACCATGGCGCCGTTGTCGGTGCACAAGGCCGTGGGCGGCACGACGAAGCGCAAGCCGGTTTCGCCCGCGAAACGCGACAGGGCGCGGCGGATCGCCTCGTTGGATGCCACGCCGCCGGCCGCCACGAGGGCGTGGGGCCGGCCCGCGGTGGCCCGGAACGCCCGCAGCCCGGCGCGCGTGCGGTCGACGATCACGTCCACCACGGCGGCCTGGAACGACGCGCAAAGGTCCGCCACGTCCGTGACGGTCAGCGGCTTGATCCGCTCGGCCTCGAGCCGGACCGCCGTCTTGAGGCCGGACAGCGAGAAGTCCGGCTTCGCCCGTCCCACCATGGGGCGGGGCAAGGCGAAGCGGGTGGCATCGCCCGTCACGGCCTGACGCTCCACGCCGGGGCCGCCGGGGTAGCCCAGGCTCAGCATCTTGGCGACCTTGTCGAAAGCCTCGCCGATGGCGTCGTCCACCGTGCCGCCCAGGCGCACGTAGTCGCCGACGCCGCGCACGGCGAGCAATTGCGAATGGCCGCCCGACATCAGCAGCAGGAGGAAGGGAAACGGCACGTTGTCGGTCAGCCGCACCGTGAGCGCGTGGGCTTCGAGGTGATTGACGGCGATCAGCGGCTTGCGGGTCGCCAAGGCCAGCGCCTTGGCGGTGGTGAGGCCCACCAGCACGCCGCCGATCAGGCCCGGTCCGGCCGCGGCCGCGATGCCGTCCACGGCCGCGAGGTCGAGCCCGGCTTCGGCCAGGGCCGCGTCGATCAGGGTGTCGATCACGTCCACGTGGGCCCGCGCCGCGATCTCCGGCACCACGCCCCCGAAGGCCGCGTGGCGGGCGATCTGGCTCAGCACCTCGTTGGCCAGGAT
The DNA here is from genome assembly GCA_964243125.1 of uncultured Lichenihabitans sp. Taxonomy (GTDB): domain Bacteria; phylum Pseudomonadota; class Alphaproteobacteria; order Rhizobiales; family Beijerinckiaceae; genus Lichenihabitans. Next base: position 6,832 of record CAXTEP010000093.1, on the reverse strand, counting down.
GGCCCCGCTGCCGTCCGGCCGGCGTTCCACGATCGCCGCAGCGGTTTCGTCGCAGGTCGTTTCAATGCCGAGAACGCGCATGCTCGCCTTTCGCATCGGGGCCGCGCCCCTTATAGTCGTGCCCGCGACGGAAAACTATCGAGCCACGGACCGGGATGACGGAGGCAGGCGGCAGGGTGAGGCTCGGCACGCGCGCAAGCCCGCTGGCTCTTGCCCAGGCGCGCGAGGCCGCGGCCCGCATCGCGGCGGCCCACGGCTGGGCCGGGGACGCGGTGCAGATCGTGCCGATCCGCACGACGGGCGACGCCATCCAGGACAGGCCGCTGGCCGAGGCCGGCGGCAAGGGGCTGTTCACCCGGGAACTCGACAGGGCGCTGCTCGACGGCGCCATCGACCTCGCAATCCACTCGGCCAAGGACCTGCCCACCGCGGTTCCCGAGGGCTTGGTGCTGGCGGGATGCCTCGTCCGGGAGGACGTGCGCGACGCGCTGATCGCCCCAGAAGCCCGGTCGGTGGAGGCGCTCCGGCCCGGCGCGGTGGTGGGCACGGCCTCGCTGAGGCGCCAAGCGCAACTGCTGCGCCTGCGGCCCGACCTGACGGTGAAACTGCTGCGCGGCAACGTCGAGACGCGCCTGCGCAAGGTCGCCGAAGGCCAGTATGACGCCACCTTGCTGGCGCTTGCGGGGCTGAACCGGCTGGGGCTCGCCCATCACGCGACCGCGATCCTCGACATCCAGGCGTTCCTGCCGGCCGTGGGCCAGGGCGCCATCGCGATCGTGGCCCGGGCGGCCGACGCCGCCACCCTGGAGATGGTGGCGCCCGCGACCGACCGGGCCACCACGGTGGCGCTGACCTGCGAACGCGCATTCCTGACCGTGCTCGACGGCTCCTGCCGCACCCCGATCGCGGGTCACGCGCGCCTGCACGCGAGCGACCTCGAATTTCGCGGGCTGGTGCTCGCGCCCGACGGCTCGGAGGCGGTTGAGACCATGTCGACGGGCGGCAGCGAAGACGCGGCCGAACTCGGTGCCGACGCGGCCCACGCGTTGCTGGCGCGCAGCTCGGCCGCGATCCTGTCCCGGTTCGACGCGGGGTCCTGACGGCCGTGCGGGTGCTGGTCTGCCGCGCCCGGCGCGACGGGGAAGCGACGGCGCGGGCGCTGGCGGCACGCGGGCACGAGCCGGTGGCGGCCCCCGTTCTGGTGTTCGCGCCGCTCGTCTTCACCCTGCCGTCCTGGCGGGCCGATGCGCTCGTGATCACCAGTGCCCAGGCCCCGGCGATGCTAACCGACCCTCAGATCGAGGCGTTGGCGCCCTGCCCCGTTTACACGGTCGGCCAGGGAAGCGGCGCGGCGGCGCGGCGGCGCGGCTTCGCCGACGTGCGGGTCGGGGCGGGCGACGCCGCGTCCCTGTCCAGCCTGCTGGCCCTCACGCTGCCACCCGCGTCGCGCTTGCTCTACCTCGCCGGACGGCCCCGCAAACCGGATCTCGAGGCCGCGGCGGCAAAACGCTACGCCCTGTCGGTGATCGAGATCTATGAAGCGCGGGAAGCACCGCCCTGGAGCCGGGACATCATCGCGACGATGAGAAGCGGGCGCGTGGACGCGTGCCTGCATTATTCGCGGCGCAGCGCCGAACTGGCCCTGGCATTCGCGGAACGGGCCGGCGTCTCCGACGCCTTCGGACGTCTCCGTCATGTCTGCGTTTCGACCGACGTGGCCGCGCCCCTGCGGGCCGCGGGGGCGAGCGACTGGATCTTCACGACCGCCACGCCGGACGAGGCGGGCGTGCTGGCGTCGCTGGACGGGCTGTCCTGAGGTTCGGACCGGTGTGACGACGCGGGACACCGCGGAAGCTTAATGAATTGTTAATCCTGGATGAGGATTATCGGTCGGTCCCATCGTTCCAGGCTCGTCGGAGCGCATGGCAGACCACCTCTTCGAGCATCGATTTGGAACTTGCTGCAATGCAGCAAAGTTGCGATCCTGAGTGTGACGCAACGGGGAGTGTCATGAGCGAGGTTTGGAATACGAAGTACGGCAAGCGCCGCGTCCGCCACGAGCCCGCGACGCTCGAGGATGCGATCTTCGCCGCGCAAGGCATGACGGACGATCTGGAGGGCCAGATCGAGATCGCCTCCTCGCTGATCGACCTGCCGCGCGAGGACGTCAAGGCCGCGCTCAAGAAGAAGGCCCCGCTCCGCCTCAACAGTTCGCGGATCGCGTCCAAGACGGCCGGTGGCCAGACGCGCGCTGTGATCGTCGAGCGGCGCCCGGCCCGCCGTATGATCGGGGTCGCCCGGGGCTGAACAGCTCAGGCAAAGCTTTTATCGGTCCATGACGGAACCTCGCTTTCGAGGCTGGCGTTGCTTGAGCGGAACAGGTCGCCCGAGCGGCCTGTCGCGGAGGCGTGCGGGCTCGAATTCGGTTCTGATCGACGGTCGCCCAGGGTGGCGTCGCTCGACCGATGTCGAACCGTCCGGCTCCGCTCCCTGGTTTCGGAGATGAGCAGATGACCGATACGGATCGCATCGAAGGCGCGGCTCGCAACGTCGCGGGCAAGCTGGAAGGATTTGCCGGCGACGTGACCGGCGACACGAAGACCAAAACCGACGGGCTCGTCGACCAGGCGGTCGGCACCGCCCAGAACGCCTACGGGAGCGTGAAGGACAGCGCCCGGCAGATCGCCGGCGACGCGCCCCGCTACCTCGACGACGCGATCGATTCGGGCCAGCGCTACTACCGGCAGGGCAGTCAACTGGTTCGCGAGCAGATCGGCTCGGTCCCGCTGACCGAGATTCTTCTGGCCGGCGCGGCGGGATATTTCCTGGCTTGGCTGATCCACGGACGCGATTGATCACGGACTGCCGGGACCGGCCGGGCAGGTTCGCACGGTCGGAACCCGGCGGGTCGCCGGACACGACGACTGTCAGCCAGGCGGTCTGGAAATGGCCGACCTGCGCGGTGCTTGAGTCGCGGTGAAATGGGGTTCGGGCGGTCGAGGCCATGAGCCGATCGGCCGGCCCGCCTCGACGGGTTCTCCCAGGCTCTGCCGAGATCCCGTCGAGGTTGCATTTCGTCCGCTCCCCTCGTACCGGGGGAGCAGGAGCACGATGTTGAAACGAGACGTTGCAGACCCGGACTGCGCCGCACCGCTGGACGGGCACGCCGGCATGGCCGATCATCGGACAGGTACGGCAGTGGCGGCGCGGGAAACCGATCGGGAGGGTCGCGCTTGAACGAGTCGCTTCGACCCGAGCTGACCGGCCGTTCACTGCCCAAGGCGCCGACCGGCATCACCGGCTTCGACGAGGTCACGCTCGGTGGCCTTCCGGCAGGCCGGCCCTCGCTGATCTGCGGCTCGGCCGGCAGCGGCAAGACCCTGTTCGCCGCCACCTTCCTGGTCAACGGCGCCGTGCAGTTTGGCGAGCCCGGCGTGTTCATGAGCTTCGAGGAGCGGGCCGAGGACCTGGCCGCCAACGTGGCGTCGCTGGGCTACGACCTTGACCGGCTGATCGCCGAGGAGAAGATCGCCGTCGACCACGTGCGGGTCGAGCGCGGCGAGATCGAGGAGACCGGCGAGTACGATCTGGAAGGGTTGTTCGTCCGCCTCGGGTTTGCGGTCGACTCCATCGGGGCCAAGCGGGTCGTGCTCGATACGATCGAGACGCTGTTTTCCAGCCTGTCCGACGCGGCCATCCTCCGGTCCGAGCTGCGGCGCCTGTTCGGCTGGATCAAGGACCGCGGCCTGACCGCCATCATCACGGGCGAGCGCGGCGAGGGACAGTTCACCCGGCAGGGCCTTGAGGAATACGTGTCGGATTGCGTCGTGCTGCTCGACAACAGGGTGGCGGACCAGATCACCACCCGGCGGTTGCGCGTCGTCAAGTATCGCGGCTCGGCCCACGGCACCAACGAATATCCATTTCTGATCGACGATGCGGGCATCAGCGTGCTGCCCATCACCGGGGCCGGTCTGAACCACGCCGTTTCGGACGAGACCGTGTCGACCGGCGTGCAGGGTCTCGATGCGATGTTTGGTCGAGGCGGGCTTTATCGCGGGTCCAGCGTGCTGGTGTCGGGCGTCGCGGGCAGCGGCAAGACGACGCTGAGCGCGATCTTCGCCGATGCGGCCTGCAAGCGCGGGGAGCGCTGCCTCTTCTTCGTCTTCGAGGAAAGCGCTCAGCAGATCTGCCGCAACGTCCGCTCGGTCGGCCTCGATCTGCAGGCTCACGTGGATCGCGGCCTGCTGCGCTTCGAGGCGGCGCGGCCGAGCCTTTACGGGCTCGAAATGCACCTCGCCCGCGTGAACCGCGACATCGAACATTTCCAGCCCAGCGTGGTCGTGGTGGACCCGATCTCGGCGTTGCGCGGACCGGGATCGGAGATCCACGCGACGCTGCTGCGCATGGTGGATCTGCTCAAGGGCCGGGTCATCACCGGCCTGTTCACCAGCCTGCGGAACGACGATGGCTCCCTCAACGATCGCGACCAGGGCCTGTCGTCCCTCATGGACAGCTGGATCAAGCTGGTCGGGGTCGAGGCGAACGGCGAGATGAACCGGGCGCTCTACGTCATTAAGGCGCGCGGCATGAGCCACTCGAACCAGGTCCGGGAATATCGCATGTCGGAAACGGGCATCGAGCTGATCGAGCCCTATATCGGTCCTGAAGGCGTGCTGACCGGCACCGCGAGGCTGACGCAAGTGGCGCGGGAAGAGGCCGCGGTGCTTCAACAACAACAGGATGCCGAACGCCGGACGCGCGAAGGCGCGAGGCGGCGGGAAACCCTGGAGCGGCAGATCGCCGAACTGCGGGCCACCCTGGAAGCCGAGGAGGACGAGGCCAGCATGGTGGCAACCGAGGGCAGACTGCGCGAGACCGCGCTGGAATCCGACCGCCTGGCACTGGCGGCGCGCCGGAGTGCCGCCGAATGACCGGACCGCTCGAGATCGACGACGCGGATGCCGACCTGCAGCACTATCACCTGCGGCTCTACGTTGCGGGCCAGACCACCAAGTCCCTGGCCGCCATGGCCAACCTCAAGCGCGTCTGCGAGCAGCATCTGGCAGGCCGGTACGAGATCGAGGTCATCGACCTCGTGCAGCAGCCGAAGCTCGCCGCGGGTGACCAGATCCTCGCGATCCCGACCCTGGTGCGCCGTTTGCCGGCGCCGCTGAAGCGCATCATCGGCGACCTGTCCAACACCGAGAAGGTTCTCGTCGGACTCGACATCCGCCCGAAAGGAGCAGGCGTTTGAGAGCTACCGGCACCTTCCTTGCCCGATGAAGCGCGCTACCGGCTCCGGTTGTTCGTGGCAGGCACCAGCCAGCGCTCGCAGCGGACGATCGCCAACCTTCGCCGGCTGTGCGCCGAGCACCTCGCGGGCCGGGTGGATCTCGAAGTGGTCGACATCTACCAGCAGCCGGACCTGGCCGAGCAGGACCAGGTCGTCGCGGCCCCGACCCTCGTGAAGCTGTGGCCGCCGCCGCTGCGCCGCATCATCGGCGACCTGTCGGCGGAGGCGCGTGTGCTGCGCGCCCTCGACCTGCCGTTCTCCGACCAGCCGTAGCGGCTCCTCCGCCATGACCGCCGATCCCGCCCTGCTCGAAGCCTCCCTGAACCGCATCCGCGACCTGGAAGCCCGGCTGGAGGAAAGCGAGGAAACGCTGGACGCGATCCGGCGCGGCGACGTCGATGCCGTCGTGGTGGGCGCCGCCACGGACCACCGCGTTTATACCCTGGAGAATGCCGATCACCCGTACCGGGTCCTGATCGAACAGATCCAGGAAGGGGCCGTCACGCTCAGTGCGGACGGCTCCATCTTCTACTGCAACAGGCGCTTGGCCGAGATGCTGGAGGTGCGGCAGGAGCGGCTGATCGGGCAGATGCTGCGCGCCTTCGTGTGCGCCGACCACCATGCCGTCCTGGACCGGTTGCTGGACGAGGCGCACCGGGGCAGCGCCCGCGAGGAGCTCTCGCTGCGCGGCGCCGACGGAAGCGGGATCCCGGTCCTGCTGTCGCTGAGCCTGCTCCAGAACGACGGGCGCCAAGCGCTGCTCTGCGGCGTGCTGGCCGACATGAGGCAGCAGAAGCAGCACCTGCGCGACCTGTCGGACGCCAATGCGCGCCTGATCGCCGAGAGCGCCCAGCGCGAGGTCGTCGAGGAAGCGCTGCGGCAGAGCCAGAAGATGGAGGCGGTCGGCCAGCTCACGGGCGGGCTGGCGCATGACTTCAACAACCTGCTGACCGGCATCGTGGGCAGCCTGCACCTCATGCGGACGCGGATCGCGCAGGGACGCGTCGGCGACCTGGAACGCTATATCGCGGCGGCCCTGACCTCGGCCGACAGGGCCGCGGCCCTGACCCACCGGCTGCTCGCCTTCTCGCGCCGGCAGACGCTTGATCCGAAACCCATCGCGGTGAACCGCCTGCTGGGCGGCATGATCGACCTGCTGCAGCGCACCGTGGGGCCGACCATCGCGGTCACGACGCAGTTCGCGGCCAATCTCGGCACCATCCTGTGCGACCCGAACCAGCTCGAGAACGCGCTGCTGAACCTGGTGATCAACGCCCGCGACGCCATGCCGGACGGCGGCCGGCTGACCATCGAGACCGACGTGGTTGAGATCGAGACCCGCTTTGCGGCCGCGCGCGACATGGCGCCGGGCACCTACGTGGCGATCTCGGTCACCGACACCGGCACCGGCATGACGCCCGAGGTCGTGTCCCGGGCCTTTGATCCGTTCTTCACCACCAAGCCGCTGGGCATGGGCACTGGCCTGGGCCTGTCCATGATCTACGGCTTCGCCAAGCAGTCGCTCGGGCAGGTCCG
>CAXTEP010000092.1:0-12410 GCA_964243125.1 uncultured Lichenihabitans sp. | reverse complement strand
CACTACAACGTCAACGGCGGCGTGCCCAAGACGCTGATCCAGCACCTGATCCGCTGGGTGGGGAGTTCGGGGCAGTTCGCCCCCGAGGTCAAGCGCACCCTGGACGCCATCCTGGCCACGGAAATCTCGCCCGAACTCGTTCCCGTGGAGGCGGGCGGCACGCCGCAAAGCACGGAAGCCAAGGTGGGGCCCTACGAGCTGCAGGACTTCAACCTGTTCTACACGCTGCGCCACGGGTTCCGGCCCGCCAAGATCGCGTTCCTGGCCCTGATGGCGTGGGAGAAGGCCGGCGCGGGCGGCTGGCCGCCGGGCTTCCCGGACGACCGCCGCCGCGCCTACGACCTCGTCCACATCCGCGGCTGGCTCGACGTGTTCGTGCGGCGCTTCTTCGGCTTCAGCCAGTTCAAGCGCTCGGCCCTGCCCAACGGCCCCAAGGTGGTGGCGGGCGGTTCGCTGAGCCCGCGCGGCGACTGGCGCGCGCCCTCGGACGGCAACGCGCGGGCTTGGCTCGACGACCTCGCGCGGGTGCCGGACGCGTGACGGATCGCGCCGCGCCCGGGCAGGGGTGCGGTGAGCCGGCCCGCCCAGGCCCGTTATGGTTCTGACCGCGCCTGAGCGTCCGCGAACGCGGCCGCCTGGGCGGGGGTCGCGTCGTGCTGGAAGCGGGCCTTCCATTCCTCGTAGGGCATGCCGTAGACGTGCCGGCGCGCGTCCGCCCGGCTGAGCGGCAGCCCGCGCTCGCGCGCCGCGTCCTCGATCCAGTTCGACAGGCAGTTCCGGCAGAAGCCCGCGAGGTTCATCAGGTCGATGTTCTGGACGTCGGTCCGCTCGCGCAGCAGCGCGGTCAGACGCCGGAAGGCGGCGGCTTCGAGTTCGGTCCGCGTCGCATCATCGGTCGTCATGGTCGGTGATCCTCGTGGGCGTGTGGCGGGCGGAAGCGCCCGCCCGGCTCGGGTGGTGGGCGACGCAGTGCAGATCGGAGACCGCCAGGATGGGGCCGAGCAGCCGGTGCAGCCGCTCGCCCCAGGTCTCCGCCTCGGCCCGCGTGCCGATCAGGTCCTGCCGGATCTCGATCAGCACGTTGGCAAGGCCGCGCCGCGTCGCGTGGGTGTCGATCGTGTCCCCCGGCAGCGCCCCGTCGTAGGGCTCGTTGTCGCCGACGCGGTCGTCGGGCGGCTGCAGGTCGGGTTCGCGGCGGAGCGCACGGAGCAGGGGCGCGGCGAGCCGCGGGTCCGTGTCCCACAGCAGGCCCACGTGCCAGGGCCGCGCGTGGCCCTTCAGGGTCGGGGTGAACGAGTGCATCGACACCACGGCCGGCACGGTGCCGCTCGCGGCCATGCGGCCGAGCATGCGGCCGACCGCGTCGTGGTAGGGCCGGTGGTAGGTTTCGCGCCGCCGCGCCACCTCGGCGGCATCGATCCGCGCGTTGCCGGGCACGATCGCGCCGTCCGACACCCGCATCACCAGCGTGGGATCGCGGACGCCGCGGTTGGGATCGATCAGCAGGCGCGAATAGGTGGTCAGCAGGGCGGGCGCCCCGAACAGGGCCGCCATGCGCCGCGTCGCGTGCGCGGCCCCGATATCGTAGGCGATGTGCCGCTCGAAGGCGGACCCGTCGAGCCCGAGGCTGCCGTAGGGAGCCGGCAGCGCGTTGGACGCGTGATCGCACAGCAGCAGCAGGCCGCCGTCGAGGCGTCCCTCGACGGTCTCGACTGGCGCGTCGGGGTAGGGGGTGGGCATGCGGCAGGAAGGTCCCGGGCTGGCGCTCAAGGCTTCAGGATAACGGGTCCGGCCCGGCTCCGCCACGCGGGAGAGGTACACGGCCCGTTTCAGTATCTCCTGGCGAGCGGCGGCGCCCCGTAGACCGGCCCGCGGCCGGGCTGGCCGTCGGACGCCAGGATCTTGCTGCGCAGTTCCTCGGCCACGTCGGCCGCGTCATTGCCGTCCCGGACGATGCGGGGCCGGATGAAGATGATGAGCTCGGTCCGGGTGTGGGCCCGGTTGTTGCTGGAGAACAGGTCGCCCAGCACCTGGATGCGCTCGACGATGGGCAGGCCCGAGCGCGAATTGTCCTGCGTGTCGCTGATCAGGCCGGCCAGCAGCACGGTCTGGCCGCTGGCCACCGCGATGGTGCTCTTGATCCGCCGCTCCGAGATGGTGGGTGTCAGCGTGTCGGGCGAGGTGTTGGGCACGATCGAGCTGATCTCCTGCTCGACGTCCAGCGACACGTTGCCGTTGTAGTTCACCCGCGGCAGCACGCGCAGGATCACGCCGGTGTTGCGGTAGTCGATCGTGTTGGCGACCGGGAACCCCACGCTGGCCGTGGGGGTCGCGCTCGCGGCCGCGCTCACCAGCGTGGCCGAGCTCGTGGCGATCGGCACCGAATCGCCGACCTGCAGGGACGCCACCTGGTTGTCGAGCACCACCAGCGAGGGCGAGGAGATGACCTTGACGTCCGTGTAGGCCCTGAGCGCGTCGAGCACGATCCGCGGGTCGGCGTCGGGGCCCAGCACCAGGTTGGCGCCCGGCAGGACCTTGGTGATGACGCCGTTGAGCACCGAATTGGTGCTGAGCCCCGCCGACCCGCGGTCCCGGTTGAGGCCGGCATCCTGGCTTTTCAGGAAATACTGCACCCCGTAGCTGAGATTGTTGTTCAGCGTCACCTCGGCGATCGTGGCCTCGATGGCGACCTGCAGGGCGGGACGGTCGAGCTCCTGCAGGGCGCGCTCGACCAGCTTGTAGTTTTCGCGGTCCGCGAAGATCAGCAGCGAGTTGGTGACGCTGTCGGCCGTGACCCGCACCCCGCCCGCGACCTGCCCGGGTGGCGGTGCGGCGCTGTCCGGGGTTCCGGTCGAGGCGGTTGACGCCGCGCCGCCGCCGCGCGTCGACGGGAAGCCCGCCGCCGACAGCGTTCCGTAGGGCTGGTTGCCACCGCCGCCGCTCGACGCCGCCCCCGCCGTGCCGAGGCCGCCCGCCGTTCCGAAGCCGCCGCCCGACCCGTTGCTGCCCAGCCCCCCCGCGGACGACGACGATCCGCCGGATTGCGCGCCCAGGCGGCTGATGTCGCCCAAGGGATCGGACCGGGTGGTTTGCGAGCCGGAGCCCGGGGCGGTCTGCCCGTTCGTGTCGTCCGGCACGGGGGTGCCCGAGAACATGCCGTTGAGCACGTCGGCGATGTGCTTGGCCTCGCCGTAGCGGACCCGGTACACCTTGATGGAGTTGGCGCTCGCGTCCGTGCGGTCGAGCCGGGCGATCCAGGTGGCGGCCTTCGACAGCAGGTCGGGCCTGCGGGTCACCACCAGCACGGCGTTGAGCCGCTCCATGGGCTGGAACTTGATCGGCTTCTGCTCCTGCGCGTCGGCGTTGGGCAGCATGATGTTTTCGAGTTCGCCGATGATGGCCTGGGGCGCCGCGTTGCGGACCGGGTAGACCCCCACCGACTGGCCGCGCATCCAGTCGGCATCGAAAGTCTGGACGGTTTGCAGCGCGGCCTGCCGCTCCGACGCGGTGCCCTGGATGAGCAGCAGGTTGCGCGCGGGATCGGCCCGGATGGCGTTGGGCCGCGTCGCGAACCCGTCCATCAGCTTGAGCATGGTGGTGGCCGCCACGTAGCGTAGCGGGTAGACCGACAGGCCGAAGCCGGGTTCGTCGACCCGCCCGGCGCTGGCGTCGACCGCGCCCACCGCCTCGGTGGCCGGGACCACGCGGTAGCCCGCGCCGTCGCGGACCAGCGCCGCGTTGGACAGCCGCAGCGCGTTCTCGAGCGCGAACAGGATCTGGTCGCGGGGCAGCGGGCGGCCGAACGACAGGCTGACGCTCGCCTGGACGCGCGGATCGATCGTGTAGCTCAGGCCCAGCGTGTCGCCGAGGATCGCCTTCACCACAGCCGCCACGGGGGCGTTCTCGAAACTCAGCTGGTAGGTGTCGCTGGCGGCGCCGGACGCGCCGCCCGCCGGCGCCTGCTCGACCATGGGTCCGCCACCGGCCGCGGAGGGCGGCGCGCCCGGATCGGCCCGCCCCACGTAGGACGCGGCGCGCGGCAGCGGATCGTCGGGCGATCCCGCCTGGCCCAGGGGACGCAGCGGCGCCCGGGGCGACAGGTCGATGTCGCCGATCTGCCGGTAAACGTCGCGGGCCGGAAGGTCGGGGGTGTTGCGGACGTCGCTGCAGGCGGTCAGCAGCAGGATGGACAGCAGCACCTGTAATGGCGCAGAAACCCGTCGCCAGGCTCGCGGCTTACCGGCCATCACTCGCTTAACTCCTGGCAACTCAGCACCGGCCCGCCACGTCGAGGTTTTATTCACTTCACTGTGGCGGCGCAATGACGCCGCCCGGATCATGCCGGTCCTGTGGTGTTTTGGTCGGCCTGGCCTTGACGCCGCCGCGATGGCGTGGCCGACCAGGGAACCGCGGCCCCTCGTGCCGCGACGCCATGGAGACCGGCCCTGCTCACGCATGTCCCGAAGGGTGACACCACGCCGTTGCCGCGAACGCCCGCGGCCTTCGCGGCGTTTCTCGCGTCCGGTACGGCGGCTGCAGGGCGCCCCGCCGACGGCGCCCGCACCTACCGCGAGGTCCAGGACGGCTCGGGCCTGTCGCCGAACCAGTTCGCCGACGCCGTGGCGCTGTTCCTCGACGCGCCCCGGGCGTCCTACGCCGCCGTGGTCAAGGCCGAAAGCCTGGCGGGCCTGTTCACGCGGCGGTTCCTGCGCGAAGCGGCCGTGTTCCCGTTCCGGGCGGAGGGTGGCGCCCCCGTCCTGGCCGTGGCCGAACCTCCCGCCGACACGGTGACGCGCGCGGCGGGCATCGTGCTCGGCACGGCGCCCGGCCTCCAGGTCGTGAACTACGAGGAGCTGTCGCAGATCCTGTCCGAGCGCCTCGCCGACGAGGATACGGACGCGCACGCGCCCGGCGAAGCCCGCGCGGCCGACCAGGACGACGTGGAAAGCCTGCGGGACCTCGCCAGCGGCGCCCCCGTGGTGCGCACCGTCAACGACCTCATCGAGAAGGCCATGGAGTTGCGCGCCACCGACGTGCACGTGGAGCCGTTCCGCACCGGCCTCACGGTGCGGATGCGGGTCGACGGCCTGCTGCGCGCCGTGCCGGCCCCGCCCCTCGGCATGGCGCAGGCCATCGTGTCGCGCATCAAGATCCTGGCGGGCCTCAACATCGCCGAGCGCCGCGTGCCCCAGGACGGCGCCGCGCGGCTGCGGGTCGCCGGCACCGAGATCGACATCCGCATCGCCACCATGCCGACCGGCCACGGCGAATCGGTGGTGATTCGGCTGCTGCCGCGCGACCGCGGCCTGCTCGACCTCGCCCGCGTCGGCATGAGCCCCGGCACGGAAGCCATCTTTCGCGATCTGCTCAGGCTGCCCCACGGCATGATCGCCATCACGGGCCCGACCGGCAGCGGCAAGACCACGACGCTCGCCTGCGCGCTGTCGATCCTGAACGAGCCGTCGCGCAAGATCCTCACCATCGAGGACCCGATCGAATACGAGATCAGCGGGGTCAACCAGTCGCAGGTGAAGCCCTCCATCGGGCTGACGTTCGCGTCGGCCATGCGGGCCTTCGTGCGCCAGGACCCCGACGTCATCATGGTGGGCGAGGTGCGCGACGCCGAAACGGCCGGCACGGCCATCAACGCGGCGCTCACGGGCCACCTCGTGCTGACCACGCTGCACACCGAAACCGCCACCGCCGCGGTGTCGCGCCTGCTCGACCTGCAGGTCGAGGGGTTCCTGCTGCAGTCGACGCTCCGCGGCGTGCTGGCCCAGCGGCTGATCCGGGTGCTGTGCGAGCATTGCAAGCGCTGGCGCACGCTCGACCGCGCCGCGACCGCCGCCGACCCGCGCTACCTCGCGGTCGGGCTGAGCCTCGGTGAGCGCGTGTGCGAGCCGGTGGGCTGCGACCGCTGCGGCGGCACCGGCTACCGCGGCCGCCGCGGCATCTTCGAGGTGCTGCAGGTCACCGACGCGGTGCGGCGGCTGATCCGTCCCGAAACCGACAGCATGGCGCTGGAACAGGCGGCCCGCGCCGACGGCCTGACCACCATGGTGGACGACGCCCTGATCCAGTGCCGGGCCGGCACGACCTCCGTGGCCGAGGTCCTGCGTGTCACCACGGTCCGGTAGGCGCCGTGGCGCATTTCCGCTACCGGGCCCTGACCGCGAAGGGCGACCTCGTCAACGGCTCGATCGAGGCCGCGACGGTGGCCGAGGTAGCGCGGCGGATCGAATACCTGGGCCTGCTGCCGGTCGACATGAACCCCGGGGTCGCGGGCGGGGGGACGGGGTTCAGCTGGGCGGCCCTGACGGCCGGCAAGCCGACGCCCGCCGACGTCACGCTGTTCTCGCGCGACCTCGCCCTGGTGCTGAGCGCGGGCGTCCGCATCGAGGACGCGCTCGACCTGCTGGCCTCGGACGAGAACCTCGGGCGGTTGAAGCCCGCGGTCGCGGCGCTGCGCTCGTCCCTGCTGTCGGGCGAAACCTTCGCGACCGCGCTGGCCCGCCACGGCGACCTGTTCCCGGTTCTTTACGTGTCGCTGGTCCGGGTTGGCGAAGCCTCGGGCACGCTGACGGCCGTGCTGCAGGCCCTGGCCGACGAGCGCGCCCGCACCGCCGCGCTCAAGCGCAAGGTGATGAGCGCCATGAGCTACCCCGGTTTCGTGCTGGGCGCCGCGACCTGCGTGGTGGCGTTCTTCATCGGCTTCGTGCTGCCCCAGTTCGGGAGCGTGCTGCGCGACTTCGGCGCCAAGGTCGACCCGATCGTCAGCGCGCTGCTCGGCGTGTCGGACGGGGTGCGGGCCAATGCCACGGCGCTCGGGCTCGGCGCCGCCGCGATCATCCTCGTCCTGTGGGGGGTGCTGCGCCAGGCTGCGATCCGGCGCGCGGTCGCGGACGGCGCGCTGCGGCTTCCCGTCCTGAGCGGCTTCGCGAGCAGCTACCGAGCGGCCCTGTTCTGCCGGACCCTGGGGGTGCTGCTGGGCAGCGGCGTGTCGCTCAGCACGGCGCTCCGCATGCTGTCCGAAACCATGGCGGCGGCGGGCAGCCACACGGCCTGGACCCGGATCGCCGAGCGGGTCCGCCAGGGCGGCCGGCTGGCCGACGCCATCACGGAGATGAAGGCCCTGCCGGGCGTGGCGATCCGCATGCTGCGGCTGGGCGAGGAAACGGGCCAGCTCGCGCCTCTCGCGCTGAAGGCTGCCGACCTGTTCGAAACCAAGCTGGAGCGCGGGCTCGACCGGTTCGTGGGCGTGGTGGGCCCCGTGGCCATCATCGCCATGAGCGTTCTGGTGGGCGGCCTTATTGTGTCCATCATGACCTCGCTACTATCGATCACCCAGCTCGTGAACTGAGAGCCCGCGCTTGCTTGCGTTTTCGTTCCCGTGCTGGACCCGGCCGCGCCGCGGCCGGGCCGAGGTGCCGGACGCGGGACCGCAGGGCCGTGCCGGTCCTTCGCCATGACCCGCGCCGCGGGCCTCCCGGATGAGCAGGAATCGTCGTCACATGGGCGCTAATCTCCGTTTCGCGCGCGGATGGGCTGGTCGGATGGCGTCGCGGGTGTCGTCCCGGCTCGGGCCGCGGTCGCGCGCGCTGCGATCGGACCAGCGGGGCTTCACGCTGATCGAGGTCCTGGTCGTGATCGCCATCATCGGGCTGATCGTCAGCTTGGTGGGCCCGCGCGTGCTGAGCTACCTGTCGGATTCCAAGGTCAAGGCCGCCAAGATGCAGATCGACGGCTTCTCGGCCGCACTCGACCTGTTCTACCTCGACAACGGCCGCTACCCGAGCAGCAACGAGGGCCTTGCGGCGCTGGTGCAGAAGCCCAACAACAGCGCCAGCTGGAACGGGCCCTACCTGCGCACCGGCAACGTTCCCAAGGATCCCTGGTCCAACCCCTACATGTACCGCTCGCCCGGCCAGCACGGGCAGTACGACGTGTTTTCCGGGGGGCCGCAGGGCCAGGACAGCGGCGGCGAAGCCAACACCGCCATCGCGAGCTGGGCCCACTGACCCGTGGCGTTTCGCCGGGACTTTTCCCGTTGACCCGGCCGGTGGACCGGCGCTGGGCGGCCCGCGACGGCTTCACCCTGATCGAGGCCGTGGCCATCATGGCGGTCACGGGCCTGCTGCTCGCCGTGGTGCTCCCGGCGCTGCCCGTCGCGGTGTCCAGGCCGCAGGTCGAGGGGTTGGCCGTGGCGGTCGCGGCGGTGCTGACCGCCGACCACCAGGCCGCCATGCGCCGCCAGGTCGACGTGTCCTCGGTGGTGGACGCGGCCGGGCGGGTCGTCCGGTCCGGCGCCGGCGGCCGCACCATCACCCTGCCGGACGGGATCGGGGTCACCGCGACCCTCGCCCGGACCTGCCTCGGCGCCCCGGTCCGGGACCGGATCGTATTCCTGTCCGACGGCACCTCGTGCGGCGGCACGCTCACGCTGGCGCGGGCCGGGCAGGCCGTGGACGTGCGGGTGAACTGGCTGACGGGAGCCACCGACATTGCGTCGCGCGCCCGGAACTGACCGGACCGCGCCCGGCGACGCGGGCTTCACCCTGATCGAGGTGCTGGCCGCCGTGGCGATCGCGGGCTTCGTCCTGGGCGCGATCGGCGCCGTCTTCGCCGTGACGCTGGCGGGCCTGCGCTCGGCCGGGGACCGGCTGGCGCTGATCGAGGCCGGCCGCACCCTGCTGGGCACGCTGCCGCGCGGCCGGCTCGTGCCGGGCACCACCGCGGGCACGATCGGCACGGCGACGTGGCGGGCCGACGTGACGCCGGTGCCCCGGACCACCTTTGCGTCCGACCTCCCCAGTCCCAACGAACAGGCGCCCGTCTGGGTGCCGGTCGCGGTGGCGGCTTCGGCCCGCGTGCCGTCCGGCCGCACGGTCGCGATCACCACGATCGGCCTCGTGCGCCGGGCGCCCCGGTGAGCCCCCGGCGGCCGGGCACCGCGGCGGGCGCCGACCGGGGCTTCACGCTGATCGAGGCCCTGGTGGCCCTGGCGATCGGCGGGCTCGTGATCGCCACGCTCGCCACCGTGACCGGGCAATGGCTGCGCGGCTGGGGCCGCGGCCTCGGCACGCTGCAGCGCGCCGGCACGCTGGTGTCGAGCCTGGACCGGGTCGGCGCGGATCTGGCGGCCGCCCGCTACGTGCCGGCCGGGCCCACGGGCCGCGACATCCTGTTCGCGGGCTCTGACGCCGCCGTCACCTTCGTGCGCCGTACCCTGCCGGTCGAGGTTCCGGCCGGGCTCGAGATGGTGCGGCTGGGGCCGCAGCCGGGCAGCACCGACGTGACCGTGGAACGCACCCGGGCGCCCTACCGGCAGGCCCAGGGGCAGGGCCCGATCAACGATCCCGCGCCCGTGGTCCTGCTGCGCGCGCCCTACCGGCTCGCCTTCGCTTACGCGGGCGACGACGGGCGCTGGACCGACGCGTGGCGCGGCCTCGCCAGCCTGCCCCGCCGCGTCCGGGTCACGCTGGTCGACCGGTCGACCGGGCGCGACGCCCTGGCGCCCATCGTGGTGGCGCTGCGGGTCGGCGCGCCCGCGACCTGCGCGGCGGCCGGGAGCGCCAGGGCCTGCGCGGCCGCCCGGACGCTCGACCCTCCCGCGGGCGCCGAGAACGACGCGGGCCCGGTCACGGCCCAGCGCGCCGCCGCTGACGCGGCCCAGCATGACGAATGACCCGGCGCCGGCCCGCACGCCCGCCTCGCGGGCCCGCGACGACCGGGGCGTCGTGCTGGTGGCGGTGCTCTGGCTGCTGGCGCTGCTCGGCGGGCTGACCGCCGCCATGTCGATCTACACCACCGGCGCGCTGTCGGCCGTGGACGTGTACGCCGACAGGCTCAGGGCCGAGGCGGCCGTGGCGGCGGGGCTCGACCTCGCGGCCGCCCGGGTCATCACGCCCGGGGCGCCGCCGCAGGGCTCGGCCACGGCCCGGGTGGGCGGTGCCCAGCTCGCACTCGACTACCTGGGCGAAACCGCGCGGATCGATGTGAACCGGGCCGATCCGGCCCTGCTGGCCGGGCTGTTCGCGAGCCTCGGCGCCGCCCCCGCCGACGCCGACCGCTACGGCAAGGCGATCGCCATGCTGCGCGGCAGCGACGAGGACGAGGGCGCCGCGGCGCCCGCCAAGGCGGCCGCGTCCCCCGCCGCCGGGCGCGACAGTGACGGCGACGCGGATCAGCGGCCCGTTCCGGGCGCGTCCGCGATCGAGGGCTCCATGGACCCCCACAGGATGATCCTCGACGTGGCGGCGCTGCAGCAGGTGCCCGGCCTGCCCGCCGCCCTGATGGCGCGGGCCGCGCCGTTCCTGACCGTCACCAGCGGCATCGCCCTGATCGACCCGCGCATCGCTTCTCCCGAGATCATCGCGGCGCTGCCCGGCATGACGCCCGAGCGGGTCCGCTCGCTGCTCGACGCGCGCCGGCGCGGCGGCAACCTCGCGTCCCTGTCGGATGCGCTGGGGACCGCCAGGCAGTTCACCACCGACAAGCCGGGCCGCTCGGCCCGCATCCGGGTCAGGGCCAAGCTGGCCAATGGGTTCACGGCCGGGGCCGAGATCGTTATTGTCCACTTCGACGATGACGGGGAGCCTTATCGCGTGCTGTCCTGGGAGGACGACCTGAGCGTGCGGCGTTTCGCCGGGGAGGCGCGTCGTTGACCCTGCTGGAACGCGTCGCGGGCGCGTGGTTCGCGGTTCTGGACCTGTCGGCGCAGGGCGCCGCGGCGCTGACCGCGCGCGTGTCCGGGCGCCAGCGGGTCCGGGCGGTCGAGCGCGGCGGCGACCTCGTATTCTACCCCGATCGTCCGGGCGACGCCCCGCCGCTCGGCCGCCTCGCGGCCGACGGCACCGCCACGACCGGCGACCTGCCCCGGCGCCTGCGCCGCAGCCTGGTCACGCTCGACCTCGACCCGGCGCGCTTCCTGTTCCGGACCCTGGACCTGCCCGACCGGGCGCGCGACTTCGTGGCCTCGATCGTCGGCACCCAGATCGACCGGCTGACCCCCTGGAAGGCCGACCAGGTGATGTTCGGCTGGGACGAGCCGCACCCCGCGGGCGCGGACGGCAAGATCGCCGTGACGGTGGCGGCCACCAACAGGGCCTTCGTGGCGCCGCTTCTCGGGCGGATCGAGGCCTGCGGGGCCGGGGCGATCGTGGCCCGGGTGGTTTTGCCGCCCGACCATGTCGCGCCCGGGCCGGAAGCCGCGACCGCGCTCGTGGTCGCCCGGACCGCGGCGGCGGGCTTCGCGGTCGCGTTCTGGCGCAGGGTGCTCGGGATCGCGACCGCCGCCGTGGTGAGCCTGGTGATCGGCTCCAGCCTGTACGCCCAGTACACCGCGTCCGGCCTGACCGACGAGGCCGAGCGGCTCGACCGGCAGCTGGCGGCCAAGCGCGCCCTCGTGGCCAAGGCCGTCAACGGCAACGATCCCGCGCTCGCGGCGCGGCGCTCCCTGCAGCAGCGCAAGCGCGAGGTGCCGTCCGCCACCCTGGTGCTCGACGCCGCGACGCGCCTGCTGCCCGACCACACCTTCGTGACCGACTTCGAGATCGCGGGCAACCGCCTGCGGCTGGTGGGGTTCACGGCCGACGCCCCGACGCTGGTCCGGCTGTTCGAGAAGTCGGACATGTTCGCGGCCCCGGGCTTCTTCGCGCCGACCACCCGCCTGCCTGAGGACCCGGCCGACCGGTTCAGCCTGGAGGCCACGGTACGGCCCGGCGTCGGGCTGGCGCCGTGACGGGGCGGTTCGCGTCCGCGTGGATCCGTTCCGCGGTTCTGGCCGTCCACGTCGCGGCGCTCGCGGCGGGGCTCGCCCTGACCTGGTCCAACCTGGCCGACGTCGCGAACCGGCGAACCGCCCTGGCCCAGACCCGGGACAGTCTCGACCGCCTGGGTGCCCGCATCGCGGCGCTCGGGCGCACCGGCGCCGGCGCGTCGCCCGAAGCGGCCGCCGATCCTTTCGTGGCCGGCGACAGCGCCACGGTGGCGGGCGCCAACCTGCAGGACCGCGTCGTGTCGGCCATCCGGGGCGCGGGCGGCAAGGTCACGTCCACCCAGGTCGACACGACGGGCGCGGCCGCGGTGCCGCCCACCGTGGCGCTGTCGGTCAGCTGCGACATTCCGGAACCGGCCCTGCAAGGCCTGCTCTACGACCTCGAGGCCGGCACGCCGTTCCTGTTCTTCGACCAGATCTCGATCCAGGCCGGGCGCGACGACGCGGGCGACGGCGAGGCGGCGGCGGCCGGCGGCGGCGGTCCCAAGCGCCTGACCCTGTCGTTCGTGGCATCGGCGTCTTGGGGCGCGGGCCGGTCGTGAGCGCGAAACGCGCCGGGCCGGGCCGCGTCGTCGCGGCCTGCTTCGCGCTGGCGCTGTGCTCCGGGGCCGCGCGGGGGTAGGAAGCCGCCGAC
>CAXTEP010000091.1:0-12503 GCA_964243125.1 uncultured Lichenihabitans sp. | reverse complement strand
GGGCCCTGGCCCAGCGCTCGGCCGAGGCCGCCAAGGAGATCAAGACGCTGATCTCGGCCTCGGCGGTTCATGTCGGCCAGGGCGTCAGCCTGGTGGGCGAGACCGGCAAGTCGCTGAGCCGGATCGTCACCCACGTGAGCGAGATCGACCTCGCGGTGGGCGACATCGCGGCCTCGGCCCAGGAGCAGTCGACGGCGCTGCAGGAGGTCAATTCCGCGGTCAACCAGATGGACCAGGTCACCCAGCAGAACGCCGCCATGGTGGAGCAGTCCACCGCGGCCAACCGCGCCCTTCTCGAGGAAGCCGGCGAACTCGCCCGCCTGATGGGGCGCTTCAAGACCGGTCAGACCGGCCACGAGGCAGGGGTCCGCCGCCCGTCCGGCAAGCCGGCCCCGGCCAGAACCAAACCGATGCTCAAGGCCAGGACCGGCCAGGGCGGATCCGCAGTCGCGCGAAAGGAGCTCCCCCATGCCGAGGAGAGTTGGGAAGAATTCTAGGCCGCCGGTGAGTGCCGCCGAGCCCGCCGCGGATCCGCACAGGCTGGCGCTCGACGAAACGCTCGACCTGACGGCCGCGACCGACCTGACCAGGTCGCTGCTGGCGCTGCGGGGGTCCGAGCTCACCGTGGACGCGTCCGCGGTCAGGCGCGTCGGTGCCCTGTGCCTGCAGGTCATCGCGTCGGCGGTGGCGTCCTGGGGGCACGACGGGGTGGCGCTGTCGATCGCGAGCCCGTCGCCCGAGTTCATGGACGCCCGTCGCCTGCTGGGCCTGACCGCGGCCATCCCCGTTGAGGAGCCCTGCCCGTGACCAAGACCGTTCTGACCGTGGACGATTCCCGCACCATGCGGGACATGCTCAAGGTGGCGCTGATCTCGGCCGGCTACACGGTGCTGCAGGCCGAGGACGGGATGCACGGCCTCGAAGTGCTGAGCGGCGCGCGCCCCGACGTGATCATCACCGACATCAACATGCCCCGCCTGGACGGGTTCGGCTTCATCACCGAGGTCCGCGGCCAGGGGCGGCACCGCGCCGTGCCGATCCTGGTGCTCAGCACGGAAAGCGACGCCGAGAAGAAGGCGCGCGCCCGCAGCGCGGGCGCCACGGGCTGGATCGTCAAGCCCTTCGATCCGGTGAAGCTGGTCGAAGCCGTCCGCCGGGTCGCGGCCTAACCTCGAAGGAGTTGCGCGCTTGGACACGATGGCCGCCATCAAGCAAACCTTCTTTCAGGAATGCGAGGAGCAACTCGCCGAACTCGAAACGGGCCTGATGGCCATCGAGGAAGGCGACGACGATCCGGAAACCATCAATGCCGTGTTCCGCGCCGTCCACTCGGTCAAGGGCGGCGCCGGCGCCTTCAACCTGAGCGCCCTGGTCAAGTTCGCGCATGTTTTCGAGAGCACCATGGACATGGTGCGGACCGGGCGGCTGGCGCCCGGCCCCGAGGTGCTGAAGGTCATGCTGCGGGCCGCCGACGTGCTGGCCGACCTGGTGCGGGCCGCCCGCAACGACGAAACGCTCGACCCGGCCCGCAGCGACGTCCTGGTCGAGGAACTGACGGCGTTCACGCGGGGCGGCGGGGCGCCCGCCGCCGAGCCCGCCGCCGATGATTTCGTGTTCACCCCCGTGGCGGTCGACCTGTCGGACTTCGACGATTTCGGCTCGCTGGAGATCCCCGCCGCGGCCGCGGGCTTCCGCATCACGTTCAAGCCGCGCCCCGACCTTTACGCCAAGGGCAACGACGCCGCCATCCTGCTGCGCGAGGTGGAGCGCCTGGGCACCGTGCGGGTCGAATGCGACGCATCCGCCCTGCCCCTGCTGGGCGAGATCGACCCGGAGGGCGCCTACCTGTCCTGGACGGTCGAGGTCGAGACCGCGCAGGACGAGGCGTCGGTCCGCGAGATCTTCGATTTCGTGGAATGGGACTCGGACCTCGCCGTGACGCCGCTCGCGGCTCCGCCGCCCGCCCCCGTCGCGACGGAAGGGCCCGCGATCCTCGACGTCGACGGCCCCGAGGACCCAGTCGCCCCCGCGCCCGTCCCGGTCCCCTCCTCCGCGCCGCCCGCGATCCCGCCGGCCCCCGCCGCCGCCGACGTCCCGGCGCAGGCCGGCGACGACCATGCGGGGGAGCGAAAGGGATCGGTCGCGGCCACGCCGACGATCCGCGTCGACCTCGAACGCGTCGACCGGCTGATCGACCTCGTGGGCGAGCTGGTGATCAACCAAGCCATGCTGGCCGAGCGCGTCACCGAGGCGGGCCTGGCGCGGGTTTCGGCCGTGGCGATCGGGCTCGACGAGCTCGAACAGCTGACCCGCGAGATCCAGGACAGCGTCATGGCGATCCGCGCCCAGGCGGTCAAATCGGTGTTCCAGCGCATGCCCCGGCTCGCCCGCGAAGTCGCGGCCCAGACCGGCAAGAGCGTGCGCCTGGTCACCGAGGGCGAGGGCACGGAGGTCGACAAGACCGTGATCGAGCGCCTGAGCGATCCCCTCACCCACATGATCCGCAACGCCATCGACCACGGGCTCGAAAAGCCCGAGGTCCGGCTCGCGGCCGGCAAGCCCGCCGAGGGCGTGGTACGCCTGTCGGCACTGCACCGGTCGGGGCGCATCGTCATCGAGGTGTCGGACGACGGCGCCGGCATCGACCGGTCCCGCGTCCGCGCCATCGCGGTCGACAAGGGGCTGATCGCCCCCGACGCCAAGCTGACCGACGACGAGATCGACAACCTCATCTTTCTGCCGGGCTTCTCCACGGCCGCCACCATCTCGGACATTTCGGGACGCGGGGTGGGCATGGACGTGGTCAAGCGGTCGATCCAGGCGCTGGGGGGCCGCATCTCCATCGCGTCCCGGCCCGGACACGGCTCCACCTTCACGCTCAGCCTGCCCCTCACGCTGGCGGTGCTGGACGGCATGGTGGTGACGGTGGCGGGCCAGACCCTGGTGATCCCGTTGACCGCCATCGTCGAAACGCTGCTGCCCAAGGCCACGACGGTGCACGGCTTCGGCGAGGGCGCCCGGGTGATCGGCGTCCGCAACGGCTTCATCCCCCTCGTGGACGTGGGTCAGGTGCTGCATTACCGCACCGAGGAGGCCGACACGCGGACCGGCATCGCGCTGCTGGTGGAAACCGAGGGCGGCAAGCGCAGCGCCCTGCTGGTCGACGCCATCCAGGGCCAGCGCCAGGTCGTCATCAAGAGCCTGGAAGCCAATTACGGACACGTGCCCGGCATCGCGGCCGCCACCATCCTGGGCGACGGCCGCGTGGCACTGATCCTCGACGTGGACGCGGTCGTGGTCGGTTCCCGCAGCGACGCGTCGTTCGAACCCACTCTCGCACTTGCAGGTTGAGCGCCATGATCGAGAAAGCTAAAGCCGACGTTTCCGGCATGCGGGAACTGATCTCCTTCCGCATCGGCGAGGGTGAATTCTGCGTCGACATCATGTCGGTGCGCGAGATCCGTGGCTGGACGCCCGCCACCGCCCTCCCCCACGCGCCCGGCTTCGTGCGCGGCGTCATCAACCTGCGCGGCGCCGTGCTCCCCATCGTCGACCTGTCGGCGCGCTTCGGCCTGCCCGAGAAGGAGCCCACCGCCCGCCACGTCATCATCGTGGCCCAGGTGGGCGCCCAAGTGGTGGGGCTCCTGGTGGACGCCGTGTCCGACATCCTGACCGTGACCAACGACTCCATCCAGCCGACCCCCGACGTCGCGTCCGACATGGCGCGCAGCTTCGTGCGCGGCGTGCTGGCGATCGACGGCCGGATGATCAGCCTGGTGGCCATCGACCAACTGCTGCCCGCCCAGGAACAGGTCGCGGCGTGACGGTCGCGGGCAAAACCAGGGCCGGTGCGGCGTCGCAGAGCCTCGTGGACGGGGACCTCGTGCTGTGCGCCGAGGATTTCCGGGCGATCGCGGCCATGCTGCACGCCGACGCCGGCATCTTCCTGCCCGAAACCAAGGCCACGCTGGTCTACTCCCGGCTCGCCAAGCGCCTGCGCGTGCTGGGGCTCGAATCGTTCCGGGACTATTGCGCGCTGGTGGCGGGCGAGGGCGGGAGCGACGAGCGCAAGCAGATGCTGGTGGCGCTCACCACCAACGTCACGAGCTTCTTCCGCGAGCCGCACCATTTCGAGCACCTGAAGCAGCGCACCCTGCCGCCCCTGCTCCAGGCGGCCCGCAAGGGCGGGCGCGTGCGGATCTGGTCGGCGGGCTGCTCCAAGGGCCACGAACCCTATTCGATCGCCATGTGCATCCTGGGCCTGATGCCCGAAGCGGCCTCGCTCGACATCAAGGTGCTGGCGACCGACATCGACACCAACGTGCTGGCGGAAGCGCAGGGCGGCGTCTACGACGAGGGCGTCACGGCCAGCGTACCCAAGATGGAGCGCTCGCGCTTCTTCGCGCCCGTCCGCGACGCCGCGAGCCGCACCGTCCGGGTGAGCGACAACGTGCGGGCCCTGGTGAGCTTCCGGGAACTGAACCTGATCGGCCACTGGCCCATGCGGGGCACGTTCAACGCCATCTTCTGCCGCAACGTCGTCATCTACTTCGACGAGCCGACCCAGGAACGGATCTGGGGGCGCTTCGCGGGCCTGCTGGCCCCGGGCGGGTCCCTTTACGTCGGGCATTCCGAGCGGGTGTCCGGCGCCTCGGCCGCCTCGTTCGGCAACGACGGCACCACGACCTACAAGCTTACCGGGAGATCGGGCCCATGAAACGGACGCGTGTCCTGGTGGTGGATGATTCGCGCAGCATGCGGCAGATGATCGCCGCGGTGCTGACCAGCGCGCCCGACATCGAGGTGGTGGGGGAAGCCTCGGACCCCTTCGAGGCGCGCGAGGCCATCAAGGCCCTGAACCCCGACGTCATCACGCTCGACGTCGAGATGCCCAAGATGAACGGCCTCGAGTTCCTCGAAAAGCTGATGCGGCTCCGCCCGACGCCCGTCATCATGGTGTCCAACCTGACGAGCGCGGGCGGCGAGACCACCATCAAGGCGCTCGAGATCGGCGCGGTCGACTGCATCGCCAAGCCCCAGCCCGGCGACCGCGCGATCTTCGGCGAGCTCGTCGACAAGGTCCGCGTGGCCGTGGACGCCCGGGTGGGCCGCCCGCCCGCGGCCCGGACCGAAGCCGCTGGCCCGGACGGCGGACCGGGGCAGGCCTACCGCTCGGACGGGCGGGTGGTGGCGATCGGCTCGTCGACGGGCGGGGTCGAGGCGCTCACCACGCTGCTGGCCTCCTACCCGGCCAATTGCCCGCCGACCGTGATCACCCAGCACATGCCCCCTGTTTTCACCAAGAGCTTCGCGGACCGGCTGAACCGGCTCTGCGCCCCCACCATCGCAGAGGCGACCGACGGCGCCGTGCTGGGCGAGGGCCGGGTCTACATCGCGCCGGGCAGCGAGGTCCACCACCTCGAGATCAGCGGCGCCGCGACCCTGCGGTGCCGGCTCCGGGCCGCCGACCCGGTGAACGGCCACCGCCCCTCGGTGGACGTGCTGTTCAACTCGGTGGCCCGGGTGGCGGGTGCCCGGGCCGTGGGGGTGATCCTGACCGGCATGGGGCGGGACGGCGCCAAGGGCCTGCTGGCGATGCGGCAGGCCGGGGCCTCGACCCTGGGGCAGGACGGCGCGAGCTCGCTGGTCTACGGCATGCCCAAGGCGGCGTTCGAGGTGGGCGCGGTCGAGAAGCAGCTTCCCATCCGGAAGATCGGCTCCGAGATCATTTCGGCGACAAACCAGTAAGGCGAGGTCACGACGATGCCGCTTGCTTCCGCCCTCAAGGTCCTGATCGCCGACGATCAGCAGACCAGCCGCATGCTGATCCGCTCGGGCCTCGCCGACATCGGCATCAAGAACGTCGCCATGGCCAAGGACGGCGAGGAGGCCCTGCAGATGCTGATGCAGCAGCCGGCCCACCTGGTGATCTCCGACTACCACATGCCCAAGCTCAACGGGGTCGAGCTGCTGCGCGCCGTGCGGGCCAACGCGCCGACCAAGAAGTCGGCGTTCTTCCTGCTCACGGGGGTGGAAAGCAAGGAGTTCCTGCAGCTCGCCATGAGCCTGCAGGTCAACAACTACCTCAAGAAGCCGGTCGACGTTCCCGAGCTCCGCAAGAAGATCGAAGCGGTTTTCGGCGCCCTGCAATGAGCCTCGCCCAGCCGCGGGCCACGACCTTCGCGCGGGGACCCGAGCGGGTGGTCCACCTGATCCAGGGCGAGCACAAGGTGTCGGACGACCCCAACGTCGTCCTGGCCACCATGCTCGGCTCCTGCGTGGCGGCCTGCATCAGGGACCCGCTCGCGGGCGTCGGCGGCATGAACCATTTCCTGCTGCCGGGCGCGTCGCCGGACACTGACCGCTCCGAGATGGAGCGGACCGGCGTGCACGCCATGGAGCTCCTGGTCAACGCCCTGCTGACCCGGGGCGCCCAGCGCGGGCGCATGGAGGTCAAGCTGTTCGGCGGCGCCAAGACGGTCGTGGGCCTGTCCGACGTGGGCGCCCAGAACGCGAGCTTCGCGCGCGCCTTCGTGCAGCGCGAGCGGCTGACGCTGGTGGGCGAGTGTCTGCTGGGGAGCCGCGGGCGCCGGCTGCAGTTCTGGCCCGTGTCGGGCCGCGCCCGGCGCATCTTCATGGCGCCGGCCGAGCAGATCCACGAGCGTCCGGTCCAGGCGCCGGCCCGCCCCGCCAACGCGGGCGACCTGGAACTGTTCTGACCGACCCTGTGGGTGTGGCCTGCTCGAACCCGTGCGTGAGGATCACCGCGATGGATCATGTACTGGGCCGCGTCGGGGCGGAGCTCGCCGGGGCCGCCGCCGCCCTCAAGTCCCTGCAGGACGACCTCGCGCCCGTGCTGACGGAGGCCCGCGCGGTCGGGCCCGCGCTCGTAGTCCGGCTGCAAAGCCTCGACGCGGTGGAGCAGACGCTGCGCGACCTGTCGCGGTTCGTGGGCGATCTCGCGGCCGGGGCGCCCCCGATCGACCGCGACAGGATCGACCGGCTCCTGGACGGGCTCACGCTCGGGGGGCTCGCGGACCGGCTGCGCGCCGGCGGTTCCACGGCGGCGGCGGGTGCCGAGGCGCGCGCGGGCGATATGGAACTGTTCTGACGAACCGCCGGAGCCATCACGTTCGCGCAAGGTTGCGGCCCCAGATTGCCCCACCGAACGGGTGCCGTCTGGGGCCGCTGACGCATGAACGCGATGGAACAGGTGCAAAGGCTGTGGGCCAATCTGCTCCAGCTCGGGGGACGCAAGCTCGCGGCGCTGGCGGCCGTCGGGGTGGCGGTCTTCGCCCTGACCGGCCTCGGCAGCTACTACCTCAGCCGCCCGTCCATGGAGTCGCTCTACGCCGGGCTTGACCGGCAGGACGTGAGCAGCATCGGGGCGGCGCTGCGCGACGCCAACATCGGCTTCGACGTGAGCCCCGACGGCACCACGGTGCTGGTCCGCTACGGCCAGACCGCCCAGGCCCGCATGCTGCTGGCCGAGAAGGGCCTGCCGCATTCCACCAACGCGGGCTACGAGCTTTACGACAAGCTCGGCTCGCTCGGCCTCACCTCCTTCATGCAGGACGTGACCCGGGTCCGGGCGCTGGAAGGCGAGCTCGCCCGCACCATCCAGTCCATGTCGGGCATCAAGGCGGCGCGGGTCCACATCGTGCTGCCCGACGAGGGATCCTTCCGGCACGCCAAGCAGCCCGCCTCCGCGTCCGTGGTGATCCGCGCCGCGACGCTCGACGACAACCATTCGGCCCAGGCCATCCGGCACCTGGTGGCCGCCGCCGTGCCGGGCATGACGGTCGAGGAGGTCACGGTGCTCAGCACCGATGGCGCGCTTCTCGCCTCGGGCGACGACTCCGAGAGCGCCGCGCCCGGCAAGATGCTCGACCTCGAGAAGATGATCGGCCACACGATCCAGGACAACATCCGCCGGACGCTCGCGCCCTCGCTGGGCGTCGGCAACGTGCAGATCAGCGTGGCGGCCAGGCTCAACATCGACACGCGGCAGACCAACGAGACGGTGTTCAACCCGGATGGGCGGGTGGAGCGCTCGGTCCGCACCGTCAAGGAAACCCAGAACTCCCAGAACTCCAGCGCCCAGTCGCCCACGAGCGTCAGCCAGAACGTGCCGCAGGCAAAGCCGTCGGGCCAGGACGGCAAGCAATCCAACGAGGAGAACCAGAAGAAGGAGGAGCTGACCAACTACGAGGTGTCGTCCAAGGTCACCACCACGGTCAGCAACGGCTACGGCATCGACCGGCTGTCCATCGCGGTCGTGGTCAACCGGTCGGCGCTGCTGGCCTCGCTCGGCGAGAAGGCCGGGTCCGAGGTCGCGGACAGGAAGATGGCCGACATCGAGCAGCTGGTCGCCTCCGCGGCCGGGTTCGAGAAGGCGCGGGGCGACGTCCTCAAGGTCATGGCGGTGGATTTCGTGGACCCCGACCACGCGCTCGAACCCGTGGCCTCGACGGGCCTGGGCGACGCCCTGATGCGCCAGTCGGGCACGCTGATCAACGCGCTCATGATCCTGGCCGTCACCGGGGTGGTGGTGGTGTTCGGCATCCGGCCGCTGGTCCGGGTGCTGTCGGGCGGCGGCACCGGCACCGCGGTGGCCGAACTATCGGACGAGATCGTCATGCCGGACCTGCCGCCCGCGCTGGACATGCCCGAGATGATGACGCCCGCGCAGATCGAGACCGGCTGGGAGGAGGCGAGCCTGATCGAGGACCTGACCAACGCGCCACGGCGCTCGCCCCAGAAGCGGCTCGAACAGATGATCGAGTTCGATGAGGAGCAGGCCGCGGCCGTGCTGAAGCAGTGGATCCACGCGGAGCTCGCGGCGTGACGATCCCGCTCGCGCGCTTCCTTCCCGAATTCAAGCCGACCGTGTTCGAGCCCCGCCGGGCGCCCGCGGCGCCCGCCGCCGCGGACCCGGACGCGCCCGAGCCCTTCGGCCTGGACTTCGAGGCCGACGACGGCTTCGAGCCGCTGGCGGCCGGGTCCGCGCCCGACGGCGACGAGATCGAGGCCCGGCTGGCCGAAGCCCGCCGGGAAGGCTTCGCGGACGGCGAGGCGGCGGCCCAGGACGCCCTGGTGACCCGGCTCGGCGAGATGAAGGACGCCCAGGCGCGCCAGATCGAGCTGCTGCGCCAGTCCTGGACCGCGGAGCTCGCCGACGCGGTGGCGGCGCAGCTCCGGGACGGCTTGGCCGAGCTCGAGAACCGCACGGCCGCGATCCTGGCCGAGCTCCTGGAGCCGATCGTCACCCAGTCGGTGCGGCAGAAGGCCATCGCGGAAGCGCGCGAGGCCATCATCACGCTGATCAACGGCGGCCCCGAGGCCGTGATCAGGATCAGCGGGCCCGCCGACCTGATCGCGGCCCTGCAGGGCACGCTGGGCGACCGGGCGGTGCTCGACTTCAGCGAAACCGACGCGCCCGAGGTCACGATCGTGGCGGGCGACACCACCATCCGGTCCCACCTCCAGTCGTGGGCCACGGGCCTCGCGGACGCGCTGCGGAGCGACCCATGAGCGACGAGGCCCACGCCCACGAGATCGTCATCATCAAGCGCCACGGCGGCGACCACGACGAGCACCACGGCGGCGTGTGGAAGATCGCCTTCGCGGACTTCATGACGGCCCTGATGGCCTTCTTCCTGATCATGTGGCTGCTGGCCGCCAGCGACAAGACCAAGGCTACGATCGCCCACTATTTCAACCCCATGCAGCTGGTCGACTCGACCCACCAGCCGCACGGCCTCAGCGACCCCAAGAAGGACTCGCCCTCCACGGCCCCCAAGTCCGAGAAGGCGGCGGGCGACACCTCCACCAAGACCGAGAAGAGCGCCAGCGAAAGCAAGGACGCCCCCTCGCCCGGCAAGGAGGAGGCCGGCGCGATCCAGTCGGGCAAGCGCGACGAGGCCGAACTGTTCAAGGACCCCTACGCGGTTCTGGCCGAACTGGCGGCCAAGAACGCCACCGCCCCCACGACGCCCAAGAGCAAGGCCCCGACCGAGGGCACGCTGGGCGGGTCGGGCGCGGTCGGCATCAAGGGGGGCGAGGCCTACCGGGATCCTTTCGAGCCGATCCCCTACCCGCCGGGCGCCACGCCCGGCATTCCCGAGCCCGCACCCGTACCGCCGCCGGCCGCCGCCTCAGCCGACAAGGCCGAGCCCGTGCCTCCGCAACCGCAGGACGCCAGGCACCCCGACGTCCCCGAGCCGGCCGTCAAACCCGCACCCGGCGACCTCGCGGCCAAGCTCGCGGCCCTGGAGCCGCAGGGTGCGGCCGCGGCCGGCAAGGAGCCCCGCATCGAGGTCCGCCACACCGGCGACGGCACCCTGGTCGACATCACGGACGCGCAGAACTTCTCCATGTTCGCCAGCGCCTCGGCCGAGCCCAACCCCAGGCTCGTGGCCCTGATGGAGAAGGTCGGGCGCCTGCTCAAGGCCGAAAAGGGCAGGATCGTGGTGCGCGGCTTCACGGACGGCCGTCCGTTCAAGTCCGACACCTACGACAACTGGCGCCTGTCGGCCGCGCGCGCCCACATGGCTCATTACATGCTGGTGCGCGGCGGCCTGGACGAGCAGCGGTTCGAACGGATCGAGGGCTACGCCGACCATCACCTCAAGAACCCCAAGGACCCCGGCAGCCCCGAGAACCGGCGCATCGAGATCCTGCTCGAAAGCGCCGCCCCGTGAGCCGCCGCGCCGCGACGAACCGTGCCGCAGGGCGCCGCGCTGCGGGGCGCCTGCGGGTCGCGTGCCTGGCCGTGCTGGTCGCCGTGCTGCCCTGCCGTCCGGGACCGGCCCGCGCGGCCGAGAGCGTCGAGGCCGCCCAGCCCAACGCCCCCTTCGCGATGATGCGGCGGCTGCAACTGCTGCAGGAGCAGATCGCCCAGGGCAACGCGGCCGCGCAAGCCGCGCAACCCAAGCTGATGAGCCACATTGCCGACGTGTTCCTCGCGGCCGACCCCGAGTTGTGGCGCGATCCCCGCAACGGCCGCGCGGCCGTGCTGTTCCTGCTGAGCGGCGGCCGGCCGTCGGTCATCCGCGCCATCATGGTGAAGGCCAACATGCCGGCCGAGCTGGACCCGCTGCTCAAGGGCGCGCTCGCCTACGGCGAGGGCCAGGACGACGTCGCCCGCGCGCTGTTCCGCACGATCGACCCCGCGGCGCTGCCGACCTCGCTGGGCGGGCACGTGGCCCTGATCGAGGCAACGCTGCTGGCCGACAGCGACGCCAGCAAGGCCGAAAGCCTGCTCGACCTCGCCCGGCTGCTCGTGCCGGGCACGCTGGTCGAGGAAGCGGCGCTGCGGCGGCAGATCTTCATGCTGGCCGACCGCGGCAGCCTGACCAAGTTCGTGCTGCTGTCGCGCCAGTACGCGCGGCGGTTCCGCGGATCCATCTATGCCGCGAACTTCAAGCAGCGCTTCATCACGGCCGGCACCGCGCTGGCGATGAAGGGCGACGCCGCGGCCCTGGCGACCCTCGACGGCGCCGTGGGCGACTTCACGCCCGCCGAACAGCGCGGCTTCTACGTCCACGTCGCCAGAACCGCCGTGGCGGGAGGCAGAACGGTCGCGGCCCGCTTCGCGGCCGAGAAGGCGGTCGCGCTCGCGCCCGACGGCAGCCCCGACGCGATCCGGTGCAAGGTCTACCTCGGCGCGGCGCTCGTGGTGTCGGACGCCATCGACGAGGGCGTCAAGCTGCTCGAGGCCGCAGACCCCGCCCGGCTCGATCCGGACGACGCCGACATCCGCCGGGCCGCCCTGGCGGTCGCCCAAGCGGTGCGCGACGACGGCGGCCCCGTCGACCCGGCCGCGACCTCTCCGGCCGACGGCGACGCCACGGCCCTGCTGCAGCAGGGCCGCCGGTCGATCGCCGACAGCGACACCCTTCTGGAAGCAACCCCATGAGCGACCTCGGCATCGCGGCCAACCGTTTCGCGGCTCCCGATTTCACGCCCTCCCTCCCGGTCGCGCAGGGCGCCCGCGACGACGCCTTCGGACGCGTGCTGGCCGACGTTTCGGGCCCGGGAGCGCCGGCGGACCCGGGCCCGCCGCAAACCGCCGAGCCGGCGGCGCCCGGCGATCCCGCCCCCGGCAAAGGCGCCCCGAAGCTCGCGGCGGGCCCCGATAATGCCGGCCGCGAGCCGGCATGCCGGGCGCCGGTCGACGTGAGCGCCTGGGCGGCGGCGCTGGCGGGGGAACCGGCAAGCACCGCGGCCCCGCTGGCCACCCAATTGCCCGCGACCCAGGCCGGAACGCCCGCGGCGGCAGCGGCGAGTGCGACCAATGCGGTTGCGGTTCCCGCGACGCCCGCCGAGGCCGGTGGCCCGGCGGTCACGGCGCCGAGCCACAAGACCAAGCGTGCCGCCGCGCCGGTCCCGCCGGACAGAAACGCGGAACCCGGCGCGGTTCCGGCCCCCGGGGCCTCGTCCTGGTGCCAAGGCGCGGCCCCGTTCCCTCCCGCGGCGCCAGCCGCCCCCGCCTCCACGAC
>CAXTEP010000090.1:9067-12541 GCA_964243125.1 uncultured Lichenihabitans sp. | reverse complement strand
CGTCGATGAACACGATATAGGAGAACACCCCCGCAGAGGTCAAGCGGAAAATGAAAGGGGGGCCTTAGGAGGAGCGAACGACACCAAGGCCGGTCCAATTGGTCATCCGTGCCGCTCCGCCAGGAGATCGGACGGGTACGCCGTGGCGTTTACGGCCGCGTGCAAACCGAATAGAAGCGCCCTACTCGCTCGAAGCCCCGGTTCTGCCGCAGGCTCATCAGGGATGCAGGGCCGTTGCGCAACGCCGCCGGATTTATCGCGGGCACGCCGTTTGCCAACCAAACCTTTCCGCTGGGCACCGAGCCCGCGCTTCGGCCCGCCCCTCGGGGACGGGCCGTGCAGGACACGCGGGCGGTCTCGACGCGCTGGCTTTGCGGAACCGTGCTGGTTGCGCTGTCGGGCGCGGGCCTGATCGGCACCGCAATTTACACGGCGCTCGACCGCCAGACGACTTTCGCGACCACCCCCGAAATCGCGGCCGGGCCGCGGGACGACGCCAAGGGCGGCTCCGGCCTGCGCAAGGGAGACCGGATCGTCAAGACCGTGGACATTCTGGCTGAAAAACAGAGCTTCCAGGCGCCCACCACGGTCAATGTCGGCGACAAGCAAGTGATACGCCTGCGCGGCTACACCCACGTGGCCACGACCCTGACGCTGACGCCCACCGACCTGGCCGACCAGGTGCCGGCCTTCGACCCCATGAAGCTGCTCGCCCTCGACCAGGGCAACGCGCCCGACCCTACCCCCGATGCAGGACCTGTCCTCGACGCCGCCGAGGTGGCCTTCGTGGCCCGCGATCTGGTGGCGGCCGATGCGGCCCAGTTCTCGGGAGAGCTATCGGCCGCCGAGGCGGCCGCGCAGGTCGCCCAGCAGGCCAAGCCGTCCGGCGGCCAGACCCCGTCGGTCGCGTCCCTGCCGCCGCAGCTCCTCCTGATGCGCACCATCCGCACGGGGGCACTTCCCGCGAGCCTCCTCGGCTACGCCGACCCGGCCGCTTACGGGACGGGCCCCTTCTCGTCGATCGACGTCCGGATGGTGCCCGAAAACGTCACGACAATTCAGCGGTCCGAGGGGCCGCACGACGGTTTGCCCTTCGAGGAACGGCTCGTCGTCATGCATCACGGTGATACGCTCGAAGACGCGCTCAGGGCCAATGGGGCATCCGGCCCGCAGATCCGCGACATCGTTTCGGCGTTCGCGGCGGGCGGCGGGCGGCAGCCGACCCTCGAAGGCCGCCGGCTGCGGCTGCAGATGACAGGCCTCGATGACGCGCGCGCCGGCCGCCAGATCGCGCGCGTGTCGGTCTACCTGGACGAGACGCTCGAAGCCACGGTCGCGCTGAACGACGGTGGCCATTACGTGCGCGTCGAGGCCGTCGCGGCGCCCCGCAAGGGGCCGCCTCCCGGCTCCGACGACGACGACGCTGGCCGCATGCGCCTGTACGACAGCCTATACCAGACGGCCCTGAAGCAGCAGCTCCCGAAGCCGGTCATCGACACGATGGTCCGCATCTTCTCCAACGACGTGGACTTCCAGCAGGCCGCGGAGGGCGGCGACTCGCTCGACGCCTTCTTCGCCAACAGCGACGACGGCGACGACCGCCAGGAGCTCCTCTTCGCGTCGCTGACGGTGCGCGACGAGACGTTCCGCTACTATCGGTTTCAGGCGCCCGAGGACCCCGGCCCCACCTTCTTCGACGACGAGGGACGGTCGGTGGAGAAGTTCCTGATCCGCAAGCCGGTCCCCAACGGCCTGTTCACGTCGCCGTTCGGCATGCGGTTCCACCCCGTGCTCGGCTACTCGCGCCCGCACACGGGCGTCGACTGGTCGGCCCCGATCGGCACGCCGATCCTGGCCGCCGGCAACGGGACCGTGCTGAAGGCGGAACGCTCGCCGAGCTACGGCAACCACGTCGAGATCCAGCATCCCAACGGCTACATCACGACCTACTCGCACATGGTGGGGTTCGCGCGCGGTGTGACGGACGGGGTGCACGTGCGGCAGGGACAGGTGATCGGCTACCTCGGGCAGACCGGGCTCGCGACCGGCCCGCACCTGCACTACGAGGTGATCGTCAACGGTCATTTCGTCGACCCGATGCGGGTCAGGCTCGCCCGGACTCGCGAAGTCTCGGGCAAGGTCATGGCGGAGTTCAAGCGCGAGCACGACCGCATCGACACGCTCATCGCCAGCGCCCCCAACGCGGTCCAGGATGCGCAGAAGCGCGCCGCCAACTGACGGCCATGCCGGGCGGTTCAGCTAAAGCCGAGCCGGTGCCGGACCTGCGCGGCCGTCATGCCGCCGCGGCGCAGGTCGGCGAGCGAAGGCGAGTCCAGGCTCTTGGACAGCTTGCACCCGTCCGGATCGCGCACCAGGGCGTGATGATGATAGGTGGGCGCCGGCAGGCCGAGCAGCACCTGCAGAAGACGATGCAGGCCGGTCGCGGCGAACAGGTCCTCGCCCCGCACCACGTCCGTGACGCCGCCGTCGGCGTCGTCGACCACCACGGCGAGATGATAACTGGTCGGCACGTCCCGGCGCCGGACGACGGCGTCGCCCCAGGCCGCGGGATCGGCGCGCTCGACGGCGACGTCCGGACCTTCGCGACATTCGGCCCAGACCAGGGGCTCGGTCAGGCCGTCGAGGGCGCGCGCGAGGTCGAGCCGCAGGCAGAACGGGACACCCGCCTCCAGGCACCGCCGCCGTTCACCGATCGCGAGGTCGCGGCACGTGCCAGGGTAGCGGGGGCTCCCGTCGGGATCGCGCGGCCAGCCCGCGACCGCGGCGGTGCGGCGGGCCACGTCGCCCCGCGTGCAGAAGCAGGGGTAGACCAGGTGTCGCGCCGCGAACCCGTCGAGCACGGCCGCGTAGAGGCTGAACCGGACCGACTGGCGCAGCACCGGTCCCGACCAGTTCACGCCGAGCCAGGCCAAGTCCTCGGCGACCGCGGCCTCGTGCTCCGGCGTGCAGCGCGCCGGATCGATGTCCTCCATGCGGAGCCGCAGCACGCCGCCGGCCCGGTCGGCCAGGCGATGGTTCAGCAGGGCCGAATAAGCATGCCCCAGGTGCAGCCGGCCGTTGGGCGAGGGCGCGAAGCGGAACACGGGTCGGTTCATCATGGGGGCGTGGATTCGCTCATGCGTTCGGCGACGTCCGGCAGCCTGAACCTCCGGAGCGACTCCGCTCGATCGTGCGGGATCGATAGATCATGCCGAACCCGGTAGCCGCAACGCCCGTGCGGCACCCCGACCCTCCCTGCTTGCCGATCAACAGCGAGGCGGCGCTCGCGGCGGCGATCACACAGCTGAGAGGCCTGGACCCCGGCCCGGTCGACCGCATGCTCGCGACCGGCGGGCCACCACCCCTGCGGCGTCTCACCCCCAATTTCGCGGGGCTCGCCACTATCGTCGTGGGGCAGCAGGTGTCCACCGCGAGCG
Source organism: uncultured Lichenihabitans sp. (assembly GCA_964243125.1). Taxonomy (GTDB): domain Bacteria; phylum Pseudomonadota; class Alphaproteobacteria; order Rhizobiales; family Beijerinckiaceae; genus Lichenihabitans. Next base: position 9,104 of record CAXTEP010000090.1, on the reverse strand, counting down.
CGGCCGCCATCGCGGGCCGGCTCAGGGCCGCCGTGGA
>CAXTEP010000090.1:6427-8967 GCA_964243125.1 uncultured Lichenihabitans sp. | reverse complement strand
CCCGACGCGTGGCCGGCCGGCGATCTCGCCCTGCAGGAGGCCGCGCGGATCGTGCTCGATCTGGCGACGCGGCCCACCGCGGCCGAACTCGGAATGCTGGGCGAGCGCTGGCGACCGTACCGGGCGGTCGCGGCGCGGCTGCTCTGGGCCACCTACCGGGTCGTCAAGGGGCGGAACGGGGTGCCGGTCGCGCCTTGACGCCGAGGAAGCGATGAGGGTAGCAACCGCTCGCTTCCGGGGACCGTGAGCAGCAACGGCCCGCGGCAGCTCGACCTGACCCGTTTCCGCCGACCGCGGCCGCCGCACCTTATCCACCACGGGTTGACCCGCATGTCCCTCGACGGTCCTCGCGTTCCGCCCCGGTCCGGCCACGCCCGGCAGTTGGTCGTGTTCCTGCACGGCTATGGAGCAGATGGCCGCGACCTGATCGAGATCGGGCGGCAATGGCAGCCGTGGCTCCCGGACGCTGTGTTCGTGGCCCCGAATGCGCCTGAACGTTGCGTCCAGTCGCCGACCGGCCGGCAGTGGTTCGACCTCACGTTCCGCGATCCCGGCGAGCGATGGCGCGGCGTCACCAAGGCGCGGCCGACCCTCGACGGCTTCCTGGACGAGGAACTGGCCCGGCACGGCCTGGACGAATCACGGATGGCGCTCGTCGGCTTCAGCCAGGGTACCATGATGGCCCTGCACGCCGGCCTTCGCCGTCCGCTGGCCCCCGCCGCCATCCTGGGTTTCTCGGGGCTGCTGGTCGGGCCCGAGCATCTCGGCGAGGCGACCGCCCGGACGCGGCGCGGCGAACCGCCTGCCATCCTGCTCGTGCACGGCGACGCCGATCAGGTCATCCCGCTCGATGGCTTGCTGCAATCGACCGAAGACCTCGCCAAGGCGGGCCTCACCTGCGAGTGGCACCTGTCGCTCGGCGTCAGCCACAGCATCGACAATGCCGGGCTGCGGCACGGCGGCCTGTTCCTGTGCCGCCGCTTCGGCCTGCCCTTCCCCAAGCGCCGGTAAGGTCCGGCGCATCGGCGAAGCTCAGCGCCCGAGCTTTTTCTTGAGCGCGTCGATGCGCCTGGACGCCTCGGCCTTGCTGATCCCGTCCTCGTAGCCCTCCTCGTCCTTGGCTTCCTCGGACAGGGTCTTCAGATAGGAGGCCTGGGCGCCGGTCATCGGGTCCTCGCCCGAGGCCCACTGGTCGGGGTCCTTGACGGTGTTGGAACCCGGGTTCTCGTCCAGCTTCGGGTTGTGATCGTGGCTATGCTTATCGCTCATCGGGCGCACCTTTTGTTCACGGAATGTACCGGTCGGAACGGCCGGCGCGCCCCGTTGGTTCCACCGTCGCGGCGCACTTCGGGCGGAAAGCGGCGTCACCGCTGCGCCACGGCCCAGTTCTCGGCCTGGTAGAGGGGCGCGTTCGAGGCCGCGAGCGGCGCGCGGCCTCGGATGATGTCGGCCGCCTTCTCCCCGATCATGATCGTGGGGGCGTTGAGGTTGCCAGTCGTGACCGACGGCATGATCGAGCTGTCGACCACGCGCAGGCCGTCGAGGCCGATTACCTGCGCGTTCGGATCGACCACCGCGGCTGGATCGGATCGCTGGCCCATCCTGCACGTGCAGGACGGGTGGTAGGCGCTCTCGACCTTGGCGCGCACGAAGGCATCGATGGCCTCGTTGTCCACCACGTCGGCGCCCGGCTGGATTTCCCGCCCGCGGTAGGGATCGAAGGCCGCTTGCGCGAAGATCTCGCGCGTTAGCCGCACGCAGGCCCGCATCTCGACCACGTCGTCGGGGTGGCCGAGATAGTTGAACCGGATCGCGGGCTTGTCGCGCGGATCGGCCGAACGGAGCCGCACGGAGCCGCGGCTCTTGGACCGCATCGGCCCGACATGGGCCTGGAACCCGTGCTCGTCGGCCAGGCCCGTGCCGTCGTAGGTCACGGCCATGGGCAGGAAATGGTACTGGATGTCGGGATAGGGCACGCCAGGCCGGGAGCGGATGAACCCGCAGGTCTCGAAATGGTTGGTGGCCCCGTGTCCCGTCCGCCAGAGAAGCCATTCGGCGCCGACCATCCCGCGCCGCACGAGCCCGGTCTGCCCGAACAGGGTGATGGGTTGGGTGCAGGCGACCTGGAAGTAGAATTCGAGGTGGTCCTGCAGGTTCTCGCCCACCCCCGGCAGGTCGTGCACGACCGGGATGCCGAGGCGGCCCAGTTCGGCGCCGGGGCCCACGCCCGACAGCTTGAGCAGTTGCGGCGAGTTGATGGGTCCGCCGCTCAGGATCACCTCGCGGCGGGCCCGCGCCTCGCGCGCGACGCCACCCTGCTCGTAGCGGACGCCCGTGGCGCGCCGCCCCTCGAACAGCACGCGGGACACGAGCGCATGCGTGACGACCTTGAGGTTGGGCCGCGCCATGGCGGGCTTCAGGTAGGCGTTGGCGGCCGACCAGCGCACGCCGTCCTTAACGGTCATGTCCATGCGCCCGAAGCCTTCCTGCTGCTCCCCGTTGATGTCGTCCGTCACGGGATAGCCGGCCTGCCGCCCGGC
>CAXTEP010000090.1:0-6327 GCA_964243125.1 uncultured Lichenihabitans sp. | reverse complement strand
CCTGCTGCTCCCCGTTGATGTCGTCCGTCACGGGATAGCCGGCCTGCCGCCCGGCTTGCACGAACACGTCGTAGAGCGGGTTGCGCAGCGATCCGTAGGTGGTGGCGAGCGGGCCATCCGCGCCCCGGTAGGCGTTGCCGCCTTCCCGTCGGCTTTCAGCGCGCTTGAAGTAGGGCAGCACGTCGCGGTATCCCCAGCCGGCCGCGCCTTCCCGCTCCCAGCCATCGAAGTCATGAGGATTGCCGCGCACGTAAACGAGGCCGTTGATCGAGGACGAGCCGCCCAGAACCTTGCCGCGCGGGCAGTGCATGCGCCGTCCGTCGAGGCCCGGCTCAGGTTCGCTCTCGTAGCGCCAGTTGTACCTGTCCTTGTTCATCGGGATCGACAGCGCGCCCGGCATCTGGATGAACACCGACCGGTCCGAGCCGCCGAATTCCAGCACCAGCACGGTGGTGGACGCGTCCTCGGTGAGGCGGGACGCCAGCACGCAGCCCGCCGAGCCCGCGCCTACGATGACGTAATCGAAACTGTCGGGCGGGCTGGGGCTCATTCGGGATCCAGTGGCAGCGACGCGGATGCCGCAGCCCTAGCGGATGGTGCCGGTCTTGCAAAGCGGGCGCCGCGACCAGTTCCGGCGGCATCACGCCATGATCGATGCCCTGCCCCGGATCAGCGGCACCGGCCGCGAACCCTCGGTTTGAGGATATCGGAGCCGGCCTGTATGGAGTCCAGGCTGGGGGCGGCCGGGCGGAACCGGCGGGCCGCCCGGCAAGGGATCGCGCGTTCAACGGGAGGGATATCATGGTCGATGCATCGGCGGCCGCGCCACCGTCGGGCGCCGCGCCGCGCGACCGGCCGCAGCGTCCGCTGCCGCGCTTCAGCCTGTGGCCCACGCCCTGGCGGCACGACGTGCACGAACGCGAAACGCCGCTCGAAGGACGCCCCCTGCCCCCGACCCTGTTCGGGCTTGCCTGGCGGCTGAGCGCCGGGGATCAGGTCTGGCTGTGCGCGCTGTCGATCGTTGTGGCGCTGCTCGATACGGCCCCCATCGAGGTGCAGCGGCGCATGATCAACCACGCCATTAAGGAAAGCGGGCTGCGCTCGATCACCCTGCTGGCCCTTTTTTACGCGAGCGTCGTGCTGACCCAGGGGCTGACCAAGCTCCTGTCCAACCTTTACCGCGCCTGGGTGTCGGAACACGCGGTGCGCGGGGTGCGCTCCTACATCAACCGGGGCGCCGGTCCGGCCGAGGACCCGGCCCTCGACGCCGAGCAGCGAGGCACCCGCGTGTCCATGATCGTTGCGGAAAGCGAACCCATCGGCGCCTTCATGGGAGAAAGCTTCTCCGAACCCGTGCTGCAGGCCGGCATCATGGTGTTCGTGGTCGGCTACCTGATCTACATCCAGCCTGTGATCGCCCTCGTGCTGCTGGGCGTCTACGTGCCGCAGATGATCTTCGTGCCGCTGATCCAGCAGGCCATCAACCGCCGGGCCCAAGCCAGGATCGCGCTGCTGCGGGAAGCCAGCGCCCAGGTGGTCGGCGGGGAGGACGGCCAGGCCGGCACCGCCACGCAGGAAGGCCGGTTCGCCGACGTGTTCGTGCTCAACATGGGCGTCTACAAGCTCAAGTTCTCGATGAACTTCCTCATGAACCTGTGCCATCAGTTCGGCATCGCGGCCATCCTGGGCGTGGGCGGCTGGTTCGTGGTGATCGGCAAGACGCAGATCGGCACCGTGGTGGCCTTCATCTCGGGCCTCGGCACCGTCAAGGACCCCTGGGACGACCTCGCGACCTGGCTGCAGACCATGATGGTGACCCGCGCGCGCTACAAGCTGCTGCGGGACGCGCTCGAGGACGGGAGCCCGGGACCGTGACGGCGGACGGGAGCGCGCGGTTCCGGCTCATGGGCGTGGTGAACGTCACGCCGGACAGTTTTTCGGACGGCGGCCGCTTCAACCGCGCCGAGGCCGCGGTGGCGCAGGCATGGCGGCTGGCCGACGAGGGCGCAGCCTTCGTCGACATCGGCGGCGAGTCGACCCGGCCCGGCTTCACGCCCATCACGGCCGCCGAGGAATACGCCCGGATCCTGCCCGTCATCGAGGCCCTGCTGCCCGGGTTTCCGGTACCGGTCTCGGTCGACACCGCCAAGGCCGCGGTGGCCCGCGAGGCGCTGCGCCGGGGCGCGACCCTGATCAACGACATCTGGGGCCTGCAGGGCGACCCCGGCATGGCGGACGCCGTGGCCGAGGCGGGCGCGGGCGTCGTGATCATGCACAACCGCGGCGCGGCCGACGACCGGATCGACATCGCCGGTGACATCGAGGCCTTCTTCACCCGCTCCCTGGCCCTGGCCGAGGCGGCCGGGATCGGGCGCGACAGGATCATCCTCGATCCGGGGATCGGCTTCGGCAAGACGCCGCGCCAGCAGGTCGAGGCGGTGGCGGCCATCCCGCGGCTGCGCGGCTTCGGCCTGCCGGTCCTGGTCGGCCTGTCGCGCAAGAGCTTTTTGGGCCGGCTGACGGGCGCGCCCGTCGAGAACAGGCTGGTCGAATCGGTCGCGGCGCACCTCGCGGCCGGCTCGCTCGGCGCCTCGGTCTTCCGGGTGCACGACGTGGCGGCCCATGCGGCCGCCATCACGGTCTTCGCGGCCCTGACGGGAGCCGGGCCGTGACCGGTCGTGTCACGGCTCCCTCCGTCGAGGTCGGGATCGGGCTGGGCAGCAACATCGGCGACAAAGCGGCCCACGTCCGCGACGCCGCCCGCAGGCTCGAAGCCGAGGGCCTCGTGCGCGATCTCCGCGTCTCGTCCCTGTACCGCACCGCGCCCTGGGGGCACGTGCCCCAGGACTGGTTCGTCAACGCCTGCGCCTGGGGCACCACGGCCCTGGCCCCCACCGCCCTGCTGGTCCATGTGAAGCGGCTCGAGACCGACATGGGCCGCACCGGCGCGGAACGGTGGGGTCCCCGCCTGATCGACATCGACATCCTGTACTACGACGGCGTGCAGCTCGACACGCCCGATCTCACCCTGCCCCATCGCGAGATCCTCAACCGCGCCTTCGTGCTGGTGCCGCTGGCCGAGATCCGGCCGGAGCGCCGCATCGGCGGCATGGCCCTGGACGACGCCATCGCGCGCTTGGGTCCGCAGGATATCCACCGCCTGCCCGACGCGGGCGCGGCTTGACGCGGACGGGCCGCGATCTTACCTCCGATTTCAACGCGCCGTCCCCTCGGCCAAGCTCCGGAGCCCGTCATGGCAGATTCCGTCACCGCCAAGGTCACCGATACCAGTTTCGACGCCGACGTCCTGCAGTCGTCCGAGCCCGTGGTTGTGGACTTCTGGGCCGAATGGTGCGGTCCCTGCCGCATGATCGGCCCGTCTCTCGAAGAGATTGCCAAGGAGATGAAGGGCAAGGTCAAGGTGGCCAAGTTCAACATCGACGAGAACCCCGACACGACCATCAAGCTCGGGGTCCAATCCATCCCCACGCTGATCCTCTTCAAGGATGGCAAGCAGGTGTCCAAGAAGGTCGGTGCCGCGCCCAAGGGCGAACTGATGCGCTGGATCAACGCCGCGATCTGACGCACATCGCTGGATGTCGAGCATCCCGTGCCGAACGGCACGGGACCGCAAGACATCGCGGCGTCTGTTCAAGCCGTGAGGCCGCCTGGGGAGAGGGGTTGTTGCGGTGAGTGAAGGTGGATGCCTGTGCGGGGCCGTTCGGTACAGGGTCGAGGGCCGACCTCTCGCGAGCGGCATCTGCCATTGCCGGACATGTCGTCGGGCGGCTTCATCCCCTACCCTGCCGTTTGTCGGCTTTCCGACCGACGCCTTCGTCGTGACGCAGGGGGAGCCCATCGAGTTTCGTTCTTCTCCGCATGTCGTCCGCACGTTTTGCGGCCGCTGCGGGTCGCTGCTCACCTATCGGAATGAGCAGGACCCCGGCACCATCGACGTCATGACGTGCAGCCTCGATGATCCGAATGCTCTGCCGCCGCGATTCAGCGTGTGGGTGAGCCAGAAGCTGGCCTGGGACCGGCCGGCGGACAATCTTCCCGCCTACAACGAGAACAGGACGTCGTCGGCCTGATTGGTTCCGTGCGTCGAAGGTGGTTCGCGCACGGTGTTGCCGGGCAAGGCTCTTGATTTCTGCACCACCTGGAAAATCCGCTGTCGCTCCACGACTCGCTTGAGATCGGCATCTGCGGTGAGATCCGAAAGGAGAGCCCGCAACGGCAATCGAAGTGGCCCGCGACCGGCCTCCGGGTCGCTTTGGCATTCCCTCGGCCTCATGCTACGAATCCGTCCATGAGGAGCGCGAACGTCAGCGAGGAGACGGACCGACAGGGCGCGACCGCGCGCCCGTCGCGCGAAGCCGCCATCCTGGGCCTTCTGTCGGACCGCCCGATCGTCATGGTCGGCATGATGGGGGCCGGCAAGACCGTGGTGGGACGTCGCCTCGCGACCAGGCTCGGCCTGCCCTTCGTGGATTCGGACCACGAGATCGAGCTCTGCGCCGGCATGACGATTCCCGAGATTTTCGCGCGGCACGGCGAGGCTTATTTCCGCGATCGCGAATGCTCCGTGGTGACCCGACTGATCGGCCGGGGCTCCGGCGTCGTGGCGACCGGCGGGGGCTCGTTCATCCACCCTGCCACGCGCGCCGTGCTGCGGGGCCATGCCGTGACGGTCTGGTTGCGGGCGGAGTTCGACGTGCTGATGCGGCGCGTCCGCCGTCGCTCGAACCGGCCCCTCCTGCAGACGCCCGATCCCGAGGCCACGATGCGCCGCCTCATCGGCGAGCGCTACCCCGTCTACGCCGAAGCCGATGTCACGGTGTCGTCGCAGGACGGGTCGCACGAGGCGGTCGTGGACGCCATCCTGGCCGCGATGGAAGCCCGCCTGATCCCTGCCTGAAGGCGCCCGCCGCTCACCTGGTCCCATGCCCCTCGCTTCTTCCCCGACACCGCCCGAAGCCGCCCCTCCCGCCGCGGCGCCGGTCCAGGTCGCCGTCCAGCTGGGCTCGCGCTCCTATGACATCCTGATCGGCCCCGGCCTGATGGCGCGGGCCGGGTCCCTGGTCGCCGAAATCGACCCGGCCGCCTCCTGCGCGGTGGTGACCGACACCCGCGTGGCGGCCCACCATCTCGCGACCCTGTCGGGGTCGCTTTCGGCGGCCGGCATCCGCCACGTGTCGGTCGAGGTCGAGCCGGGCGAGGGTTCCAAGTCCTACGCGGGCTTCGCGCGGGTCTGCGACGCGATCCTTGCGGCGCGCCTGGAGCGCCGCGACATCGTGGTGGCACTCGGCGGCGGCGTGGTGGGCGACCTCGCGGGCTTCGCGGCCGCAAGCCTCAAGCGCGGCATGCGCGTCGTGCAGGTGCCCACGACCCTGCTGGCCCAGGTCGATTCTTCCGTGGGCGGCAAGACGGCCATCAACGCGCCCGCCGGCAAGAACCTCGTCGGCGCGTTCCACCAGCCAAGCCTCGTGCTGGCCGATACCGCGGCTCTCGACACCCTGTCCCGGCGCGAGTTCCGGGCCGGCTACGCCGAGGTTCTCAAATACGGGCTGATCGACGACGCGCCCTTCTTCGAGTGGCTGGAACGGCACCGCCCCGCCGTGGAGGCCGGCGGGCCGGAGCGGATCGAGGCCGTGGCGCGGAGCTGCCGGGCCAAGGCCGCCGTGGTGGCGCGCGACGAGTTCGAGCAAGGTGACCGGGCCCTGCTCAACCTGGGCCACACGTTCGGTCACGCGCTGGAACGGCTGACCGGCTACGACGGGACGCGGCTGGTACACGGCGAGGCGGTGGCGATCGGCCTGTGCATGGCGTTCCGCTTCTCGACCCGGCTCGGGCTCGCGAGCGGCCAGGACAGCCAGCGCGTCGTCCGACACGTGGAGGCCGCGGGCCTGCCGACCGGCATGCGCGACATCCCGGAGTGGACCGCCACGCCCGACGCCGTGCTGGACGCGATCGGCCAGGACAAGAAGGTGGACCGGGGCCGCCTCACATTCATCCTGGCGCGCGGCATCGGCCGGAGCTTCGTGGCCCGGGCCATCGATCCGGGCGAGGTCGCGGCCTTTCTGGCCGACGAGATGGAGAACCGCTGAACCATGCACGGAACGGACGGCGGCGGGGTACCGGCCGGGAACATCTGGGTCGACGTCGCCATCGTGGTGGTCTGCATCGTGCTGTCGGCCTGTTTTTCAAGCGCCGAGACGGCTCTGACCGCGACCTCGCGGGCCCGCATCCACGCGCTCGAAAGGGTCGCGGGACCGAAGCCCGTGGCCGCTGTGGTCAAGCTGCTCAACAGCCGCGCCCGCCTGATCG
>CAXTEP010000089.1:8010-12593 GCA_964243125.1 uncultured Lichenihabitans sp. | reverse complement strand
GCATGGCGTTGAGCATGCCGGCCGCCGCGATGATGGCGGTGCCGTGCTGGTCGTCGTGGAAGACCGGGATGTCCATCAGCTCGCGCAGGCGCTCCTCGATGATGAAGCACTCCGGCGCCTTGATGTCCTCGAGGTTGATGCCCCCGAACGAGGGCCCGAGATAGCGCACCGCGGCGATGAACGCGTCGGGGTCCTCGGTGTCGACCTCGAGGTCGATCGAGTCGATGTCGGCAAAGCGCTTGAACAGCACCGCCTTGCCTTCCATCACGGGCTTGGACGCGAGCGCGCCCAGGTTGCCGAGCCCGAGGATGGCGGTGCCGTTGGTGATCACCGCCACCATGTTGCCGCGCGACGTGTAGTCGAAGGCGCGGGCCGGGTCCTCGTGGATGGCCTTCACGGGCACCGCCACGCCCGGCGAATAGGCGAGCGACAGGTCGCGTTGGGTCGCCATGGGCTTGGTGGCGATGATTTCCAGCTTGCCGGGCCGCCCCTGGGCGTGGAACTGCAGCGCTTCCTGGTCCGTGATGGTGGGGCGCTTGGGAGCTTTGACGGCTTTGTCGTTCATCGAGCGGGCCCTGCGCCGGCCTGTCCGGCCGGGCCGCCCATAAACCATGCGGGCGAGGGCCGAACAAGCGCCGCAGAAGGGCGGCAGGCCCCGCTCCGTATGAGCCGGCCCCGTCAGGCTGCGTTCAGCGCGCCAGTTCCGCCCGCGACGCCACGTCGATGGCCCGCAGCTCCTTGCGCATGCCGACCGGCATCGACCTGATGCTCGACACCGCCACGAAGTCGTCGTTCGTGTAGGGCCAGGACTCGGAGCCGTTGAACACCCGCATGCCGTGCGCCGTCATCACCGCGTCGCCCCGCTGCAGCGTACGGTCCGTGTAGATCGTCACGCCCTTGATGGCCGCCAGGGTTTCCTTGGGCGAACGCGACGTCGCGAACGAGTTATGCCGCCGGGGGTGGGCCCGCACGGTCAGGGGCGGGCTGTCGGAAAACGCGTCATCGGGCTGGGGCAGGGTCCGGGTCGAGGCGCCGCGCGCACCCCCGAACGCCTGCTCGAAGAAGCCGAAGATACCGCCGTCGTTCGCGCGGGCCGCACCCGTCGATACGAGCAGCGCCGTCGCGGCGAGCGCCGACCACCGCCGAACCCTTGCGCCTGACACGCCCGTCGATCCCTTGCCCATGAGTGCACCTTCGCGAGCCGTACACCACCCGCGGCTTCGGGTCTGCAACTCACCTTCGGACGCGCGAGGGCGTGTTTTGTTCCGTCGCGGGTGACGGTCGCTTTCGCGGGACGTCGCCCCGGGGGTTTCCCCCAGGCGCGCGCGCGACGCGATTCCTTCCGGGCCGGGACTGCCCTATGGTGGCGCGATGCAGCAGCCGTCCGGCCCCGTTCCCGCGCCAAAACCCTGGTCCGACGCGGCCGCGGCCGATCCCAGGGGGCCCGACGACGCGGTTCCGACCCCCATGATGGCGCAGTACCTCGGCATCAAGGCCGAGCATCCGGACTGCCTGCTGTTCTACCGCATGGGCGATTTCTACGAGCTGTTCCTGGCCGACGCCGAGGTGGCGGCGCGGGCCCTCAACATCGTGCTGACCAAGCGCGGCAAGCACGCGGGCGAGGACATCCCCATGTGCGGCGTGCCGGTCGAGCGGAGCGACGACTACCTGCACCGGCTGATCGCGCTCGGCCACCGCGTGGCGGTCTGCGAGCAGGTCGAGGACCCGGCCGAGGCCCGCAAGCGCGGTGGCAAGGCGGTGGTCCGGCGCGCCGTGGTGCGGCTCGTCACCCCCGGCACGCTGACCGAGGACCGGCTGCTGGAGCCGTCGCGGCCCAACACGCTGCTGGCCCTGGCGCGGCTGCGCGGCCCCGGGTCCCGCACCGGCGACGCCGGCCCCTGGGTGTTCGGCTTCGCGGCCGTGGACATTTCCACCGGCGCCTTCACGGTGGGGGAAGCGGCCGAAGCCGGGCTGCCGGCCCTGCTGGCCCGCCACGAGCCGCGCGAAATCGTGCTGCCCGACACCGTGCACGCCGAGGAAGGCGTTGCCCTGGTGCTGGGCCAGCACGGCGCCCCCGTGACGCCCGTGGCCCGCGAACTGGCCGACAGCACCATGGCGGACCGGCGCCTGCGCGAATGGTACGGGGTCGACACGCTGGACGGGTTCGGCGCCTTCTCGCGCGCCGAGATCGCGGCCGCGGCCTGCGCGGTCGCCTACGTGACCCGCACCCAGGTGGGGGCGCGTCCCCACCTGCGGCCGCCCGTCCGCCACGACCGCGCCCCCACCATGGAGATCGACGCCTCGACCCGCGCCAACCTGGAGCTCACCCGCACGCTCGGGGGCGAACGCGCGGGCTCGCTGCTGTGGGCCCTGGACGCGACCGCGACGCCCGCGGGAAGCCGCCTCCTGGCCGAGCGCCTCGCCGGACCCCTGACCGACCCGGACGCGATCGCCCGGCGGCAGGACGGGGTCGCGGCCCTGGTGGCGGACACGAGGCTGCGGGCCGACCTGCGCGGCCTGCTGAAAACCGTCCCCGACCTCGCCCGCGCCCTGTCGCGGCTGGCTCTCGACCGCGGCGGCCCGCGCGACCTCGCGGCCGTGCGGGACGGGCTGGCTTCGGCCCGCGCGGTCGCGCGCCTGCTGGACCGCGTCGCCGCGCCGCCGCCCGAACTGGCCGAGGCGGGCCGCGAAGCCAGCGCCGTGGACCCGGGCGTCGCGGCGCTGCTCGACGACGCGCTCGACGCCGACCTGCCCCTGTTGCGGCGCGACGGTGGCTTCGTGCGCCCGGGTCACGACCCCGACCTCGACGGGATCAAGACCCTGCGGGACGACGCGCGGCAGGTCATCGCCGGCCTGCAGGCCCATTACGCCGACGCCACGGGGGTGCGGCTCCGGATCAAGCACAACGGCGTGCTGGGCTTCTTCATCGAAGTGCCGCAGGCCGCGGGAGAATCCTGGTTCCGCCCTCCTCACAGCGCGCTGTTCGTGCACCGCCAGACCATGGCGGGCGCCATGCGGTTCTCGACCGCGGAACTGGCCGAGCTCGACGCCCGGATCGCCTCGGCGGGCGAGAGCGCCCTGCGGCGCGAGCTCGACGTGTTCGCCCGGCTGGTCGCGGCCGTGCTGGCCGCGGCCCCGGCGATCCGCGCGGCCGGCGACGCCCTGGCGGTTCTGGACGTGACCGCTGCCCTGGCCGAGGTGGCGGCGACGCGCGACTGGACGCGCCCGCGCGTCGATGGCTCGCTCGCCTTCGCGGTCCGGGGCGGGCGCCACCCGGTGGTGGAAGCCGCCCTGAAGGCGCGCGGGCAGGGATTCGTGGCAAACGATTGCGACCTGTCCGCCCCCGCGGCCCCGGCCGGGCGGCGCGCGCCGACCGCGGCCGGCCGCATCGCGGTGGTGACGGGCCCCAACATGGCCGGCAAGTCGACGTTCCTGCGCCAGAACGCGCTGGTGGCGATCCTGGCCCAGATGGGCTCCTTCGTGCCGGCCGCCGCCGCCGAGGTCGGGATCGTGGACCGGCTGTTCTCGCGGGTGGGCGCCGCCGACGACCTCGCGCGCGGCCGCTCGACCTTCATGGTCGAGATGGTGGAGGCCGCCGCCATCCTGAACCAGGCGGGCCCGCGCTCGCTGGTGATCCTGGACGAGATCGGGCGCGGCACCGCGACCTACGACGGCCTGTCGATCGCCTGGGCCGCGGTGGAGCACCTGCACGACGTCAATCGCGCCCGCGGCCTGTTCGCGACCCACTTCCACGAGCTGACCCAGCTGGCCGGGCGGCTGCCGCGCCTCGTCAACCTGACGATGCGGGTCACCGAATGGAACGGCGACGTCGTGTTCCTGCACGAGGTGCTGCCGGGCGCGGCCGACAGGTCCTACGGCATCCAGGTCGCCAAGCTCGCCGGCCTGCCGCGGGCCGCGGTGGACCGGGCCCGCCGGTTGCTGGCCGAGCTCGAAGCGAGCGCCCGCTCGGCTCCCGTGGCGCGGCTGATCGACGACCTGCCCCTGTTCGCGACGCGCCCGGCCACCCCCGCGCCGGGCCCCGACGCGCTGCGGGACGCGCTCGACGCCATCAACCCCGACGACCTGAGCCCGCGCGAGGCCCTCGAAGCCCTGTACGCGCTGAAGCGCGCGCGGCGCGACGCCGCGACCTGACCGGCGACAACACCGGATGCTTGGCCCATGACGGCTCCGACCGGCATGGGCCGCGGTCTTCACGCGAACCGGATCGCCGACGTGCTGATCTGCGGTCCGTCGGTGAGGCGGATGGTTCTGCTGAACGACTTGTCGGCCGTTTGCACGGTCCGGTTCTTCGGGTCGTTGGCGGTCTGCGCGAAACCCGCGCCCGCGCCAGTGCGGCCGAACGGCAGGTCGCCGCGGGTCGCGTCGTCGCCAGGGAGGCGATCCTGTCGTTGTGGCTGGTGCCGGTGACGGTCTGCCCGATGGCCGTCGCGGTAGAGCTGTTCTTGGGTTTCCCGTTGTCGGTGACGTCATGCCCCCGCGGCACGCCGTTTCATGATGCACCCCCCCAAAAGCGCAGCGGCAAGGCAAGGCGGCGCTTGGGACCTGTTCGTCTAGGCAGAACC
>CAXTEP010000089.1:3219-7910 GCA_964243125.1 uncultured Lichenihabitans sp. | reverse complement strand
AAGCGATGGGCCGTGCTCGCACCGGGCGGACGATGCAGGACCGGCCTTCGCGTCACCGCGATTCCGGGCCGCGGGCCGCCATTGCCATGATTCCCGAGCCGCCCCGGCGGGCTGGAACCGCTCCCGACCGGGCGCCGGGATGGCTGTTCGCGGACCCGGTGCCGTGGGAGGCCGCGACGGCATCGGGTGCACGGGCGGCTCCAGGAAAGACCCGAGAGGTCAGTGACTTGGGTTGCCGGTGCTGGGCCGCACGGCGCCTCCACAACGACCCAGCAACGCTGGGTTTTGTAAGTAGAAGAATGCACTGGTTGACATCAATGAAGGATGTCGGCAGTCTGATTCAGATCAAGCGTGCTCTACTAGGCCATATATTATCATTATTGCCTGTTCTACGAAGCTTACTTTCCTGTTTGACATATGGTTAAAATTGCTTACTTGGTTTTCCGGTCCAAATCGGAGGGGATCGGATGACTTCACAGATTCAGCTTGCAAAAGGTGCTGGCCAGAGCGATATCGTCAAGGCATTGGACAAGTTGTCTGCGGGTGGAACATTGGTTCTTCCCAAGGATGTGACGATCAATATCAAGTCCGCGTTGGAGATCGATGTTTCTAAGCGAAACATTACGATCGATCTCAACGGAAGCACGTTGCAGCAAGCTGGAAACGACAAGGTCATCTTCGCCTACGGAACGCACGGGGCGGACCAGCGCGTCAGTTTCGATCCCACGTCGCACGGCAACACGGTGATCGAATACGCCAATGCGTCCAAGACCCTGAAGGTCGGCGACTGGATCAAGGTCTTTTCCGACAGCCCCATGCCCTACCCCTACAAGACCGGGTCCGCCACGACGCGGCTGGGCCAGGCACTCCGGGTGGACGCCATCAGCGGCAACAAGGTCACGCTCGACGGCTCGCTGCTCTACCAGGACCAGTACCTCAAGAACGTCCGCGCCTCGAAGTACGAGAGCGGGGCGCTCACGGTCGAGAACGGCACCGTGCAGGGCAACCAGCGCCAAGCGTCCTGGCTCGACAACCTGGTCCAGGTGCGCAGCACCACGGGGGCGGTGCTCAAGGACCTGACCGTCCAGAACGGCAATTCGATGGGCATCAACGTCGTCGATTCGGCCGACACGCTCGTGCAGGACACGGTGGTGCGCAACCTGAAGGACGACACCCCGCACGGCAATTACGGCTACGGGGTGCATTCGGCGAGTTCGACCAACACGACCGTGGTGGGCCTTTACGCCGAGAAGGTCCGCCACGCCACGGACGACAACGCCGTGGGGGTCGGGGCCGGGGACCCCAATCCCTCCAAATACGGGGCCGACATCGGCCTGACGGTCAGGGATTCAGTGGCCTACAACACCACGTCCTTCGCCTGGGACTGGCATACGGAGGGCCGGGAAGGCCGCACCTCCAACGTGCTCGCCTACGATTGCTTCGGCTTCGTGGGCGGGCGGGGCGTCGATAACAGCCTGGTCGACAGCGCCGGCGTCGGCCTGCAGAAGGGCATCCTGCTGTTCGAATACGGCAAGGGCGACGGGCGCGACCTGACCTTCGACGACATCAACCTGAAGGAGGTCCAGGACTACGCCTACTTCAAGCAGCATTCGCCCACGGGCAACGTGATCTCGAACAGCACCTTCCAGGTGTACGGGCGGTACACCAACGCGGCCGGGGCCGCGACGCTGATCAACGACAAGCTAACCGTGGGTCCGGTGTCGCCCAACGAGGCGATCAACGGGACCGGGGCCGCCAACACCCTGCTCGGGGGCTCGGGCAAGGACACGATCAACGGGGGGGCGGGCAACGACTACGTCGCGGGCGGCACCGGCCCCGACACCCTGACGGGCGGCGCCGGCCAGGACCGCTTCGCCTACATCTCGACCGCCGAGGGCGGCGACGTCATCACGGACGCGACCGCGAACGACACGTTCGACCTGTCGGTGATCGCGGCCCAGTACGGGTGGTCGGACGACCCGATCGGCGACGGCTACGTGCGGGCCGTCCAGCAGGGCGCCAACGCGCTCCTCCAGGTCGATCCCAACGGAGACCGCAACGGCTTCACGACGCTGGCGACCCTGGACGGGTTCAAGGCCGCAAGCCTGACCGACGAGCAGATCCAGACCACGGTGGGAGGCGGCGCCTTCTCGACCTCGGACCTGACCCCCACCCCGAGCGACCCCGCCCCGACCGAGCCCTCCTCGCCGCCGCCGGGCGGAGGATCGACGACCCCGGTCGGCACCACCTCCACGACCGAACACGAACCCGACGGGTCCCAGGTCACCAGGACCTACGTGGACGGGATGCTGACGCGCGAGGTCGTCAAGTACCCGGACGGGGCGGCCGACCGGCTCGACGTCAAGCTCTTCGCCGACGGCACCACGGTGCGCGACACGGTTGTTCACGCGGACGGAACCAAGGACATCTACCGGTCGAGCGTGCGCGACCGGCCCGGCGTGTCCGAACGCGACAGCTACGACGCGCGGGGCCGCTGGACCGTGGCCGACCTCAGCGTCCCGAACGGCTCGCACGAGGTGAACGTTTACGCTGGCGACCAGACGGTCCAGTCCCACGCGAGCGTCGCGGACCTGTTCACCGGGGCGGCCGGCGGCAGGGACACGTTCGCGTTCGCCGACGGCTTCGGCCACGACGTCGTCAACGGTTTCCAGGCCGGAACCGGCGCCAACCACGACACCCTCCGGTTCGACGCCGCGCTGGTGCCGGACTTCGCCCATCTGGCGCCCCTGATGAGCCGGTCGGGTCACGACACGCTGATCACCTTCGACGCCCACGACAGCCTGCTGGTCAGGAACGTCGCGCCCGACCTCCTGTCGAGCCACGACGTCAGCTTCGGGACGATCCGCAACGCGTGACGACCGGCCCGCAAGGCGCCCCGGGCGGGGTCTGCGCCCGAGACGCCTTGCGCGGGGCACCCGCGATGCTATGCACCGGCGGACCCGGGAGGCCGGATGCGCGGGTCGGGAGGATGCCCATGTCGACCGCCCTGCTGCTCGCCACCGCCGTGGCGGGCTTCGCCTACGTGATCTCGCCGGGACCCGCGTTTCTGGCCGTGTTCGCGCTCGCGGCCGGGCAGGGGCGGGGCGCCGCGGCGCGCTTCGTGGCGGGTCACCTGGTCGGCGACCTCGTCTGGGCCGCGCTGGCGCTTGCGGCCATCATCGGGCTGAACCGGATCGGGCCGCTGCTGTTCGACCTCCTGGGGCTCGCCTGCGGCGCCTACCTGATCGTCCTGGGCATCAGGGCCGTCGCGAGCCGCGGGGACGGGCAGGCCGAGGCGGTCGGAGCGCGGCGGCCGCTGCTGACCGGCATCCTGTTCGGGCTCACCAACCCGAAGGCCTACCCGGTCGCCACCGCCATGTTCACCGCCATCGCGCTGCCCTACGCGGGCCGGCTCGACTGGTCTGACACGCCCAAGCTGCTCGCCGCCGCCCTGGCGGGATTCATCCTCGCCGACCTGGTAATCGTCGGGGCCGCGGGCGTGCCGGCGACGCGGCGGTTCTTCGCCGCGCACGGCCGGATCGTGACCCGCGCCGTGGGGGTGCTGTTCGTCGGGTTCGGGGCCCGGTCGGTCGCCGACGCCGGACGAAGCTTCGCGGTGCGCCCGTGAACGCGCACGGGCTGTGGACAGCGATTGGCTGTTCTGCTATCGCGTTCCCGCTGATCGGAGCCGGTTTCTGCCGCGCCGCCGGCGTCCAGCTTTACATCGACTGTCACGGCGCCCGCCAGTCCCGGCGGGCCTCCTTCACCACAGGAAGCACGCTTGCAAGTTCTCGTCCGCGACAACAACGTCGATCAGGCCCTGAAGGCGCTCAAGAAGAAGATGCAGCGCGAGGGCATTTTTCGCGAGATGAAGCTGCGCGGCCATTACGAGAAGCCGTCCGAGAAGCGCGCGCGGGAAAAGGCCGAGGCGGTGCGCCGCGCCCGCAAGCTGGCCCGCAAGAAGATGCAGCGCGAAGGCCTGCTGCCCATGAAGCCCAAGCCGGTGCCGGGCGCGCGCTAGGCGGTTTCGGCCGGATCGCCCAGGCGCTCCGGTCAATCGAGGAACAGGACGCCGAGTCGGGGCAGGTGCCACAAGGCCCTGCTCTTTTTGCGTCGCGGGCCGGCGAGGCGGGACGACCTGGTCGATCCGTTGCGCCGACGCAACATCACGGTGCTTCCACGGCATCAACACTCCGTTAACCGCGATGGTCCAAGTCTTGCCTCATTAAGCCGTATGTCGGGGAGGCGATCGCGCCGGGACGGGTGCGACAGCTTCCACCACAGCACGATGGGCGATGTCATGACGCGTGTTCCAGCCGGGATGGCCGGCGGACTCCCTTCGGCTCCGCGTCGCGCCGGGGAGACTTGGAGCCGCGCCGCCGCGGCCCGGACCGCGTGTCTGCTCGCGGGCATCGTGGCGCTGGGCCTCGGGGGCTGCGACACGGTCGGCTCGCTGGGCACGCCGGGCCGCGGCGTCGCCGAGGTGGTGCCGGCCACCCAGGAAACTTCCGTCAACATCGCGTCGCTCAGCGACGTGGTGCGCCGCAACCCGAACGACGCCGAGGCCTACAATACCCGCGGCACCGCCTACGCGCGCACCGGCAACTTCTCCGACGCGATCGCCGACTTCTCCAAATCGGTCCAGCTCGACGGCAACAATGCCGCGGCCTACACCAACCGCGCCCTGGCGG
>CAXTEP010000089.1:0-3119 GCA_964243125.1 uncultured Lichenihabitans sp. | reverse complement strand
TCGGTCCAGCTCGACGGCAACAATGCCGCGGCCTACACCAACCGCGCCCTGGCGGAACGGCAGATCAACCAGAACGACCAGGCGCTCGCGGACTTCAACCGCGCCATCGAGGCCAATCCGAACCACGCCCCGGCCTATCTGGGGCGCGGCAACCTGCTGCGGGCGCAGGGCAGCCTGCAGCAGGCCATGGCCGACCTCAACCAGGTGATCAGGCTCAACCCCGAGGGCGCCCAGGCGTTTCACGCGCGCGGGCTGATCCACCAGCGCCAGAGCGAGCAGGCGCTCGCCATCATCGACTTCGACAACGCCATCGACCGCGACCCCTTCGCGGGGGCGCCCTACATGGCGCGCGGCCAGAGCCTCACCGCCACGGGCAAATACGCGGCCGCGATCGAGGACTTCAACGCGGCCCTCAATGTCGACAACCGGAACGCCGAAGCCTGGGCGGGCCTGGGCCTCGCCTACGAGAAGAGCGGCAATGCCGTGAAGGCGCGCGAGTCCTACGCCCGCGCCAAGGTCATCGACCCGCAGAACCAAACCGCCTCGGACGGCCTGTCGCGCATCAGCTGACCTGGGAAGCGCGCCGGCACGGCCGCGCCGAACGTCGGTCGCCAAGCCCGGGATCGAACCGTTCGCGCGGTTGCGGTCCGGCGCGGCTGGGCTAGCATGGCGGCCGGTCCAGCCCGAGGGGAGCCGCCGCATGAAACCGCCCATCCAGTCCGTGTCCGACCAGTTGAAGCAGTTCCGCGACTTCGCCTTGAAGGGCAACGTCGTGGACCTCGCCTTCGCGGTGATCATCGGGGGCGCGTTCGGCAAAATCGTCGATTCCCTGGTCAAGGACGTGATCATGCCGGTGATCGGCCTGTTCGGGAGCGCGGACTTTTCCAACTACTTCCTGCCGCTCAGCCGCAACGTCACGGCCGGCAACCTGGCCGACGCCCAGAAGCAGGGCGCGGTGCTTGCCTGGGGGAACTTTCTCACCTACGTGGTGAACTTCGTGATCGTGGCGTTCGTGCTCTTCCTGATGGTCCGCCTGATCAACAGACTGCGTTACGGCGAATTGAACGCGCCCCAGGTTCCGACGGCACCCACCAAGCAGGAAGTGCTGCTGACCGAGATCCGCGACCTGCTCGCCAAGCGCTGACCGGCGGCGGCCCGCCGCGCCCAGGAGATACGGTGGGACCTAACGACAGCCACGGCCTCGACGCCGGTTCCGCCGGCGTCGGCGCCGACCTGCTTGCCTCGATCCGGCCCGAAGCCCGGGCCGCGCTCGAGAGCGGCATCGTCGAGGTGTTCAACTACGGTCGCAACCGGCAGGGGCTGATCCCGCTCTGGGTGGGCGAAAGCGACACCCCGACGCCCCCCTTCATCCGCGACGCGGCGGCGCGCTCGCTCGCGGCGGGGGAAACCTTCTACACCTACCAGCGCGGGATCCCGGAGCTCCGCACCGCCATCGCGGCCTACATGACGAGGGTCTACGGAAGCCCCTTCGCGGACGGGTCCGACCCGTTCCCGGCCGAGCGGTTCTTCGTGACGACCGGGGGCATGCACGCCCTGCAGACCGCGATCCGGCTCGTGGCGGGCCCGGGCGACGAGGTCATCGTGCCGACCCCGGCCTGGCCGAACTTCGGCGGGGTTTTGGCGGTCGCGGGCGCCGCCGCGGTGGAAGTGCCGCTCACCTTCGACCGCGACGGTTCCGCGCCGCGCTGGACCCTGCACCCGGACGATCTCGCGCGGGCCGTCACGCCACGCACCCGCGCCCTGATCGTCAACTCGCCCGCCAACCCGACCGGCTGGACCGCCACGCACGACGACCTCGCGGCCATTCTGGACCTCGCGCGCCGGACCGGGCTGTGGATCGTGGCCGACGAGATCTACGGCCGCTTCACCTTCGAGGGCGGGCGGGCGCCCTCGTTCCACGACGTCATGGGTCCCGACGACCGCGTGCTGTTCGTGCAGACCCTGTCCAAGAACTGGGCCATGACGGGGCTGCGGGTCGGCTGGCTGGAAGCGCCCGAGGCGCTCGGCGACACGATCGAGAATCTGATCCAGTTCTCGACCTCGGGCATTCCGGTGCCGTTTCAGCGCGCCGCCGTGGCGGCCCTGACGGAGGGCGAGGATTTCGTGGCGTGGCAGGTCGGGCAGGTCAAGCGCAGCCGCGACATCCTGTGCGACATGCTCGCCCGCAGCGCGCGGCTCAGCTTCGCGACGCCGCCCGGGGCCTTCTACCTGTTCTGCCAAGTGGAGGGCGAGCCCGACACCCGGACCCTCGCGCTGCGGCTCGTCGACGAGGCCGGCATCGGGGCCGCGCCCGGTTCGGGCTTCGGACGCGGGGCCGAGCCGTTCCTGCGGCTGTGCTTCGCCCGCAGGCCCGAGGACCTGGCCGAGGTGGCGCGCCGGTTCCTGGCCTGGCTCGACGGGTCCGGTCGGACCTGACGGATTTCAGCCGGTCGGTCCGACCGGCACGGGCCGGGCCAGCCGGGCCTTTTCGAACAGCACCACGGCCACGATGCCGAACGCGAGCGGGATGAGGAAGTAGAGCAGTCGGAACACCAGCAGGGCCGCCAGCACGTCGGGCTTGGGAGTGGCCGGAAGCGCCGTCACGAAGACGAGCTCCAGCACGCCCAGGCCGCCCGGCGCGTGGCTGAGGAGCGCCGCCGAGAAGGAGGCCAGGAACACCCCGAGCACGATCACGAAGCCGGGGTTGCCGGCCTCCGGCAGGGCCCAGTAGATGATGCCGGCCGCGCCCAGCAGTTCCAGGGGGCCGGCCACGAGCTGCCTGAGCGCGATGGTCGGGCGGGGATAAACCAGCCGGAACGAACCGAACCGCCGCGACCCCAGGTTCAGCGCCGAGCCGGCCGCGTAGAGCGCCACGCCGGCCAGGAGCGCCGCCCCGGCCAGGCGCGCGCCGGCGGCCGGCAGGTCGAGCAGGTCGCCGACGTCGTCGGGCCGGAGCAGCAGCACGAGCCCGCCCAGCAGCGCCGTGCCCAACCCGAACGTGAAGGAGCAGAACGCCACCAGCACCCCCACGTCGGTGGCGCTCAAGCCCTTGGTCGAATAAGCGCGGTAGCGCACCATGGCGCCCGAGAACATCGACATGCCGATGTTGTGCGACAGCG
>CAXTEP010000088.1:0-12605 GCA_964243125.1 uncultured Lichenihabitans sp. | reverse complement strand
CGTGACCGCCGCGGCCGCCCGCTGCCGGTCTGGCAGGGTTGCCGGGTGCTCGGGCTGGAGCAGGTGTTCCTGCTTAATCGGGACCGTCCCGACTCGCTGGACGGGCGCTACTTCGGCCCGCTGCCGCTCGCGAGCGTCGCGGGCCGGGCGCGCCCGCTGTGGACGGACGAGGGGCGCTGACGATGCGCACCCGTCCATTCATCCGGTCATGCATGGGGCCAAACTGGAACCTGGCGATTGCGGCCCTGGTGGTGTCGGGCGTCCTGGGGGCGAGCCGCGGGACAGCCGTGGCAGCATCCACGTCCCTCTCACGACCACCACCGCCGGATGTCGGCACCGCGATCTCCGACCTGATCACCGACGCGTCCCGCCGCTTCGCCGTGCCCTCGTCCTGGATCACGCAGGTCATGCAGGTCGAGAGCCGTGGCCGCGTCGGAGCGGTGTCGCCCAAGGGCGCGGTCGGCCTCATGCAGGTCATGCCGGACACCTACGCCGTCCTCGCCGCGCGCTAGGGGTTGGGCGCCGACCCGATGAACGCGCGCGACAACGTGATGGCGGGCGCGGCCTACTTTCGCGAGCTGCACGACCGCTACGGTCCGACCGGGATGCTGGCGGCCTACAATGCGGGCCCGGGACGATGGGAAGACCATCTGGTCCGCGCGCGACCGCTGCCGGACGAGACGGTCCGCTACCTCGCCCGGCTCGGTCCCGTGGTCGGCGGCGGCACCGGTTTCCTGCCGGCGTCCGACCATCCCATGGCAGGTCCGATGCCGACCGTTGCGCCCATCTTCGCCATGCTCAGCGGCGCCACCGTCGTGAACCGAAGCGCGGGCGAGCAGGAACGGATCGCGCGCACCATCGTCGCGAACGCCACTGTCGCGGGACGCCCGGCAGGACTTTTCGTACGGCGGCCGGACCAGACAGCGGCTCCATCCAGCGGGCCGGAAGGCAGTGATGGAGCTGCAGACGGCACGCGATCGGATCGGCGACCCTCACGCGCGACGACAACCTTCGCGCCGTCGTCCACCCTGCTGTCCGCTCCCCGTACCGGCGCGGGAGATCGTGAATGAGAACGGGAAAGCTCTGGCAGGCCATGGGCTGTTCCGGAAGAGGGTCGGCCGCGAGGAAGGCACGATGGATCGCAACGGGGCACGCAGGGCAAGATAAAACGGCGGCCAGCCTCGGGTGTTCGCGTGGTGCGCTTCGCTCGACAAGTCAGAGACTTAGCGTGCAACGGCCTGCCAGCTTCGCCGGACGGCCTGCTGGCACGACTCACGTATTCTCGAACCAAAGCAGTAAATTGGTTGCTAGCTTGGGGCGGCGCATCCGCGGCGGCGCCCCATGAGCGGCCGTGACGACGAGGTGCGCATCCGGCCCGGCCGGCACCGTGATGGCGGTCACGGGGCGGGCAAGCCACAGAGCTTCGTCGGCCAGGTCATGCGGGCCACCCGCAAGGCAGGGCACACGGGACCAGGGCTCGGCCGCAGCGCGTCGGGTCGCAACGGCGGTTTCGGGCGGGGCCGAGCCGCCGCCGCAGCGCTGGCCTTACGCTCGCCAAGTCGCCGGGTCATGATCAAGGCGCGTGTCGTGCGCCAGCGCGGCTGCCGGTTTCGCTCCGCCCCGCTCGCCAAGCATCTCAGCTACCTTCAGCGCGACGGCGTGACCCGGGACGAAACGGACGCGCGCCTGTTCGATGCGCGGAGCGATACCGCTGACGTGTCGGCCTTCGCCGAGCGCTGCGGGGACGATCGGCACCATTTCCGCTTCACCATCTCGCCCGAGGACGCGCCCGAGATGGCCAAACTGCGTGCGTTTACCCGAGACCTGATGACCCGCGCGAGCCAAGATGTCGGCACGCGCATCGACTGGGTTGCGGTCGATCACTGGAACACCGACCAGCCTCACGTCCATGTGCTGGCCCGCGGCATCGATCAGGACGGGGCCGACCTCGTCATCAGCCGCGAGTACATCAGCCGCGGTTTTCGCGCCAGGGCCGAGGAACTGGTCGGGTGGGAGCTCGGACCGCGCTCCGAGCAGGCGATCCGGTCGGGCCTGAAGCGGGAAGTCGACGCAGAGCGTTGGACAGGCTTGGATCGCGCCCTGAGAGCGGCGGTGGACGAGGGCGGCGGCGTGGCTGACCTCCGTCCTGCTTCGGACGCTTTGCCCGACGGCGACCTGCGCAGATTGATGATCGGACGGGCGCAGGTGCTCGAGCGGCTGGGTCTGGCCGACCAGGCGGGCCCGGCGCGATGGACGCTCCGATCCGATGCCGAAGCGACCCTGCGCGCCATGGGCGATCGTGGCGACATCATCCGGACCATGCACCGGGCGCTCGCCCGCGGCGGTCGCGAGCCGGACTCGGGAGCATTCGCGATCCACCACGACGACCAGCCGAGCGTGCTCGGCCGGTTGGCCGATCGCGGGCTGCAGGACGAGTTGAAGGGCACGGCCTATGCGGTGGTCGAGGGTGTCGACGGCCGCGCTCATTACGTCCGCTTCGGCAGCCTCGAGGCGACCGGCGATGCGGCCGTGGGCGCCGTCGTCGAGGTCCGCCCGTTCAGTGGAGCGGATGAACAGCGGCGGGTCAGCCTCGCCGTGCGGTCTGATCTCTCTTTGGCAGCGCAGGTCGGATCGGAGGGAGCGACCTGGCTCGATCGGACCTTGCTCGCCCGCGCGCCGATTGCGCTTACTGAGGTAGGGTTCGGCGCGGACGTGCGCGATGCCCTGGTCAAGCGGACGGACCATCTCGCGGCGGAAGGCTTCGCGAGCCAGCAAGGTTCACGCACTTTGTTCGTGCGCGACCTGCTCGATACGTTGCGGCGGCGAGAGATCGACGCTGTTTCGGCCAAGCTAATGGCCGAGACGGGCCTGCCACGCGTCGGATCGGCGGAGGGCGAGCATGTAGCCGGCGTTTATCGGCAGCGGGTGCAACTAGCGTCGGGCTGGTTCGCGATGATCGACAACGGGCTCGGGTTCGAACTGGTGCCCTGGAAGCCGGCGCTGGAGGAACACGTTGGTCGGCAGGTTTCGGGCGTCGTTCAGCCCGGCGGCGCGGTGGCTTGGAGCTTCGGCCGGACGCGCGGACTGGGGATCGGTTGATTCGTTGGAAGTCGCAGCGACCGGTCACGACCCTTCTCAGACTCTCCGAATTTATCGTGGAAAGGTCCGGTTTGTAGGAGGTGTTGGACACTCAGGCTTGGAACAGCCACATCCGTTAGCGGCCACTCGCTTGGCCTGTTATCTGAGGCCGAAGCCCAAACCTCGAGTTCATGTTGACCAGTCGGCGGCGCTGCCGCCGACATATGTCGTCACGGCAGACTTCCTGCATGCGACTGGGGTTGTCGGGTAATGCGGTTAGGTCAAGACGCGTAAAAAGCGCCCGGCAGAGAAAGGTCCATTATGCTCGAGTCCGCGACCGGCCCGGACGACCTTCTGATCACCGCTTCCGACGAAGTGCGCATACGGCAGGACCTGGTGCTGACCGCGCTGGGTCACCGCCCCGCCGACCGCGCCCTGCGTGTCGGCCGGCTGCTCGACGTGCACACGCGCGCTTGGAGCGAGGACCAGGAGATCGTCTTCAAGGGTCGGCGGATCGCCTGGGTGGGGCCGGCCGGCGCCTACGGAGGCACGGTCGGCGAGCGGCTGCACCGTCCCGACCTTGCGGCGGTACCGGGCTTCGGCGAGGTGCACAAGCACATCGAGAGCTCGCATCTCACGCCCGAATGGGAGGCGGCCCTGGTGCTGCCGCGCGGCAATACCTGGACCTGCGAGGCGAGCCACGAGTTCTCCAACGTCGACGGCGCCCGCAACCTCGCCTTCTGGTTCGAGGCGCGCCGTCGCGGCTCGCCGCTCAAGATCTTCCCGCAGCCCGGATCGGCCGTGCCGCCCACCGCCTTTGAGTGGGGCGGCGGCTGGTACGGGCATGACGAGCAGGCGGGCTTCATGGCCGAGAGCCTCATGGTGACCGGGCTCGACGAGGTGATGGACTGGCCCGCCGTGTGCGATCCTGACAACCCCTCGCACGCGCGCCTCTGGGGGATGATCGAGGCGACCTTCGCGGCGCGCGGCGTGGTGGAGGGGCACGGCTCGGGCCTGCGCGACCTGCCGTCGATCAACGCCTTCGCAGCGGCCGGCCTCGCCTCCGACCACGAGGTGCAGACCCCGGAAGAAACCTGGGACAAGCTCACCCGCGGCCTCTTCATCGAACTGCGCATCTACGCCATGGCCGAGATCGTGCCATGGCTGCTCGCCAAGGGGCTCGCGGACTGGTCGCAGATCGCCTTCACGACCGACGACCGCAGCGCCAGCCACACGCTCGAACTGGGCGCGAGCGACCACAACGCGCGGCTCGCCATCGAGGCGGGGCTCGCACCCGAGATCGCGATCCAGTGCCTGACGATTAACCCGGCCCGGCACATGCGGCTGACCCCCTTCGTGGGCAGCTTGGCGCCCGGGCGCTTCGGCGACGTCGTGCTGCTGTCGGACGTGGACAGACTGACGATCGCCGAGGTGTGGGCCGACGCCGCCCCGATCTCGGCCGGCAAGACCTACACCGGCCTGGTACCGGCGATCGCCTGGCCCGGATGGGCAACCCGGACCGTGAAGATCGAGCGCGAGATCCAGGCGGCGGATTTCGTGTTGCCCGCAGAGCCGGGCCGGGCGACGATGAAAGCCGCCGTGATCCGCCCGTTCCACTGGCATCCCGACTTCTACACCATGGACCTGCCGGTGCAAGACGGCGCGGTGCAGCGTAATCCCTCGGAATGCATCACCAAATTCGCCATCGTCGACCGGTTCTCGGGCGAAGGACGGGTGTCCAAGATGTTCTGGCGAGGCTGTGGGCCGCGCGATCCGGACACGGCGCTCGCCTGTTCGGTGGCGCACGACAAGCACAACATCTGGGTGGTCGGCTCCTCGGATGCCGCCATGGCCACCGCGGTCAATACGCTGGTCGGCATGCAGGGCGGCTGGGCGCTGGTCCGGGCCGGCCAAATCGCAGCCACGGTCCGCTTCGAGGTCGGCGGGCTGATGAGCTGCCGCCCGGCCGAGGACCTCGATGCCGATATGCAGGCGCTCTACGCCGAAGGGCGCAAGGTCGATTGGATGTACGAGCCGACCTTCCGGCCACGCTGGTATCCGGGGTTTCCCGAACGCCTGATGTTCGCGACGCTCACCTGCGCGCCCTGGACGTGGGTACTCGTGGCGCCGTGCGAGCAGGCGCCACAGGGCTTCGTCAACGTGCAGACGGGCGAGACGCATCCTGTTGTCTGGTAGGGACAGCGCCGTGGACGCCATAACCTCGCCCCCGCCCTCGCGGCTCGATCGCTTCTTCTGCTTGACCGAACGCGGCACCAGCGTCGGGCGCGAGGTGGTGGCCGGCGCCACGACCTTCGCGGCCATGGCCTACATCGTCGCCGTCAATCCCGCGATCATGGCCAATGCCGGAATGGATCGCGGCGACCTCGTCAGCGCCACGGCGCTGGCGGCGATCTTCGGCTCGCTCATGATGGGGCTCGCAGCCAACCTGCCGCTCGCCGTAGCGCCCGCGATGGGCTCTAACGTCGTCTTCACCTACGTGCTGGTGAAGCAGATGGGCGTGCCCTGGCAGGGTGCCCTGGCGATGGTCGCGCTGACAGGGGTCCTGTTCCTCGCCCTCAGCCTGTCGCGGCTGCGCGAGCGCGTCGCCCGCGACGTGCCCGAGACGCTCAAGATCGGCATCCAGGCGGCTGTCGGCACGCTGATCGTGTTCATCGCGCTGCGCGGCGCCGGCTTCGTGGTGGCGAATCCCTCGACCTACGTCGCGATGGGCTCGCTGCGCAGCCCGCCCGTGCTGCTGACGCTCGCCGGCCTGCTGCTGACCCCGGTCCTGGTCGTGCGGCGGGTTCGGGGGGCGCTGATCCTCTCGATCGCCGTGCTGACACTCGTCGGCCTCGTCGTACCGGGGGCGAACGGCCGGATGGTCACGAGCCTGCCCGCCGCCCTTGTGGCCTGGCCGCGGTGGCCGACCAGCACGTTTCTCGCGCTCGATGCCGGCTATCTCCTCACCCATCTCGTGGTGGCGCTGCCGCTCCTGTTCTACTTCGTCTGCGCCGAGTTCTTCTCGACGCTCGGCACGCTGATCGGCGTGACGGGGGCGGCGAACCTGCGCCGGCCCGACGGCTCGATTCCCAACGCCACCGCGGCTTTCGCCACCGACGCCACGGCCACGATCGTCGGCCCGCTGCTCGGAACCTCCGTCGTCACCGCCTACATCGAGTCGGTGACCGGCGTGCAAGCGGGCGGGCGCACGGGACTGACCTCGCTGACGGTCGCGGGCCTCTTCGTGCTCGCGCTGTTTTTCTGGCCCGTCTTCGTCATCGTCCCACCGCAGGCGACCGCGCCGGCGCTGGTGCTCGTCGGCGTGCTGATGCTGCAAGGCCTCGCCCGCGTCGACATGGGGGACCTCGTCACCGCCGTGCCGATCGTGATGACGCTGCTCGTCACGGTGCTGACCAACAACCTCATCAACGGCATGGCGCTGGGCACGCTCAGCTACATCGCGCTGGAGGTCGCCCTCCGCCGCCGGGCCGGGATCAGCGGCATCGTCTGGGGGCTCGGGGTCGTCTTCATCGCCTACGCGGTGGTCACGGCGCAGATCATGTGAGGAGGGGTGGCACCTTCGGGAAGGCCCGGTGGAAGTTGGCCGTCGTCTCCTCAGCAAGCGCCGCGATGCTGGTCCGGCGCAGATCCGCCAGCGTCCGCGCCGTCACGGTGATCAGGGCCGGCTCGTTGCGCCCGGCCGCATGCGGCACGGGAGCGAGCGAGGGCGCGTCGGTTTCGAGCAGCAGGCAGGCACTGGGCAGGTCCGCCGCGATGCGCCGGGAATGCTCGTTCTCGGGGTAGGTCAGCAGACCGCCGAAGGACAGGAAGGCTCCGAGCCGCAGGCAGCTCTCGGCCAGTGCCGCATGGCCCGAAAAGGCATGCATGACGATGGGAAAGGCGCGCCGACGGTGCGCGGCCGTCAGGGTCGCGGCCATCGCCTCGTCCTGGCGCACCGAATGGATGACGAGCGGCAGGCCTGTCGCCTGCGCGGCCGCGATCTGGACCGCGAGGGTGCGCCGCTGCGTTTCGATGGGGACGTCGCACAGAAACGTGTCAAGCCCGGCTTCGCCGATGCCGACGACCTTGGGGTGCTGCGCCCAGCTGATGATCGCGGCGGTCGTCACCTCGATCTCCTGGTCGGCGAAGTGGGGATGGGTGCCGACCGTGCAGAAGACGTTGGCGTAGCGCTCGGCCACCGCAAGCACCCGCGCCATGTCGCGGACCCGGATCGCGATGGTCACGAACGCGCCGACGCCGGCCGCTTCGGCCCGGGCCATGACGGCGTCGAGATCGCCGGCGAACGCGTCGAAATCGAGATGGCAGTGGCTGTCGACGATCAGGATGTCCTCCCCTTGCCGCCTCAGCGGTTGCGCTCGAACGGCAAACCGAGTGCCGCCGGGGCATCGTTGCGCCGCACGAACCCGGCGAGGACGATGATGGTCAGCACGTAGGGAAGCATCAGGAGCAATTGGAAAGGAACCCCGACGCCGAAGCTCTGGGCACGCAGTTGCAGGGCGTCCGCCGCGCCGAACAGCAGCGCGGCGGCGAGGACGCCGAAGGGCTTGCGGCGGCCGAGCACGATGATCGCGAGCGCGATGTAGCCCCGGCCGGCCGTCATGTTGTCGAGGAACAGGCCGGTGGCGCTGACCGACAGGAACGCGCCTCCCATTCCTGCAAGCACGCCGCTGATCATCACGCATGCGAGACGCGTGCTGGGCACCGACACACCCATCGTCTCGGCGGCTGTCGGATGTTCGCCGGCCGCCAGGACGCGCATCCCGAAGCTGGATCGGAACAGGGCCACATGGCTGAACGCGACGAGCGCCAGCGCGCCATAGACCAGCGGCGACTGATGCAGCAGCGGTCCGATCAGCGGCAAGCCGCCGATGCCCGGCAGATCGATGGCCGCGAAGGGCACGATGCGCGGCTGCTGCGTCCCCGTTCCGTACAACACCCGGGCCACGAAGCTGGTGGCCCCAATGGCCAGAAGGTTGAGCGCGATGCCCACCACGACCTGGTTGCTGGAAAGCCTGATCGTGTAGAACGCCAGCAGCAGGCTCACCGCAGCCCCCGCCATCATGCCGCCGACGGTCCCGAGCCAAAGATTGCCGGTGGCAAGGGTCGTCGCAAACCCCGCGAGCGCACCGGTCAGCATGGTGCCGTCGAGCGCCACGTTGAGGATGCCCGACCGCTCAGCGAACAGGCCGCCAAGGGCCGCCAGGAGGATCGGCGTCGCGAGGCGGACGCTGGCTTCGAGGAAGCCGGCCGTCAGCGGGCTGAGCAGGGCGGCGAGGAGACCGTCCATCAGGCGATCTCCCGCGGCGCCGGCCGGCGAACCAGCGACCCGGCGCCCCGGCCGATCAGGAACAGCACGACCAACCCTTGGATGACGGTGCAAAGCGTGCCCGGGACGCCGGCTGCGCTTTCCATCGTGGTCGCCCCCACCTGCAGGGCCGCGAACACGATGGCGGCGGCAAGCACCCCGAACGGGCTGATGCCCCCGAGCAGCGCCACCACGATGGCGGTGTAGCCGTAGCCGGGAGACAGGCCCTCGATCATCTTGTGCTGCACGCCCACGACCTCGGTGAAGCCGGCCAGCCCGGCGAGGCCCCCGCTGACCAGGAAGGCCCCGAGTGTCGAGCGCCCCACGCCCATGCCGGCATTGGTGGCCGCCCGCCCATTGTGGCCGACGACGCGCAGCCGGAATCCCCAGACCGTGTGCCAGAGGGCGAGATGGGTCGCCAGGGTCGCGGCGAGCGCGATGAGAAGGCCGGCATGGAGGCGGGTGCGCGGCAGCAGCACGGGCAGGGCCGCGGCACGCGGCAGGGCGGCGGATTGGGCGAGGTAGGAGGCCGGATCCTGCATCGGGCCGTGCAGCAGGTAGGAGACGAGGTCGATCGCCACGTAGCTCAGCATGATCGTGGTGATGAGCTCGCTCGCCCCGTAGCGCAGCTTCAGGCCACCGGCGACGGCGGACCAGGCTGCGCCCGCGGCGACGGCCGCCGCCAGCATCAGAGCATCGAGCAGCGGACCCGGCAGGCCGGTGACCGCGATGCCGACCCAGGCCGCCGCGGTTCCCCCGACGTAGAGCTGCCCTTCCGCGCCGATGTTGAAGCAGTTGGCCCGGAAAGCGATGCAGATGCCGAGGCCGGCCAGGGTCAGCGGGATCGATCGCAGCAGCGTCTCGGCGATGCCGTTCTGGCTGCCGAAGGCGCCGGCCGCCAGGGCGCCATAGGCCCTCAGGGGACTGACGCCCCAGAGCGTGATCAGTACGGCACCGATCGCCAGGGCGGCTGTCACGGCCCCTACGCCGGCCCCGCACGCCCGAAGCGATCGGGCAAGGGTTTGTGCGACGGCCCGCGACGGCCTTCCCGTCGGCAGGATCGTCATGTGGCATGCGCCGTCATCATGCGGCCGAGGCCTTCGATCGAGACGGTGGCCCGGTCCATGACACCGACGATGCGCCCACCGGACATCACGGCTACACGATCGGACAGCGCCAGGATCTCGTCCAGGTCGGTCGAGACCAGCAGGATGCCGGCACCCCTGTCGCGATGGCCCAGCAACTCGCGCCGGACAAAGGCCGTCGCACCGATGTCGAGCCCGCGTGCCGGCTGGACGGCTACGATGAGGCTGGGGTCTCGCCCCAGCGCGCGGCCGAGCACCAGCTTCTGCTGGTTGCCGCCCGAGAGCGTGCCGACGATCTGCTGTGGGCCGGTGCAGCGCACGCCATAGCGCGCCACCAGGCGCGCGCCCAGGGCCGCGACGGCGCGGCGCGAGATCCAGCCCCCGCGCGACAGCGGCGTCCGGCCGATCCCGTCGAGGGCAGCATTGTCGGCGATCGACATGGCATCGACGATCGCCGTGCGATGGCGGTCTTCGGGGATATGGGCGAGGCCGCGCGCGATGCGACCGGCCGGCGGAGCGGCGGTCACGTCGTCGCCGGCAAGACGGATGATGCCGCCGGTCGGGATCCTGAGGCCGACGACGGCCTCGGCGAGCTCCCCCTGGCCGTTGCCGTCGACGCCCGCCACGCCGACGATCTCGCCGCGCCCAACCGTCAGGCTGGCCCCTGCGACGCGGACGATGCCCCGCTCATCACGGCAGACAAGGTCCGCGATGGCCAGGATCGGGCCAGCGGCGGATGGCGCCGGCGCCGCTCCGATGGCGGGCAGCACGATGTCCTCCCCGACCATGGCGCGGGCCAGCGCGCGTTCATCGGTGTCGGCGATGGCGGTGCGGGCTACGACCCGCCCGTGCCGCAGCACCGTGGCGCGATCGGCGAGGCCCATGACTTCGTGTAGCTTGTGACTGATGAAGACGATGCCGGCCCCCCCGGCCGCAAGCGTTCGCAGGATGCCGAACAGGCCCTCGACCTCGCCGGGTGCCAGGACCGCGGTCGGCTCGTCGAGAACCAGGAGCCGCGCCCCCCGATAAAGCGCTTTCACGATCTCGGCCCGCTGCTGCCCGGCGATCGACAGCTGGCCGACGATGGCCGCAGGATCGACGCGCAGCCCGTAGGCCTCGCCGATCGCGCCGATGGCGCGCGCGACCCCCCGCAGGTCGGGGAAGAGGCGGCCGGCGCGAGCGAGGCCGAGGCACGCGTTCTGGGCGACCGTCAGGGTCGGCACCAGCATGAAGTGCTGGTGCACCATGCCGATGCCGAGCGCGGTCGCCGCGTGGACCGACCGCAAGGCGACGGGCCGCCCCTCCACCCGAACCGTTCCGGCATCGGGGGCGAGAAGGCCGGAGACGACACGCATCAGCGTCGTCTTGCCGGCGCCGTTTTCACCGATGAGGGCGTGGATCGACCCGCTTGCGACCGAAAGATCGACCCGGTCGTTCGCGAGAAAGGCGCCGAACCGGACCGTGATCCCCTTGAGGGCGAGGAGCGGCACGCTCCGCTCTTCGGACGGCGGGATCACTGCAGCTTGCTGGTGTCGTGGGGCACCTCGAACCGGCCTGCCTGAATGGCAGCGAGCTTGTCATCGACGGCTTTCATCACGTCCGGCGGGACATGGCCTGCAAGCCCGTGAAAATCGGCGAGCGCAATCGAACCCTTGGTGATGCCGTATGTCCAGTTCTTGCTGGTCCAGCTCTTGTCTTGCACGGCCTTGGCCACGTCGGTGACGAGGGGCCCGAGGTTCCACACGACGCTCGTGAGCACGACCGCCGGCCCGAGGTGGTTCTGATCCGACATCGCACCGATCGCCAGCACGTGTTTGGCCAGGGCGGCATCGATGACGCCCACGCCCTGCGCACTGAGAACGTCCGCCCCCTGCTCGACCTGCGCGATCGCCGCCTCCTTGGTCTTGGGCGGATCGAACCAGCTGCCGACGAAGGTCACGAGAACCTTGGCCTTGGGGTCGACGGCCTTGGCGCCTGCCTCCCAGGCATGCAGGTTTGCCAGCATGTTGGGCGCGGGATTGCCCCCGACCCAGCCGAGCACGCCCGATTTCGAGGCCCCGGCCGCCAGCATGCCGGTCAGATAGGCGCCCTGGTAGTCGGGGTTGTCGTAGGTGCCGACATTGGGCGCGAGTTTCTGTGCCGTGGCCGCCATGAAGACGGTGTCGGGAAAATCCTGGGCGACTGCGAGCACGGCGTCGCCGTAGGAGAAGCTGTGCGCGAAGACCAGGCGGTAGCCACGCGAGGCATAGTCGCGCAGGACGCGCTCGGCGTCGGCGTCGGTGACGTTCTCCGAATAGGCGGCCTCGACCCCGAGCGCCTTGGCGGCCACCTGGAGCCCCTTGTAGCCGCCGGTGTTCCAGTCATCGTCGCTGATCGGGCCGGGCAAAATCATGGCGACCTTCAGCTTGTCGACCGCCGCCGCAGGGCCGCTGCCGACAAGCGCGCCGCCGAACGCGCAGGAGGCGATCAGCATCGTCAGGAGAGCGAAACGCCGGGTGATGTTCATCAAGGACGGTCTCTTTGTGATCGGGTATGGAAGGGGGTGTGGCAAAACTCACGCCAGCGCGACGACATGAGGTGCGTCATGGCAAGAGCCCCGGCGGCGGCGTCCAGCCGAGAAACCGAAGCGGCCGATCTTGGCGTACTGCCATTCCACCGAATCGTGCAGCGACAGCGTGCGGGCATCGCGCCAGTGCCGGTCGGAACCGGTCCACCCTGCGGCGGTATGGGGGCTTATGAGCGAGAAGATCTCATACGTCGAGTACAGCGCGGCCTTTCCCGCAGCGGCCTTATCGGCACAGACGGGACGAGCCGTGGCCGTCCGCTCGGCGCGGCCGCTTCGAAAACGTCGAGGAGGTCGCCTGTCGACAGAACAGCGCAAGCCCCTTGTCCTCTGCCGATGCCGGCAACGTGTTTCGCGCCCATCAGTGACTTCGCGTTACCCGAACCGCGGCGGACAGGAGCGCTCAAGCGATGAGCGTCAACATACGACGGCATCTGCGACCGTGCTCGAACAACTGACGGCTCTCCTCTGCAACGTTGAACCGCCCCGGGTTTGCCGGAGGCTGGTTTATATGGGTCCTACGCGGCGATCGGCAGGGCCTCATTGACGTCCT
>CAXTEP010000087.1:10422-12612 GCA_964243125.1 uncultured Lichenihabitans sp. | reverse complement strand
TCACCATCTCGGGCTCGGACTTCGTGGAGATGTTCGTGGGCGTCGGCGCGAGCCGGGTGCGCGACATGTTCGAGCAGGCCAAGAAGAACGCGCCCTGCATCATCTTCATCGACGAGATCGACGCGGTCGGTCGCCATCGCGGCGCGGGCTTGGGCGGCGGCAACGACGAGCGCGAGCAGACCCTCAACCAGCTGCTGGTCGAGATGGACGGGTTCGAGGCCAACGAGGGCATCATCCTGATCGCGGCCACCAACCGCCCCGACGTGCTCGATCCGGCCCTGCTGCGTCCCGGCCGGTTCGACCGGCAGATCGTGGTGCCCAACCCCGACGTGATCGGCCGCGAGCGCATCCTCAAGGTGCACGTCCGCAAGGTGCCGCTGTCGCCCGACGTCGACTTGAAGACGGTCGCGCGCGGCACCCCGGGCTTCTCGGGCGCCGACCTCATGAACCTCGTCAACGAATCGGCCCTGATGGCGGCGCGGCGCTCCAAGCGCATCGTCACCATGAGCGAGTTCGAGGACGCCAAGGACAAGATCATGATGGGGGCCGAGCGCCGCACCCTCGTGATGACCGAGCAGGAGAAGATGCTGACCGCCTACCACGAGGGCGGCCACGCCATCGTGGCGCTCAGCGTGCCCGCCACCGACCCGGTCCACAAGGCGACCATCATCCCCCGCGGCCGCGCGCTCGGCATGGTGATGCAGCTGCCCGAGCGCGACAAGCTGTCGATGAGCTACGAGCAGATGACCTCGCGGCTGGCCGTGCTGATGGGGGGCCGCGTCGCCGAGGAGATCATCTTCGGCAAGGACAAGGTCACCTCCGGGGCCCAGTCCGACATCGAGCAGGCCACCAAGCTGGCGCGCGCCATGGTGACCCGCTGGGGCTTCTCGGACCAGCTCGGCACGGTGATGTACGGCGAGAACCAGGAAGAGGTGTTCCTGGGCTACTCGATGGGCAAGCAGAACAACATCTCCGAATCGACCTCGCAGAAGATCGACTCGGAAGTCCGTCGCCTGGTCGAGATGGGCCTGGGCGAGGCCACCGACATCCTGACCCGGCGCCGCGAGGACCTCGAATCGCTCGCCAAGGGCCTGCTCGAATACGAGACCCTCACGGGCGAGGAGATCCTCGGGTTGCTGAAGGGGCGCTTGCCCATCCGCGACACGGGCGACGATTCCCCGCCCCCGCGCCCCTCGCCGGTGCCCAACGTCGGCAAGGGCCGCCCGAAGTCGGGTCCCGAAACCGGCGGCCTGGAGCCGCAGCCGCAGGTGTGAGGCGGGTCATTCCGAGTTGAACAGGGGGGGGACGCGGCGCGAGCCGCGTCCCCTTTTCGCTGTTTGTACCCCGACCGGGTGTCCTTCCCCACCCTGCCAGGGCGGGCCGCAGGCGGTCGCTGGGATGGTCTCCGGCAGGCGCGTGTCGAGACCGGCGCGACCGACGGGGGCAGCCCTTAATTCTTGCTCACCCGCGCGTTCGGCTCGGCTTTGCCGGCGGGTGCCGAGGCAGCCGGGCGGGACGGCTCGGTCGGGACGGCGTCCCAGCCGCCGGCGGGAGCGGAAACGTCGTTGGCGGCCGCCAGCGGCGTCACGGGCTTGAACGCGTCGGCCCCGGCCCTGGCGGTCGCGAGGGTCGCGGAATCGAGCTTGGCCGCGACCTCGTCGCGCTTGCGGGCCGCGTCGGTGTCGCCCTGGGCGGCCGCGACCGCGAACCAGGTGAAGGACTGCGGCAGGCTCCGCTCCACCCCGAGCCCCCGGGCGTAAAGGATCGCCAGGTTGAACTGGCTGTCCCTGATGCCTGCCTGGCTCGCCTTGGTGAACCAGCGCGCCGCCGCGGGGTAGTCCGAAGGCCCGGTCGCGCCTTCGGCCAGCATGACGGCCAGATTGTGCATGGCCCGGATGTTGCCCGCCTCGGCGGCCCGCTTGTACCAGGACAAGGCCTGGGCCGGATCGCGCGTCACGCCAACACCCTTCTCGTACAGGGACGCGAGCGAGTAGGCGGCGGGGATCAGGCCCTGCTTGGCGGCCTTTTCGTACCACCCCGCCGCGGCCGCGAGATCGCGCCCGACACCACCGCGCCCGCCGGCGCAGCGCTGGGCCAGTTCGTACTGGGCCGCAGCGTCGCCGTCCTGCGCGAGGCGGCGCACCGTGGCGGCCCCGTCGCCGGCCTGCGTGCCGGCGTCGCCCGCGGGCC
>CAXTEP010000087.1:0-10322 GCA_964243125.1 uncultured Lichenihabitans sp. | reverse complement strand
CCACGCGGCCGCCGTCGAGCACCGTCGGGTTCAGGCGCGCGACCTGGACGGCCGCCAGCACCAGCACGGTCCCGGCGAGGCTGAACAGGAGCGCGCGGCGGCGCCGCGACGCGAAGGATTTCGCACGGGCCGCCAAGCCGCGGCGCACGGGCCGGCGCGCCGGCTCGGATCCCGGCGCGGCGCGGCCCGGCAGGGCATCGGCCGCGTTCTGGGAGGCCGCCTGCGCGGCCCGGCGCGCCACCGCGATGAAATGCGCGGGATCGGCTCTGACGTCGGGGGCGGACCGCGCCGCGTGAACCGGTCTGAGCGGCCCGGAGCCGGGCTCGATCGGCGTGTCGGCGACCCCCGCGTCCTCGGCGGCCCACGAGGCGGTTGCGGGCCGGGTACGCGGGCCGGCGTCCTGCGGCTCACCGTCGTCCAGGTCGAGGATCGCGGGCCTGTTCGAAACAAGGTCCGGGTCGGGCGCGGGCTCGTCCCGGCGACCTGGTCCGCCGAGCCGCGCGAGACCGGACGCCAGCCCGTCGAGCCTCCGGTCCATCGACGACAGCACGGCGTGGAGACCCGCGTCGGCGGCCTCGCGGCCGGCCCGCAGGCTGGTCAGTTCCCTCGTGATCCGCTCGGCCGACGCGTCCGCCAGGCCGGCGGGCGCCTGGAACGGCTGGGTCGATCCCATCATGGCGGCCCGGAGGGTGTCGCGCGCCGCGAGGCGGGCCGCGCCGTCCACCGCGCTCAGGGCGGCGTCGCGGGTGTCCTCCAGCTGGGTGAACAGCTGGCCCATCGATCGCTCGACCGACACGATGGCGGTCAGCCCCGCGTCGCTCCGGTCGATGCGGGCCGCGAGCGTGCCGATATGGGCCTGCAGGTCCTGAAATACCGCGGAGCCGGCACCGGGCTGGCTCGCCTCGTCGAGCTTGGCGGCCAAGCGACCCATCAGGGCCTCGAGCGACCGGGTATCGGCGGTGCTGCGGCCGAGCCCGTCGATCAGACCGGCAAGGCCGTCGATCTTCGCCTCGATCGGCGCCGTGTCGACCGCGGGAGCCGCCGCCCGCAGGCGATCGGCCACGGTGGCGTGCACGGCGTCGATCCGCGTGGACAGCTGGCCGACGAGGTCGGCCTGCCGATCTCCGTCCACGGCCCGGTCGACCTTGAGGGCCAGGTCGTCGAGGCGCTTCTCGATGTGCTTGACACCCTCGCCGGCCCGGAGCGACATCAGCAGCGCGCGCACCTCTTCCAGCGAAGCGGGGGCGGGGGTGCGGGCCGACGCCGCCTCGCCGCCGCGCGGGCGGGCCACGCTGGACGGGTGGGCCGGGGCCGTTGCGGCGAGCAGGTCCCGCATGTGCCTGGCCTGGACCTGGACGCGCCGGAGGGCGCCGGCGTTCAGGCCCTGGGCCTGCATGGCCTCGATCCGGCTGCCGAGCGTGCCGATCTCGAGATCCAGCGCCGCCCTGGCGGCGGCTTGGTCGAGGCCCGCGATGGCCACCGTGACCCGCTCGAGGGGCGCCAGCACGGCCGATGCCATGCCGCCGTCGCGCGCCGCGGCAAGCTGCGCGTTGAGGCCGTCCAGCGCGGTTTGGAACGCCGTTCCCGCGGCCGGCGGGTCGGCATCGAGGCCGTCCTCCCGCGCGGCACGGTCCGGCGGGGAACCGAACTGCCGCATGAGTTCGGCCGCGGCGGCCCGCGAAGCCTGGATCGAGAAGGACCCGTCGCGCTCGGCCGACCCCTCCGGCCGGGCCGCCGGTTCGGACGCCCTGTCGAGGACAGCTTGGCGCTCCATGATCTCGGCCACGGCCCGGTCCAGCCGGCCGGCCCGTCGCGGCAATGCCGAATCGGCCATGTCGGGAACTGCGGGCTCGGAACGCGAACCCTCCGAGGGTCCGCCGCGTGACGGCGCGTCCCGGCGCGCCCGGAACGCCCGTTCGTCCGGCGCGCGGTCGATCGCCTCGAACAGCGCGGTCAGCTTGACCTCGACCCTGTGCAGCTCGTCGCCGTCCGGCGTCGAGGAGTCCGGGCCGGCAAGCGACGGTTCTGCCGGAGCAGGGTCGGCAGCGAACCGATGTTGCTGCGGGGGGTGCGGCGTCGGGTCGTCGCGGGTGGCCGCGTCCGCGGCAGGATCGTGGCCGGCGATTCCGATCGGGAACTCCGCCTCGGCATTCTCCGGGTCCGCGGCGGGAGCATCGTGGGGCCGGTCGCCGCCGATGAGGTCGCGGATCCGATCCCCGACCGCCTTGATGCGCCGACCGGCCGAGCGACCCGGCACGGTTCCCGACTCGGAGCCTTGGCCCGGGCGCCGCGCGCCGTTCTGGTGATGGGGAGAAACCGATCTGCTCATGGTCGCGCCTATCAGGGCAAAGCCCCCCTTGGCCAGCGCGGCCCGCGTCCGGATCAGGGAATGATTGACGGATCGTGCCGGCCGCGTGCCTGGATTGAAGCTTTCCTCCCGCAGGGTAAATTTTGCGTTAAACCCCTCCGCGCCGGCATACGGTACAATTCCAAAATACAACTTAAGATTGCAATCCATGCCTTTTGGACTATCGTCGACCGCGACTCGACGGGCGCGGCGTCCCGTTCGAAAACACGGTCGATCGTCATGCGGTCTGGAGATTCGGCAGGTAGAACAGGAAAGAAGGCCAACCGTCGCCCCAAGGACCTTCGCTTCACGATCGGCGAGATGGCGGCGGCCTTCAACATCAGCCTGCGCACCCTGCGGTTCTACGAGGATCGCGGGCTGGTGGTGCCCCGGCGCACCGGCACGACGCGCTGGTACTCGCTCAGCGACAAGGCCCGGGTGGACCTGATTCTCCAGGGCAAGACCCTCGGGTTCAGCCTGGCCGAGATCCGCGACCTGCTGGCCGGGGCCGACAAGCGGCCCGACGCCGTGCGTCCCGACTTGCGGCTGACGCCCGAGCAGGTGCTGACGCAGCTGGCCTTCCTGGAGCGGCAGCGGAGCGACATCGAGGGCGCCATCCTGAAGCTCAGGACGGTGCAATCCATGCTCGGCGCGCAGGCCGACGCCGACGCGCGCCAGCCCGCCGACGCCTTCGCGCCGCAGGGCCGGTAGGCGCGGCGGCCGGGCGGCTGCGACCACGGGCGGATTTGCCCCCCGGCCGCTGAACCCCTACCTGTCGGCGCGCAACCTCGGATCGCGCCATGCCCAGCTACACCGCCCCCGTCGCCGAGGCCCTGTTCCTGCTCGACGACGTGTTCGGCATCGGGCGCCACAGCGCCCTGCCCGGCTTCGCGGAGGCGAGCCTCGACGTGATCGAGGCCGTGCTGCGGGAAGGCGCGCGCTTCAGCGAAACCGTGCTGCAGCCGCTCAACCGCGTCGGCGACCGCCAGGGATGCACCCGTCACCCCGACGGCTCGGTCACGACGCCGGACGGCTTCGCGGACGCCTACCGGCGCTACGCCGAGGGGGGCTGGGCGGGCATCGCGGGCGATCCCGCCTACGGCGGCCAGGGTCTGCCGCAGGTGATCGGCGCGCTGATCAACGAGTTCTGCACGGCCGCCAACATGGCCTTCACCATGTACCCGGGCCTGACCAAAAGCGCCTTCTCGGCCCTGCTTGTGCACGGCAGCGAGGAGCAGAAGCGGGTCTACGCGTCGCGGCTGATCTCGGGGGAATGGCTCGGCACCATGAACCTGACGGAGCCGCAGTGCGGCACCGACCTGGGCCTGCTGCGCACCCGGGCCGAGCCGCAGGGGGACGGCTCCTACCGGATCACGGGCCAGAAGATCTACATTTCGGCCGGCGAGCACGACCTCACGCCCAACATCATCCATCTCGTGCTGGCCCGCGTCGCGGGCGCGCCCGCCGGCACCAGGGGCCTGTCGCTGTTCCTGGTGCCCAAGGTGCTGGTCGAGCCGGACGGGTCGCTCGGGGCCCGCAACGCGGTCAGTTGCGGCTCGGTCGAACACAAAATGGGCATCAACGGCAACGCCACCTGCGTGATGAACTACGACGGCGCGACCGGCTGGCTGGTGGGGGAGGCGAATCGCGGGCTCAACGCCATGTTCGTGATGATGAACGAGGCGCGGCTGGGCGTCGCCAACCAGGGTCTCGCCCAGTCGGAGGTGGCCTACCAGAACGCCGCCGCCTACGCGCGCGACCGGCTGCAGGGCCGCGCGCTGTCGGGCGCCGCGGCTCCCGACCGGCCCGCCGACCCCATCATCGTGCACCCGGAGGTCCGCCGCACGCTGATGTCCATCCGGGCCTTCAACGAGGCCGGCCGGGCGCTCCTGATGTCGGTTGCGCTCGACGCCGAGGTGGCGCAGCGGACCGGCGACAAGGCCGCGGCCGCCCACGACCGGCTCGGGCTGCTGACCCCCGTGCTCAAGGGCGTTCTGACCGACGGCGGCTTCGACAATTGCGTGAGGGCCCAGCAGGTGCTGGGCGGCGCCGGCTACGTGGCCGAATACGGTGTGGAACAGTTCGTCCGCGATGCGCGCATCGCCATGGTGTACGAGGGCACGAACGGCATCCAGGCGCTCGACCTCGTGGGCCGCAAGCTGCCCAAGGACGGCGGCCGCGCCTTCATGGCCTACATGAAGGAGGTCGGCGAGGCGCTGGACGCCGTGGGGGGCGAGGACGCGCTGGCGTTCCTTGTGGCTCCGATGAAGGCCGCGGCCGGCCACCTCCAGCAGGCGACGCTCTGGTTCATGAGCCACGCCATGATCCGGCCCGACAACGCGGGCGCGGGCGCCACCGACTACATGCACCTGTTCGGGCTCGTCGCCATGGGGCACATGTGGGTGCTGATGGCACGCGCCGCGTTGGCCCGCAAGGCGCGCGGCGCGGGCGACGGGGCCGCCATGGACACCAAGCTGACGCTCGCCCGCTTCTTCGTGGAGCGCATGCTGCCCGAAACCGCGACCCGCCTGGCCCGGATCACGGCCGGGGCCGACACCCTCATGGCCATGCCGGCGGAAGCGTTCTAGACTTGGGCCGTCACCCGCGGTCCAGGAGTTCGACGTGCCGGCCCAGACGCCCGATCATCCCGGCCCCGTCACCGGCGGCTGCCAGTGCGGCGCTGTCCGCTACGCGCTGTCGGGGGTCGGCGACGATATCAATATCTGCCACTGCCGCATGTGCCAGAAGGCCTCCGGCGGCCCCTACATGGTGTTCACCAACCTGCCCGTCGCGGCCGTAACCTGGACGCGCGGCGCGCCCGCCTGGTTCGCGAGTTCGGATATCGCAGCGCGGGGGTTCTGCGCGGCCTGCGGCACGCCGCTCACCTACCGGCGCGTGCCCGAGCGGATCAGCATCACGGCGGGGTCGCTGGACGACCCTTCGGCCGCGGTGCCCGGGTCCCGCCTCGCCTCCGAAAGCGTGCTCGGCTGGTGCGAGGACATTTCGGCTCTGCCGACTGAGGCGACCGCGGACTGGCTCGCCTCCACCGGGCGCCCACCGATCGCCAGCAGCCAGCATCCCGACTACGACACCTGAGCGGCCACCTGTCCGGAGCCGAGGGCTCCGACGACGGGCCGCCCGAAAACGTCCGAGAGAGCCCATGCCCGACGCCTATATCTTCGATCACGTCCGGACCCCGCGCGGCCGCGGCAAGCCCGACGGCGCCCTGCACGAGGTGTCGTCGCTGAGCCTCGCGGCGGGCGCCCTGGCGGCCCTCAAGGAGCGCGGCGGGTTCGACGGCTCGAGCGTGGACGACGTGGTGCTGGGCTGCGTCGATCCCGTGGGCGAAGCGGGCGGCGACATCGCGCGCGCCGCTGCCATCGTGGCGGGCTACGGCACGAAGGTGCCGGGCGTGCAGATCAACCGCTTCTGCGCCTCGGGCCTCGACGCCGTGAATTTCGGGGCCGCCCAGGTGATGGCCGGCCAGCACGACCTCGTGGTGGGGGGTGGCGTCGAATCCATGAGCCGCGTCGGCATCGGGGCCTCGGGCGGCGCCTGGCCGGTCGACCCGCAGATCGCCATCCCGAGCTTCTTCATGCCCCAGGGCGTGTCGGCCGACCTGATCGCCACGAAATACGGCTTTGACCGCGACGCCGTCGACGCCTACGCGGTCGAGAGCCAGCGCCGCGCCGACCGCGCCTGGAGCGAGAACCGCTTCGCCCGCGCGGTGGTGCCGGTGCGCGACGTGAACGGGCTGACGATCCTGGCGCGGGACGAGCACATGCGGCCCGGCACCGACATGCAGTCGCTCGGGGCCCTGAAGCCGTCCTTCGCGCTGATGGGCGAGCAGGGCGGCTTCGACGCGGTGGCGATCCAGGCGCACCCGGAGGTCGAGGCCATCAACCACGTCCACCACGCCGGCAACTCGTCCGGCATCGTGGACGGGGCCGCGGCGGTGCTGGTGGGGTCGGCCGAGGCCGGTCGCGCCGCCGGATTGAAGCCGCGGGCCAGGATCCGCGCCTTCGCCAACATCGGCTCCGACCCGGCCCTGATGCTGACCGGCCCCGTGGACGTCACCCGCAAGGTGCTGGCCCGCGCCGGCATGGCGATCGGCGACATCGACCTGTTCGAGGTCAACGAGGCCTTCGCGGCCGTGGTGCTGCGCTTCCTGCAGGCCTTCGAGCTGTCGCCCGACCGGGTCAACGTGAACGGCGGCGCCATCGCGATGGGCCACCCGCTCGGGGCCACGGGCGCCATGCTGCTGGGCACGGCCCTGGACGAACTGGAGCGCGGCGGCAAGGGCGTGGCGCTCGTGACCCTGTGCATCGGGGCCGGCATGGGCACCGCCACCATCATCGAGCGGGTGTGACCATGGACCTGAAGAACTTCCGCTTCGAGCGCGATGGCGACGGGATCGCGACCCTCACCTGGGACATGCCCGGCCGCTCCATGAACGTCATCACGGAGGCCGTGATGGACGAGCTTCACCGCGTCATCGACACAGTGGCGACCGATCCAGCTACGGTGGGCTGCGTGATCACGTCGGGCAAGGAGGCTTTTTCGGGCGGCGCCGACCTGACCATGCTGCAGGCGCTCGGCCGCGCCCACGACGGCCGTCCCGACGACCGCGATCCGGAAGCCGCCATGTCGGCCTTCTTTGAAGGGTCGCGGCGGTTGTCGGTTCTGTTCCGCAAGCTGGAAACCTGCGGCAAGCCCTGGGCCGCGGCGGTCAACGGCCTGTGCCTGGGCGGCGCCTTCGAGCTTG
Source organism: uncultured Lichenihabitans sp. (assembly GCA_964243125.1). Lineage (GTDB taxonomy): Bacteria > Pseudomonadota > Alphaproteobacteria > Rhizobiales > Beijerinckiaceae > Lichenihabitans. Next base: position 3,210 of record CAXTEP010000087.1, on the reverse strand, counting down.
CGCTGGCCTGCCACCATCGCGTGCTGGCCGACACCGACAAGGCGCGCGTGGGCCTGCCCGAGATCAAGGTCGGCCTGTTTCCCGGCGCGGGCGGCACTCAGCGCGTGCCCCGCCTGATGTCCACCCCCGACGCCCTGCAGATGCTGCTCCGGGGAGAGCAGATCAGGCCGCAGGCGGCGCGCAGCATGGGCCTCGTGCACGCGCTCGCCGCGCCCGACGCGCTGGTCGCCACTGCCAAGGCCTGGATCGCGGGCGGCGGCGCGGGTGTGGCGCCCTGGGACCGCAAGGATTTCAAGCTGCCCTCGGGCCGCGTCTTCTCGCCGGCCGGCATGACCGTCTGGCCCGCCGCCAACGGGCTGCTGCGGCGCGAAACGCAGAACAACTACCCCGCCGCGAAAGCGCTGCTGCGGGCCGTCTACGAAGGCCTGCAGCTGCCCATCGACCTCGGCCTCAGGGTGGAAAGCCGCTTCTTTGCCCAGGTGCTGCGTTCGCGCGAAGCCGCCGCCATGATCCGCTCGCTGTTCGTGTCCATGGGCGAGCTCAACAAGGGCGCGCGCCGCCCCAAGGGTGAGCCCCCAACCAGGGTCCGCAAGCTCGGCGTGATCGGGGCAGGCTTCATGGGGGCCGGCATCGCCTACGTGTCGGCCCAGGCCGGCATCGAGGTCGTGCTGGTGGACCAGACCCGGGACGCGGCCGACCGCGGCAAGGCGCACAGCCACAAGCTCGCGACCGACCAGGTCAACAAGGGCCGCTCCACGTCGGCTGACCGGGACGCCCTTCTGGGCCGGATCACGGCCTCGGCCGATTACGATGCGCTGTCGGGCTGCGACCTCGTGGTCGAGGCCGTGTTCGAGGACCGCGCCGTCAAGGCGGCGGCGACCCGGCAGGCGCAGGCGGTGCTGGGCCCCGCCGTGGTGTTCGCGTCCAACACCTCCACCCTGCCCATCACGGGACTGGCCGAGGTCGCGGCCGATCCGGAAACCTTCATCGGCATCCACTTCTTCTCGCCGGTCGAGAAGATGCTGCTGGTCGAGATCATCAGGGGCCGCCGCACCGGCGACCGGGCCGTCGCGGTCGCGATGGATTTCGTGCGCGCGCTCAAGAAGACGCCCATCCTGGTCAACGACGCGCGCGGCTTCTACGCCAACCGCTGCGTCTTCGCCTACCTGCGCGAAGGCCACACGATGCTGCTGGAAGGCGTGCCGCCGGCCATGATCGAGAACGCGGGCCGGCAGGCCGGCATGCCGGTCGGGCCGCTGTCGCTCACCGACGAGGTGGCGATCGACCTGTGCCGGCGCGTGCTGCTGGCCGCCAAGGCAGACGGCGGCGACGAGGCGGTCGACCCGGCCCAGATGGACCTGCTCGACGCCATGGTGGTGCGGGAGGACAGGCTCGGCCGCAAGAACCGCCGCGGCTTCTACGACTACCCCGAGAAAGGCGCCAAGCGGCTGTGGCCCGGACTTGCGGGCTTGCAGCCCCGGCGTCTCGACCCCGACGCGATCCCGGTCGACGACCTCAAGCACCGCTTCCTGGTGGCGCAGGCCATCGAGGCCGCGCGGGCGGTCGAGGAAGGCATCATCACCGACCCGCGCGAGGCCGACGTCGGCTCCATCGTGGGGTTCGGCTTCGCGCCCTTCACGGGCGGCACCCTGTCCTACATCGAGGGAATGGGGGTGCCGCAATTCGTGCTGCTGTGCCACGCGCTCGCCAAGCGCTACGGGTCCCGCTTCGAGCCGCCCGGCCTCCTCATCGACATGGCCCGCGACCACGAGACGTTCTACGGCCGGTACGAGGCCGCGCAGGCGGCGCGCGGCGAGCGGGTCGCGGGGTGATGGACGGGCGACCGCCGATGTCCTGACCATCTCCGAAGCAGGTCAAGCGGCCCGCGGCCGAGCCAGGCACTCATGCCCCGTGCCCCCCGTGTCAGGCCGCAGCCAGCCGCTCCACCGCGAAGCGCAGCTTCTCGGCCCGCGCCAGGGCCTCGGCGCGCCGCTCGCGGTTTTCCTCGACCACCTCGGCGGGGGCGCGGCGCACGAAGTCCGCGTTGCCGAGCTTGGCGTCAAGTTTTGCGACCTCGCCCTCGACCCGCCCCGCCTCCTTGACGAGCCGCGCGCGCTCGACCGCGACATCGATCACGTCGGCGAGCCGCAGCACCGCGGTGGCGCCCTCGGTCGGGATCTGGATCGATCCCGCGGGCGCGGCGTCGGCGGCCTCGATGCCGCCCAGGCGGGCGAGCCGCTTCAGCGTGTCGCCCCAGCGCTCCGCCCGCGCCACCACGGCGGGCTCGGCGCCCACCAGCAGCAGCGGCACCAGGGCGGCAGGCGGCACGTTGAGCTCGGACCGGACTGAGCGGATCTCCGACACGAGGTCGATCAGCCAGCCGATCTCGGCCGCCGCGGCCGCGTCGTCCTTCCCGGCCGCGGGCCAGGGCGCCAGCGTCAGCAGGGTGGTGCGGGCCGGCCCCCGGTCGCCCGTGGCGGCCCAGAGCTCCTCGGTGATGAAGGGCATGAACGGGTGCAGGAGTTTCAGGATCTCGTCGAGCACGAAACCCGTGACCGCCTGGGTCTCGGTCTTGGCGGCCCCGTCGGGGCCGGCCAGCACGGGCTTCGCGAGCTCCAGGTGCCAGTCGCAGAACACGTTCCACACGAAGCGGTAGGCGGCCGCAGCGGCGTCGTTGAACCGGAAGGTTTCGAGCGCCGTCGTCACCGCCTCGGCCGCGGCCGCTGCCTCGCCGACGATCCACCGGCTCAGCGGCTCGCGGCACCCTTCGGGCTCGAACCCGGCCGCGCGGGCGCAGCCGTTGACCTCCGCGAAGCGGGCCGCGTTCCACAGCTTGGTCGCGAAGTTGCGATAGCCCTCGACGCGGGCTTCCGCCAGCTTGATGTCGCGCCCCTGGGCCGCCATGGCGGCCAGCGTGAAGCGGAGCGCGTCGGCGCCGTAGCGGTCGATCAGCGCCAGGGGATCGATGACGTTGCCCTTGGACTTCGACATCTTGGCGCCCTTCTCGTCGCGGACGAGCGCGTGGATGTAGACGTCCTTGAACGGCACCGTGCCGGTGAAGTGCAGGCCCATCATCATCATCCGGGCGACCCAGAAGAAGATGATGTCGAAGCCGGTCACCAGCGTCGAGGTGGGATAGAAGCGCGCGAGCGCGGGCGTTTGCTCCGGCCAGCCCAGCGTCGAGAAGGGCCACAGCGCCGAGGAGAACCA
>CAXTEP010000086.1:11260-12922 GCA_964243125.1 uncultured Lichenihabitans sp. | reverse complement strand
GACCGTCGGAGCGCGACCGCGACCCGGCCCTGGCTCATGCGCGGCACGAGCAGGTAGCGGTTGCCGAGCGCCAGGGCAATCAGGACCGCGACAACGGCGATCTTGCCGGCCAGCATGGCCTGGTAGCCGGACGTCCAGTCCAAGGGCCAGCGACCCAGGATGAACCCCGTATTGGCAATTCCCGTCACGACCGTCACGACCACCGCGACATGGCCGGCACGCGAAAACCGGCGAAGCGCCGTGATGGCGCTGCCGCGCAGGGCTTGATGGTCGAGGGCCCGCAGGATGGGCCGCAGCGGCAGGAGCGCACCGACCCAGGCACCTGCCGCGAGCAGGTGGACGGCATCGTTCGTGCGATGGGCGACGCCCTGCCATCCGTCGTGCATCACGGCATGACCCGTGAGCGCGAGGGTGGTGAGCAGCACGCCCGACGCCAGTGCTGTCGCGCCCAGCCGCGACGCGGCCGGCACCGCGAGGGTCGCGACCACCAGGAGGGCCGCGAGGCCCTCGGCCTGCCACGCCCAGCCGACACTGGTGTCGAACAGGACGGTCCGCAGCGTGCCGGGATTGATCGCGTCGGACCAGCCATCGCCGATCACGGCTCCCTCGATCGGCAGCATGGCGGCGGCGGTGAGAACCGCGACCGCCACGGCGCCGCGCCGAAACCCGTCCATGCGCCGCGCCACCGCTTGTGCCAAGTCGCTGGGGACGAGCGCCGCCAGATACGCGAACGTGCCCCAGAGCAGCATCGTCGCGGCGTTGTGGAGGAAGCGGCAACCCGCAAGGGCGATCTGCGGCCCGTTCACGGTCGGACCGCGGAGGTACGGCGGCCTGCCGCTGCCTCGCCCCCGACAAGCGCGCGGTCGCACTCCTGGAACTTGACGTGGGAGCGGTCGTGATCGAGCCTTTCGGAACGGGTAGGGTCATCGTCGAACCGCGACACCGTCGCGGCGCCATTCGCGGGACCCGCGGCCGAGTCCGGTCCGGCAACGGGGAAAGCCGCGACGGCGGGGACGAGCGTGCGGATCGGCATGGCGGGGGCTCGGCAAAGGCGTCGATGGTTCTCCAGTACCACGGCCACGGTCGTTCCACGGCGACCGGCAGGCCGACACGTCGCCGCGGCGCGGGCGAAGCTCCGTCCGTTGCGCCGTCGCGAGAGCCCTCGTCCGCGTGTGGGATCTGCGGCTGGCCGAGCTGCCGCGACGTGATGCCGGCCATCGGGCCCTATTCGTGAGCGGGGACGCGGCAGGGCTGCACGATCCTGCCGGTGTCCCGGCGAGCGACGCCGTGGCGTGGCTTCTGGACAGGTTGGTTCCCGCCACCGTGGCGGTTGCGGTCGAGCCCGCCCGGGACCGGTGCGACGCGCTCATGATCGGGGAACATGCCGCCATCGCGCGGGCCTCGGCCCCGCGCCGGGCGGAGTTCTCGACGGGCCGTGCCTGCGCCCGCCGCGTTCTCGCGGCCATTGGCCGTCCCCGGGCCGCCATCCCGGCGGGACCCGACGGCCTGCCGGTCTGGCCGGACGGGGTGGCCGGCAGCCTGTCGCACGCGCACGGTCTCTGCGCCGCAGCCGCCACCCTGACGCGCCACGCGCCCGCACTCGGTCTCGATCTGGAGTGGATCGCAGGGGTGGAGGCGTCGCTGCTGCCCGTGATCGCCGGC
>CAXTEP010000086.1:0-11160 GCA_964243125.1 uncultured Lichenihabitans sp. | reverse complement strand
GGGACGGTTCGGAACCGCCGCAGGCTTCGTGGCGGCGCTCGCCCTGTGCGGCGGCACGGCGGCGTGAAGGCCCGGGCGGTCAGGCCGGCTCGGGACAGGCGACGCGCATCGGTTCGCGGCCCCGGGGAGCGGCCGGCCCGCGCTGCCGTTCGGACCATTTCGTCCGGGCCGCGTCGACGCCCCACACGGCGCCGAACATCAGGTAGACGTGCCGCCAATGGTCGATGTCGATCTGGAATCCCTGCATGAGGAACACGAAGAGGGCCGGCCAGAACACGTGCGCCATCGCGGCGAAGGGCGATCGCGCCAGGGCCGACCTGAACCCCACCACCATTGTCAGGCCGACCAGGAGAAAGAACGACGCCCCGCCCAGCCAGCCGTAGGACGCGAAGGAGTTGATGTAGGAGTTGTGCGGGTCGAGATCGAAGATCAGCCGGAAGCGCAGCGGCCCGAACCCGTTCAGGTGATCGAGCAGCATGGGCAGGGACCGCATCTGGTTGCCGAACCGACCCGTCGGGCCCTCGTCGTAGTCCTGCAGGCCTGACGCGCGCGTCAGGAACACGTCGCGAATGCTGTCGACCGAGAGCAGGACGACGAGGCCGACCAGCGCGAGCGCGGCGGCCAGCGCCGTCATGAGGACGATGCGGCGCCGCACCGCCGGATCGCGGTTGCCGAGATAGGAGAACACCACCGTCATCAGGCTCGCGGCCAGGAAGGCTCCCCACGAGCCGCGCGAGAAGGACAGGAAGACGCCCCCTGTGATCACCAGCAGGCACCCGAGCGCCAGCAGGGGGTGGCGCGTGCGCCCCAGGATGAGCTTCTGGATCAGGTACAGGGCACCCAGGATCAGGTAGGACCCGAGCACGTTGGGGTCCTTGAAGGTGCCGGACGCCCGACCGTACATGGTGAATAGATCCTGGGAGCCGCCCAGGTCGAAATAGCCCGCAATGCCGAGCGCGGCCGCCACGACGGCGCTGAACGTGTAGGCCCGCAGGCAGAGATCGGCGCGCCGCACCGTGTTCTGGCCGAAGAACAGGGCGAAGAACACCGCCGTCACGGCCAGATACAGTGATTGCAGCATGAACAGGCGCGGGTCGGGCTCGTCGAGATGCGGGACGAGCGCCAGGAAGCCCCCGAAGTTATACAGGAAGATCAGGCCCAGGAAGGGCAGGAGGGTGCGGCTGACCGCGAAGCCGCCCCCGAACCACAGCCCGATCAGGACGATGGAGGCGAAATCGTAAGGGGAAGGCTCGATGAGCGCGACCGCGCCGCACGCCACGCAGACCACCAGGCTGAGGTTGACCAGGGTCGCGTAGGTCACGCGGGGCAGGGCGGTGGCGGCCCTCGCGGAACCGGCCATCTCAGTAGGCATTCTGCGTCCTGGCCAGCGCGAAGGGCGTGACCAGCAGGATGTAGAGGTCGAACAGCACCGACCAGTTCTCGATATAGGCGAGGTCGTGTTCGACGCGCATCTGGATCTTGTGGGGCGTGTCGGTTTCGCCGCGCCATCCGTTCACCTGCGCCCAGCCCGTGATGCCGGGCCTGACCCGGTGGCGGGCGAAGTAGCCGTCCACCACGTCGTCGTACTGGCGGTCGGCCGCCTTGGCGTGGACCGCGTGCGGCCGCGGCCCCACGAGCGACAGGTTGCCCTTGAACACGACGTTGATGAGCTGCGGCAGTTCGTCGATCGAGGTTTTTCGGATGAAGCGTCCGACGCGCGTCACGCGCGGGTCGTCCCGGGTGACGAGCCGGCTCGCGGTCGCGTCGAGCTGGTCGACGTACATCGAGCGAAACTTGTAGACCTCGATCAATTCGTTGTTGAAGCCGTAGCGCTTCTGCTTGAACAGGACCGGACCGCGCGACCCGAGCTTCACCGCGGCCGCGGTCAGCAGCAGGACGGGTGAGAGCGCCACCAGGGCCAGCGTGCCCACCACCTTGTCGAACACGAACTTGGAAACGACGTCCCAGTCGGCGATCGGCTTGTCGAACACGTCGAGCACCGGCACGGCGCCGATGTAGGAATAGGAACGCGGGCGGAAGCGGAGCTTGTTGGAGTGGGCCGCGAGCCGGATGTCGATCGGCAGCACCCAGAGCTTGCGCAGCATCTGCAGCAGGCGCTGCTCGGCCGTGATGGGCAGGGTGAAGATCACGAGGTCGATCCGGGTATGACGGGCGAAGGCGACGAGGTCGTCGATCGTCCCGAGCTTCGGATAGCCCGCCACCACGTCGGAGGAGCGCGCGTCGTCGCGGTCGTCGAAGATCCCGCAGATTTGCAGGTCGGCGGTGCCCTCGCGCGAGAAGGCCTGCAGGAGCGATTCGGCCGGCGCACCGCCGCCGACGATCACGGTGCGGCGGTCCAGCCGACCGGTCCGGCTGATCGCCCGCGTGATCACGGCGATGGCCATCCGGCCGCCGAGCAGGCTCGCCAGCCCGAGCCCGTACCAGGCCAGGAACCAGATGCGGGAGAAGGTTTCGTCCTGCTTGAGGAAGAACACGGCCGCGAAGGTCGCCATGAACACGAGTGTCCACACGACCGTCAGCTTGGCGCCCTGCTTCACCGGCGTGCGAAAGGCCGGAACCGTGTAGGTCCGCGTCGCTTGGAACCCGAAGACGCTCGGCACCGCGACGGCGAGGACCAGGATCAGGTAGGCCGGGTTGTAGCCCACCTGCGGGACCACGTAGGCCTGATGGACCATCAAGCCCGAACCGCACAGCAGGACGAGTTCGAAGACGCGGACCAGGCCCGTGAGCACGACGGGCGAGTAGGGGGGGCGGAGGTCGCGCCCGCCCATGGCTTCGGCGAGCTCCGCCAAGCGCGGCGACGGCGGCCGTGTCCCCTGCGGGTCGACCGGCGGCAGGCCGACGTCGCCGACGTCGCGGAGGTCGTCCGGCCGGAACGCTGCTGTTGAGGCGCGCATGGGATGGCTCGCTAGACGCTTGAACCGAAGGGGTCGAGCACCCGGGGCAGCGGCATCGCGGTCGCGGCCAGGGTTTTGCTCGCGATGGCGTCGCGATATCCTTCCAGGACGTGGTCGACCATCGTGCCGAGGCAGAACTGCGACCGTACGTGGGACGCCAAGGCCAGCGCGTGCAGGACCTGCTGTTCCGGGGAAACCGCGAGCTGCTCGATCATGCGGGTCCGGAGCGCCGTCACGTCGCCGCCCGGGACGAGGCAATCGCGGTAGGGGCCGAAGATTTCGGGGATGCCGCCCACCGCCGTCGCCACTAGCGGCACGCGGGCGGCCGCGGCTTCAAGCACGACGTAGGGCAGGGACTCGGCCCGCGACGGAATGACCAGCACCCGGCCGAGCCGGAACGCATCGCGGATCGGCATCGCGCCCCGGAACACGACGTCGCCGGCGAGGCCGAGCCGAGCTGCCTGCGCTTGCAGCGCCTGCCGGTCGGGGCCCGAACCCACCAGCACGGCGCGGATCCGGCGATGCGTCGCGTCGCGCGTGGCCGCCAGGGCCTCGAGCAGCAGGTCGATGCCCTTGGCGGCCCGCAATTCGCCGACATACAGGAAGTCGGCGGCATCGGGGTCCGGCGGAACCGGCGCGAATTCCGAGTCGGCGAGCCCGTTCACGGCCACGCGCGACAGGCGCGGCGGTTCGCCCACGAAGGCGCGGTAGCGGTCCGCGATATAGGCGCTCTCGAACAGGACCAGGTCCGAACTGCGGCCCAGCAGGTACTCGGCCGCCATGTAGGCGGCGTGGATGGCCGTGCCCGGCCGGTAGTGGAAGCTGCCGCCGTGCGGCGTGTATACCCGCACCGGACCCTTGCGGGGCGACGCCAGGCCGGGCAGGCGGGCGTAGAGACCCCCCTTCGATCCGTGGCCGTGCACGACGTCGGGCTTCAGCCGTCGCGTGGCTGCCACGACCCGGGCCAGGGCCGCGATGTCGCCCGGGTGCGGGTTGCGCCGCATGGGGAAGCGGAAGAGCCCTAGCGCGAGACGCGGTTCCAGCTCGCGCAGCGCCCGGGCGGCCATCTCGTTGCCGGTGGTCGAATCGACGATCAGTCCGACGCGGTGGCCCCGCGCGACCTGTTCGCGGCTGAGATCCAGGACGTGGCGGAACAGGCCGCCGAGCGGCGCCCGCAGGACGTGGAGGATCGACAGGCTGGTCCGGGGGTCGGCAAGATCCGTCATGCGGGCTCCGCATCAATCGCAGGCGCGATCGCGATGCCACACTGTCCGGAGCAAAGCTAAAAGAAGCGTTCCTCCACCGTCACGGTGTCGCCGGGCCGCAGCGGAAAGGTGAGCGGCACGGTGCCGGTTACGGGGACGCCGTGGACGGTCCTGGTCACGTCCACCGAGCTCTGGTAGCCGCGCGGCGTGAACCCGCCCGCGATGGCCACGGCCTTCTGGGCCGTCATGCCGTTCACGTAGGGGTACTGTCCCGCGGCCGTGATCTCGCCCAGCACGAAGAACGGCCTGTAACCCTCGACCTCGACCGAGACGTGGGGGTCGCGCAGGAAGCCGGCCCGAAGCCTCGCCTCGATGGCGCGCTCGGTCTGGGCGGTGGTCAAGCCGCCGACGCTCACCTCGCCGCTGAGAGGCAGCGAGATCCGCCCCGAGCCGCTCACGTTGTAGGAATTGGAGATGGCGTCCTGGCCGAACACGATGACCCGGACGCGGTCGCCGCTCGCGAGCTCGTAGGGGGCATTCGCCTCCGCCTGGAACAGGTCGTTCGGGTACTGGTGCCCCGCGCACCCTTCCAGGAGACCCAGCAAGGCCGCCCCGAGAAGAAGATAGGCATGTCGCATGAAGGATGACCGGACGTTGCCGCGACTTCGGGTCCCGGCCTTGGTGGCTCGTCCAAGGTTGTAAATGAACGTGGTTAATGAAATCTGACCAGTACGCCCAGCTCGCCCCGCAGACCCCGCGGGACCTGACCTGACCGGCCCGACCATGAAAAGATCACACCGGCGTGATCTCGCTTGCGCGCCCCCCGGTTTCCAAACGAAACATCACCCGCGACCTCGATCAGCGTGGACTTCCGCCCGACATGCCGTCCTTCCGCACCAGCCGCCGCGTCCGCCACACGGCCCAGGAGATGTTCGACCTGGTGGCCGACGTCGAGAAGTATCCGTCTTTCGTGCCGCTGTGCCAGGGCATGGTGGTGCAGCGCCGGAGGCCGCTCGACCACAACCGCGAAGAACTGCTGGCCGACATGCGGATCGGCTACAAGGCCATCCGCGAAACCTTCACGAGCCGGGTCACGCTGGACCGCGACGACCTCAAGATCCTGGTGGAATACGTGAACGGCCCGTTCCGCCGGATGGAGAACCGCTGGTCCTTCGTGCCCGAACCCGGACGCCCGAACGACACACCCAATTCAATGGTCGAGTTCTTCATCGACTACGAGTTTAGAAGCCGGGTGTTCGGGGCCCTGATGGGATCGGTGTTCGACACCGCGTTCCGGCGCTTCGCCGAAGCCTTCGAGCAGCGCGCCAACCAGGTCTACCCGCGGCAGCCGCACCTGCGGCCGGTGTGAGGGCAACGTCCCAGGCTCGCTTCTCTCATCCGAAGCCTGCCGGACGACCAGCCGGTCGCGACCGGCTTCGAGTCGCTGTCGACGGGAGGCCGTGCAGCCCACCGAGGCAATTCTCCAGCTACGGCGCTAGCCAGCCGCGCGGCTGACCTCCGCGTCGAACAGGTCGAGGGCCTGTGCCACCGAGGCCAGCCTGATCTCGCCTCGGGCGAGCGGGCCGAAGTGCCGCACCGCATGGCCCGTCGGCCCGGCCCGCGACGCGCAGCCGAAATGAACCAGTCCGACGGGCTTGTCGGCGGTTCCGCCGCCCGGGCCCGCGATGCCGGTGATGCTCACCGCGACGGTCGCGGTCGAGGCGCGCAGGGTCCCCTCCGCCATCGCCCGGGCGCAGGCCTCCGACACGGCGCCGTGCCGGTCCAGCATGGCCGCCGGCACCCCCAGGACCGTCTGCTTGGCGGCGTTGGAATAAGTCACGAAACCGCGGTCGAAGCTCGCCGAGGATCCGGCGAGTTCGGTCAGCAAAGCTGCCACCAACCCGCCCGTGCAGGACTCGGCGGTCGCGAGCGTCAGGCCGCCCCGACGGCAGGCGGCCAGCAGGACCTCGGCCCTGGACAGCAGGTCAGCCGGAAACATGGCGTCGCCCCCCGCGTTGCGTCGGCCGGCTCACGACGGGTTTCCGAACGGCAGGCGCACCGTGGCGAGCCCCCAGGCCGCCATCCCTTCGCGCCGTCCGACGAAGCCCATCATCTCCGACGTGGTGGCCTTGAGGCCGACCCGGTCCACCGCGATGCCCGCGATGGCGGCGATGCGGGCCCGGATGGCCTCGCGGTGCGGGCCGATCTTAGGGGCCTCGCACACCAGCGTGGCGTCGAGGTGGGCCACGACCCCGCCCCGGCGCGCCACGCGCGACACGGCATCGCGCAGGAACAGGTCGGAGGAGGCGCCTCGCCAGCGCTCCTGCGAGGGCGGGAAATGCACCCCGATGTCGCCGTCGCCGATCGCACCCAGGACCGCGTCGGTCAGCGCGTGCAGCACCACGTCGGCGTCCGAATGGCCGTTGAGCTTGCGGTCGTGCGCGATGCGGATACCGCCCAGCCACACGTGGTCGCCCGCCTCGAAGGCGTGCACGTCGTAGCCCTGGCCGATCCGGACATCGGGCAGGAGGGCGTGGAACGCCGCTTCGGCCTTGCCGAAGTCGGACGCGGTCGTGATCTTCACGTTGTCGGGATCGCCGTCGAAGACATGGACCGTGTGGCCCGCGTATTCCGCCACGGCCGCGTCGTCGGTGAGATCCGCGCGGCCGCTGGCCGACGCCCGGCGATGCGCGTCCAGGATGAGCGGAAACGCAAAGGCCTGTGGGGTCTGCACGGTCCGCAGGAGATTGCGGTCCGGGGTCCCCGACACCGCGCCGTCGGGCCCGATGGTCTTGACCGTGTCGGTGACCGGCAAGCCCGGAACCGCGGCGCCGTGGCGGCGGGCCGCCGCGAGCGCCCGGTCGACCAGGCCCGGCGACACGAAGGGGCGGGCCCCGTCGTGGATCAGCACCAGGTCGGGCGCCGCACCCTTTCGGGCCGCCAGGGTTTCCAGGCCGCCCCGGACGCTGTCCTGCCGGGTCGATCCGCCGTGCGCCGGCGGGGTCACCCGATCCCGCAGGGCGGACGGAAGCAGGGCGGCGGCGTCGGCGAAGAGCGCGGCGTCGTCGGGATGGATGACGGGCGTGACCGCCACCGCGTCGCTGGCCGACAGCAGCGAGCGGAGCGTCCGCGTGATCATCGGTTCCCCCGCCAGAGAGCGGAACTGCTTGGGGAGGCCCGCGCCCGCCCGCGAGCCCCGACCGGCCGCGACAACGAGAATGTGAGGAACTTCGGGCATCTTGGGACTCGGGGTTCCTCGGACGGTCCTGCGATCGCAGTCTGGTTCGGCCTGTAACCCACGCACGGCCGTTCGGCCAGTGCAAGAGCGGACGGATGCGGTCTGGTGATTCCATTGGCATATGTTAAAATGCCTACAAATTAAGCCCGACCGCGCCGTCGCGACCGGTCGAACCGGTTCTCCGACACGCGACCACAAGGAACGCAAGCCGCTTGAGCAATCACTTCCGCACGCCTGCCGAGCGGGATCCCACGCGGGAAACGTCGCCCGCCCCGGGGTCGTCCCGACCGATGGAGGTGCCGCTGCGGGTCGGGCCGGTCGAGCTTCCCGGGCGGGCGCTGCTGGCCCCGATGGCCGGCGTGACCGACATCGGCATGCGGCGCGTGGCTTGCCGCTTCGGGGCCGCGCTCGCGACGAGCGAGATGGTCGGGGCCACCAGCTTCGCGTCCGGCCGGCTCGACACCCTCAACCGGGCACAGGGCCGCGGTCTCGCCATCCCCGCGGTGCAAATCGCGGGCTGCGATCCGGCGGGTCTCGCCGAGGCGGCGCGCCTGGCCGAAGGCTGCGGGGCCGCCATCGTCGACATCAACATGGGTTGCCCGGCCAAGCGCGTGACCGGGGGTTACGCGGGTTCCGCGCTGATGCGGGATCTTGACGCCGCGGCGCGGCTGATCGAGGCCGTGGTGGGGGCCGTGGCGGTTCCGGTGACCGTGAAAATGCGGCTCGGCTGGGACGAGGCGGCGCTCAACGCCCCCGCGCTCGCCCGGCGGGCCGAAAACCTCGGGGTCAGGCTCGTGACCGTGCACGGCCGCACCCGGCAGCAGTTCTACGGCGGGCGCGCCGACTGGTCGGCCGTGCGAGCCGTCAAGGAGGCCGTGACCATCCCGGTGGTGGTCAACGGCGATTGCGGCTCGGCCGACGACGCGCGCCTCATGCTGGCCCGCTCGGGGGCCGACGCCGTCATGGTGGGCCGGGCGGCGCTCGGGCAGCCCTGGATCGTCGGGATGATCGCCCAGGCGCTGCGGACCGGGCGCACGCCCCCGCAGCCTCCCGCGGCGGCCCGGCTCGAAGCGGCCCGCGAGCATTACGCCTCGCTGCTCGGCCTGTTCGGGCGCGATCAGGGGGTGCGGCACGCCCGCAAGCACCTGGCTGCCTACGCGGAGCGCGCGGCCGGCGCCTGGCCGGGCTTGGCGGCGCTGCGGCAAAGGCTCGTCACCACGACCGATACCGACGAGGTGCCGGACCTGCTCGGGCGGCTGTTCGCGGTGGCGGACGGGAGCGCGGCCGTGGCCGTGGCCACATGAGCGGGCGTCGCGGCCCGGTCGTGGTCGGCGCGGCCGCCGATCTCAGCTTGGCCGCCAACGCGGTGTCGGTGCTGAACGGGTTGCCGCATCCGGTCCTGTCGATCGCGGCCGACGGCACCGTCGTGGACGTCAACCCCGCGGCCGAAGACTTCTTCGAGATGAGCCGCGCGCTGATCACGCGGCACTACCTCGCCGACCTCGTGCCGTTCGGGTCGCCGCTGCTGGCGCTCGTCGAGCAGGTGGCGAGCAGCGGCGCGGCCGTGAAGGAATACCGCGTCGACCTGGGCAGCCCCCGGCTCGGTCCCGACCGCATCGTCGATATGCACGTTGCTCCGATGGAGACCCCCGAGGGGGTCGTGATCCTGCTTCAGGAACGCACAATTGCCGATAAAATGGACAGGCAGCTCACCCACCGCGGCGCGGCCCGCTCGGTTTCGGCCCTCGCGGCCATGCTGGCCCACGAGATAAAGAACCCGCTGTCGGGCATCCGGGGCGCCGCCCAGCTTCTTGAAACCGCCGTGTCGGACGAGGACCGGATCCTGACGCGGCTGATCTGCGACGAGACCGACCGCATCGTCAAACTCGTCGACCGCATGGAAGTGTTCTCCGACGTGCGGCCGACCGAGCGGGACAGCGTCAACATCCATGCCGTGCTCGACCACGTGAAGCGGGTCGCGCAGGCGGGCTTCGCGCGCCACATCCGCATCCTTGAAAGCTACGACCCCTCGCTGCCCCACGTCCTGGGCAACCGCGACCAGCTCATCCAGGTGTTTCTCAACCTGATCAAGAACGCCGCCGAAGCGCTCGGCGACGCGATCGACGGCGAGATCGAGCTGACCACGGCGTTCCGGCCCGGCGTGCGCCTGCGCACCGCGGGGTCGCCCGAGCCCGTCAGCCTGCCGCTTGAATTCTGCGTGCGCGACAACGGCCCCGGCATCCCGTCCGACCTAGCGGCCGTGCTGTTCGACCCGTTCGTGACCACCAAAGTGTCCGGAACTGGCCTTGGTCTTGCACTGGTCGCGAAGATCGTCGGCGATCACGGCGGCATCGTCGAATGCGAGTCGCACCCGCGGAAAACCATGTTCCGCATCCTGATGCCGATGTACGCGGCGCGCGACGGCCGCGGTTCGCAGAGCTGAGGCGGTCGATGGGCAGGGGAACGCTCGCATGATGAACCGCAATGTCCTCGTGGCCGATGACGATACGGCGATCCGGACCGTGGTCAGCCAAGCGCTGTCGCGGGCGGGTTACGAGGTGAGGGCCACCGGAACGGCGGCGTCGCTGTGGCGTTGGGTCCAGGCCGGGGACGGCGACCTCGTGATCACCGACGTCGTCATGCCCGACGAGAACGCCTTCGAGCTGCTGCCGCGCATTAAGAAGCTGCGGCCGGACCTGCCCATCATCGTCATGAGCGCCCAGAACACGTTCATGACCGCCATCAAGGCCTCCGAGCGCGGCGCCTACGACTACCTCCCCAAGCCCTTCGACCTGAAGGAGCTGGTGTCCATCGTGGGTCGCGCCATGAGCGAGCCGCGGCTCAAGCCCGCGGGTGCCGTACCGGCCGACCTCGAGAACATGCCGCTCGTGGGCCGCTCGTCGGCCATGCAGGAGATCTACCGCACGCTGGCGCGGCTGATGCAGACCGACCTGACCGTGATGATCACGGGCGAGTCCGGGACCGGCAAGGAGCTCGTGGCCCGAGCGCTGCACGACTATGGCAAGCGCAAGAAGGGGCCCTTCGTGGCCATCAACATGGCCGCGATCCCGCGCGACCTCATCGAGAGCGAGCTGTTCGGTCACGAGAAGGGCGCCTTCACGGGCGCCAACACCCGGTCGGCCGGGCGGTTCGAACAGGCCGAGGGCGGCACCCTGTTCCTGGACGAGATCGGCGACATGCCGATGGAGGCGCAGACCCGCCTGCTGCGCGTGCTGCAGCAGGCCGAGTACACCACCGTGGGGGGGCGCACCCCCATCAAGACCAACGTCCGCATTGTGGCGGCCACCAACAAGGATCTGCGCATCTCGATCCAGCAGGGATCGTTCCGCGAGGACCTCTTCTTCCGGCTGAACGTCGTGCCGCTGCGCCTGCCTCCCTTGCGCGAGCGCACCGACGACATCCCCGACCTCGCCCGGCATTTCTTCGCCCAGGCCGCCGCCGAGGGCCTGCCGCTGAAGCAGATGGACGGGCCGGCCCAGGACCGGCTCAAGCGCTACCAGTGGCCCGGCAACATCCGTGAACTCGAAAATCTCGTGAGGCGCCTTGCCGCCCTCTACCCGCAGGAGGTGATCGGCGCGTCGCTTGTCGAGGCGGAACTTGCCGGGCAGCCGCTGATGTCCACGCAAGCCGTCGAGCAGCCGGCGGCGGCGCGCGGCGGGGCGGGGCAGCACGAGGACGCCGGGCTCATGGCTTCCGTGGAACGTCACCTCAACGGGGTGTTCGGCCAGTACGGCGACCACCTCCCGCCGCCCGGCCTCTACCATCGCGTGCTGCGCGA
>CAXTEP010000085.1:8129-12944 GCA_964243125.1 uncultured Lichenihabitans sp. | reverse complement strand
TCGACCAGGGTCGGCTTGTCCTTGAGGTTGAGCAGGCGCGGGATGGACGGGCCGTAGATGTCGGCGTCAAGCAGCGCCACGCGCTTGCCGAGGCTTTGCAGCGCCAGGGCGAGATTGCAGGCCGTGGTGGACTTGCCCACCCCGCCCTTGCCCGACGCGACCGCGATGATGGTCTGAACGCCCGGCACCGCCTGCCCGGCCCGGGCCGCCTGAGCGCGCGGTCCGGGCTGCGGCGGCGGACCTGCCTGCGGACGCGATCCGGCCTTCTGCGCCGTGAGCGTCACCAGGACTGAGCCGACGCCCGGCAACGTCCGCACCAGCGCCTCGACCCGCTCGCGCAGCGGCTGCGCGGCCTGGGCCTCGCCGGGCTGGACCTCAAGCGACACGTAGACCCGGCCGTCCTTGACCACGATCCCGCCCAGGACTCCCGACCGCGGCAAGGGCGTTCGCCCGTCCGGTCCCGGGACCCCCATGAGGGCGTTTTCTACGGCGTCCTGGGATATGGCCATGTGGGACAGTGTTTCGATGCTGGGTCACGGTTCTCCGGCGAAAACCGGGCGTGGCCGCCGCGAACCTCGGATAAAACTCCGATGCCCGATCGTCTTCCCTTCTCCCGCCTGCGGGAGAAGGTGCCCGGCAGGGTGGATGAGGGAGGAACAGAGGCCCGGGCGAACCCTCATCCGGCCTTCGGCCACCTTCTCCCCGGCCGGGGAGAAGGACATTGTCGTCGACTTTGTGGCAGCGGCTCTCAGGTCTTGAGCGGCACCTTGGGAACCGAGCCGCCGCCCGCGCCCGTGCCGGGCGCGTCGGGCGCATCGCCATCATCCTCGCCCACCGGGTCGGATCCTGGCTCGGCCTCGCCCGAACCCTCGGTCTCGGACTCGGTCGCGGCCTTGCGCTTGCGCCCCGCCTCGACGATGTCGCGTTCGGGACGCGGCACCACGGGGCCGTCGGGGAACACGAAGCTGAGCTTCTTGGGCCCGCCTTCCTCGGCCGTCACCACGACCCGCACGGCGCCGCCGTTCTTGAGCTTGCCGAACAGCACCTCGTCGGCCAGCGGCGTCTTGATCGACGACTGGATCACGCGGGCCATCGGTCGCGCCCCCATGGCCTCGTCGTAGCCGTGCTCGATCAGCCAGTTGCGCGACTCGTCGGTGAGCTCGATCGTGACGTTGCGGTCGGCCAGCTGCGCCTCGAGCTGCAGGATGAACTTGTCCACCACCTTGGCGATCACGGTGACGGGCAGATGTCCGAACGGCACGATGGCGTCGAGCCGGTTGCGGAACTCGGGCGTGAACAGCCGATTGATGGCCTCCAGGTCCTCGCCTTCCCGCTTGTTGCGCGTGAACCCGATGGCCGGACGGGCCTGATCGGCCGCCCCGGCGTTCGTGGTCATGATCAGGATCACGTTGCGGAAGTCGATCTGCTTGCCGTTGTGATCGGTCAGCTTCCCGTGGTCCATGATCTGCAGCAGGATGTTGAACAGGTCCGGATGGGCCTTCTCGATCTCGTCCAGCAGCAGGACGCAGTGCGGGTGCTGGTCGATGCCGTCGGTCAGCAACCCGCCCTGGTCGAACCCCACGTAGCCGGGCGGCGCGCCGATCAGCCGGCTGATCGTGTGCCGCTCCATGTACTCGGACATGTCGAAGCGGATCAGCTCGACCCCCAGGCCGGACGCGAGCTGGCGGGCCGCCTCCGTCTTGCCGACGCCGGTCGGGCCGGAGAACAGGTAGGAGCCGATCGGCTTCTCGCCATCGCGCAGGCCCGCGCGGGCGAGCTTGATGGCCGATGTCAGGGCGTCGATGGCCTTGTCCTGACCGTACACGACCGTCTTCAGCGTGGTGTCGAGATGGGCCAGCACCTCGGCGTCATCCTTGGACACCGTCTTGGGCGGGATCCGCGCCATGGTGGCGATGGTGGCCTCGATCTCCTTGATGCCGATCGTCTTCTTGCGGCGAGCTTCCGGCACGAGCATCTGCGACGCGCCCGTCTCATCGATCACGTCGATCGCCTTGTCGGGCAGCTTGCGATCATTGATGTAGCGCGCCGACAGTTCCACGGCCGCCTTGATGGCCTCGCCCGTGTAGCGAATCTTGTGGAACTCCTCGAAATAGGGCTTGAGGCCCTTCAGGATCTCCACCGCGTCCGGCACCGAGGGCTCGTTCACGTCGATCTTCTGGAACCGTCGCACCAGCGCCCGGTCCTTTTCGAAATACTGGCGGTATTCCTTGTAGGTGGTCGAGCCGATGCAGCGCAGGCCGCCCTGCGCCAGGGCGGGCTTGAGCAGGTTGGACGCATCCATGGCGCCGCCCGAGGTCGCACCCGCGCCGATCACGGTGTGGATCTCGTCGATGAAGAGAACCGCGTTCTTGTGGTTCTCGATCTCCTTCATGACCTGCTTCAGCCGCTCCTCGAAGTCGCCGCGATAGCGCGTGCCGGCCAGCAGCGTGCCCATGTCGAGCGCGAACACGGTCGCGCCCGCCAGCACCTCGGGCACCTCGTTCTTGATGATCTTGCGGGCGAGCCCTTCCGCGATCGCGGTCTTGCCGACGCCCGGATCGCCGACGAGTAGCGGGTTGTTCTTCTGCCGGCGGCAAAGGACCTGGATGGTCCGCTGCACCTCCTGCTCGCGGCCGATCAGGGGATCAATTCGGCCGTCGCGGGCCTTCTTGTTCAGGTTGACGCAATAGGCTTCCAGCGCCCCCTCCTTCTTCTTGGAGTCGCCCTGGTCCTTGTCCTTGTCGCGCCCGTCCTGGTCCTCGTCGGACCCCCGCGGCGACTTGGACGTGTCGGACAGGCCGGCGCGCTTGGCGATGCCGTGACTGATGTAGTTCACGGCGTCGTAGCGCGTCATGTCCTGCTCCTGCAGGAAATAGGCCGCGTGGCTTTCCCGCTCCGCAAAGATGGCGACCAGCACATTGGCGCCGGTCACCTCCTCGCGCCCGGACGACTGGACGTGGATGTGGGCGCGCTGGATCACGCGCTGGAAACCGGCAGTCGGCTTGGCGTCGTCGTTGCCTTCGGCCACCAGGTTGTCGAGCTCGTTGTCGATGTACTCGACGAGCTGCTTCTTCAGCACGTCGCCATCGACCGAGCAGGCCTTCAGCACCGCGGACGCGTCGCTGTCGTCCGTCAGGGCGAGCAGAAGGTGTTCAAGGGTCGCGTATTCGTGGTGCCGCTCGTTGGCGACCGCCAGGGCGCGATGCAGCGACTGTTCGAGAGCTCGTGAGAATGCAGGCATGTCGACGACGGCCCCTCAGTTCTTTTCCATGATGCATTGTAAAGGGTGCTGATGCTTGCGGGCGAAGTCCATCACCTGCGTCACTTTGGTTTCAGCGACCTCGTAGGTGAACACGCCGCACTCGCCCACGCCGTTGTGGTGCACGTGCAGCATGATCCGCGTGGCCTCGTCCGGACCCTTGTTGAAGTACTTGCGCAGCACCGCCACCACGAACTCCATCGGCGTGTAATCGTCGTTCAAGATCAGAACGCGATACATGCTGGGTTTCTTGGTCTGCGTCTTGGGACGGGTGATCACCGCCGTGCCGGACCCGTCCCCGCCCTTCTTCGGCTCCTTGGCGGCCGTGGTGTCGGGGCGGTTCGGCAGCGGTTGTGTCCATCCTGGTGACGCGGCGATGCGGTCGTCGGCGATCACGGTCACGTTGGCCCTCATCCCAGGCGAGCCCTGGTGCTTCGTTAATGTACGGCTGCTCGCCGCGCTTCGCCAGAGGTGTCGGAGCTTGTCGTGCAAGCAATCTTGAGGCCGAACGTGGCGCAACAATGGCTCCGCCCCGACCCGCGACGGCGCGCCGCCGCTCCGGCGAAAGCGGGCCTTTCCAGTCGTTCACCGGCCTGGACAACCCCCGGTGAGGGCCGATTAACCGCGCCGTAACTGCGAACCCATAGCCTCCATCCTCGTGGCGTTCGGGTCACGCGCGGCACCGCCGGTCATTTCGTCGCCCCTCGCAAGGGCCGAGCCGGCGGCGAGGATTGAAGTATGACGCGTCATGTCGGTTCCGTGCGGAAGAAGTGCCTGACGGCCGTGGCGGTCGCGGTCGCGATTGTGGGAACCGCCGGTCAGGCCGAGGCCCGCCACCACCACGCCGGCCCGCGCCGCGGTCACGGCGAAGCGCGGCACCACCGCGCCGGGCACGCTTCCCTGGTGGACGGGCCTGGCTTCTCGGCCATGGTGGTGGATGCGGGAACCGGACGGACCCTCTACGCCGCCAACGAGGACGCGCTCCGCCATCCCGCCTCGATCACCAAGGTGATGACGCTCTACATGCTGTTCGAGAAGCTGAAGGCCGGCGACATGACGCTCGACACGCGCATCGGCGTGTCGCGCCACGCCGCCAGCATGGCGCCAACCAAGCTCGGCCTGCGCCCCGGGTCGACCATCGCGGTCGGCGACGCCGTCAAGGCGATCGTCACCAAATCGGCCAACGACATGGCCGTGGCGATCGCCGAGGCGGTGGGCGGCGACGAGGACTCGTTCGCGGCCATGATGACCCGCAAGGCCCACGCGCTCGGCATGTCGCGCACCACCTACGTGAACGCGTCCGGCCTGCCCGATGATCGGCAGATCACGACGGCGCGCGACCTGACCGTGCTGGGCCGCTCGATCCGCGAGACCTTCCCGGCCTACTACCACTTCTTCTCGACGCCGAGCTTCACCTACGCGGGCTCGTTCATGCCCAACCACAACCACCTGCTCGGCAAGGTCGAGGGGATGGACGGCATCAAGACGGGCTACACGCGGGCGTCGGGCTTCAACCTGCTGTCCTCGGTCAATCGCGGCAGCCACCGCATCGTGTC
>CAXTEP010000085.1:3529-8029 GCA_964243125.1 uncultured Lichenihabitans sp. | reverse complement strand
CGCCCCCGCGCCCCGGCGCCTGGGTGATCCAGGTCGGCGCGACCGACAATGCCGACGACGCCAACGACCTGCTGAGCCGGGCCCGCAGCCAGGGCCGCTCGGCGCTGGCCGCCGCCAAGCCCTTCACCGAAAAGGTGCGCCGCGGCGACGCCACCCTGTACCGCGCCCGTTTCGCCGGGCTCGGGACCGACGAGGCTGAGGCAGCCTGCCGGACCCTGAAGCGATCGGGCTTCGCCTGCTTCGCCACCAAGGAGTGATCGGGGCACTCACCGCGACCTCACCCGCTTCATCAATCCCGCGGCCGCGAGGCGGAACCGCGGCCACGGTTCACATCCAGCGTAGCGAGTTTCACGGATGTCGGCGCATCAGGACGTCTTTGGCTTCGTTCACCCGGGCCGCGAGCGCGGTCGAGCCACCGTGATCGGGGTGCAGCTTCTTCATCAGCGCCCGATGGGCCCTGGTGATCTCATCCCGCGTCGCACTTTTCGAAAGACCAAGGATCTCGTGGGCCTCCTCCTCGGTCATGGACCCGCGGCGGCCGGCCTCCCGGCCCGGCGCGCGAGCGCTCCCCGCGTCGTTCCGGTCGTGTCCTGCCTCACGCCAACCGGCAAACCGGCGGTCGAAATAAGCCTCTAGCAGCCGCGCGCCCTCGGGGTCGTCGACCAGCGAGCGGGCGTGCAGCGCGAAGCAGCGGGATCGGCTGAGCTGGTCGAGCGCCGCACCCTCGTCGGGTCCCGCCAGCACCGTGCCCGACATCTGGCCGCTCGCGTGGTCAAGCTCCATCTCGATCATGGCGGAGCGGACCCGGGACACCCGGCGCGACGCGCGCGGCCAGGCCCCGAAGGCCCGGCCGAACCCGCCCAGCCTCCGGCCGGTGCTGAGCCACCACCCAAATCCCACGAGCGCGATCGCGACGTCGATGCGGCCGCGCAGCAGCATCAGCACGCCAACCGCGATGGCGGCCAAACCGCCGAAACGCTTGACAGCCCGCGCGATCACCACGGGATTTGCCCGAACAAAGGTCCTGAGCCCGATCGTGGCGAGCCAGAACAACAGCAGACCGGCAATCAGGAACGGCATGGGGAGACTATCGCGCGATTAACGGAGTTGGGAAAGCAGCATCTGTGCGCCCGCGCCATCGGCGGACCGGCTTCGCGCCTGGAGTGCCGCCCACCCGCCCGCCGCGTAGGCCGCGGCCGCGGCCAGGAGCTCGGCGAGCCGTTCGGGCGCGTTCGCGTCGAAGGGCGCGTAGGCGCCGCCGCTCAGGCGGGCGATCTCCCGGAACCCCCGTTCGGCCACCCGGTCGCGCCCCTCGTGGAACATGAAGGCCTTGAGGCCCATCATCCCGAGTTCGCCCGCGGTGCCGCACAGCGGGTCGATGCGTTCCTCCAGCGCGTCGCCCACGTAGATCAGCGCCCCGACCCTGCCCCGCCTGGCTTCGTCGCGCGCGTGGGTCAGCACGCGGCCGATCTGGGTGTTGCCGCCCGCCACCGTGATGCGCGACATGACGCCCGCCAGGCCTGCACCGCCCGATACGAACCGCGACGCCTTGCATTCCGAAAGCCCGCGGAAGTACACGAGCTGGACGTCGAGGCCGCCGAGCGCCGCCGTGGCGTCGAACATGCGGGCCTGCAACCGGATCGCGAGGTCCCAGGTCGGCTGGCGGCTCATGGTGGCGTCGAGCGCGAAGATCAGGCGTCCGCGCGCGGACGCCGCCGCCGGGGCTGGCGCCGGACCGGCGTCGGCGATAAATGCATCCACGGCGGATCGCGACGAGACGATCCCGGCCGGGACGGCGGGGGTGGACTTTCCGGTCACCTGACCCTCATGCGGCAACGCTCACCGGGCTTAGGTACGGCCGCGACCCGCGACCGCAAGACGCAAGGAGACCACAACGGTGCCGCAGGCGGTCGCAAGCACGGTGGCCGAACTCCGCGCCGAGGTGGCGCGCTGGCGGGCCGCGGGGCAGCGCGTGGCCCTGGTGCCCACCATGGGGGCCTTGCACGACGGGCACCTCGCCCTGGTGCGCCGCGCCCGACGCGAAGCCCACCGCACGGTCGCGTCGATCTTCGTGAACCCGACCCAGTTCGCGCCGTCGGAGGATTTCGACACCTATCCCCGGACATTCGAGACCGATTGCGCCATGCTGGCCAACCATGGCACCGACCTCGTTTATGCGCCGACCACCGCCGCCATGTACCCGGACGGCTTCTCGACCGCGGTAGAGCCGAAAGGGCCGGCCCTGGCCGGGCTGGAGGACGCGTTCCGGCCGCGGTTCTTCGCGGGCGTCGCGACCGTCGTGACCAAGCTCTTCGCCCAGTGCGGGCCCGACGTGGCCCTGTTCGGCGAGAAGGATTTCCAGCAGTTGCGGGTCGTCGAGCGCACGGCTAGGGACCTGGACCTGCCGGTCGCGGTGCTGGGGGTCGAGACCGTGCGCGAAGCGGACGGGCTCGCCATGTCGTCCCGCAACCGCAACCTGTCAGACCGCGAGCGGGCGACGGCCGCTGTCCTGCCCCGGGTGGGGCGCGAGACCGCTGCGGCACTGCGGAGCGCCACGACCTCGGAGGCCGCACTGGCCCGAGGCCGCGCTACCCTGGAGGGCGCGGGTTTCGCGGTCGATTACCTGGCGCTACGCGACGCCGAAACGCTCGGACCGCTGGTCCAGGGCGGCGCGGCCAGGTTGCTCGCCGCGGTTCGCCTGGGTGCGACGCGGCTCATCGACAACTGGCCGGTCTGAGCCCGGCCGGACCGCCAACTGTCACAGCAGGCCCAGGTCGCGCAGGTCGCGCCGCAGCGGTTCCGGCATGCGGGCGAGATCGGCCGTGAGACTGCTGATGTCAGGCGGCGCATCCTCGGGCCGCAGGTAGCGCCAGCCCTGGAACGGGCGGTGCGGACGGGGGTCGACCGGGATCAGCGTGCTGTGCAGCACG
The DNA here is from genome assembly GCA_964243125.1 of uncultured Lichenihabitans sp. Classification (GTDB taxonomy): domain Bacteria; phylum Pseudomonadota; class Alphaproteobacteria; order Rhizobiales; family Beijerinckiaceae; genus Lichenihabitans. The sequence continues at coordinate 5,099 of CAXTEP010000085.1, read as the reverse complement.
AGATGGCAGCGGCCGATGCCATCCTGGTCCGTAAACGGCCGGACCGCCAGCAGCGCCTGCCGCACCGCGATCTGACCCTTGATGACCCAGTAGAGCGAGCCCTCGTCGACCAGTTCGCCGATCCGCTTGGGCACCATGCGGGTGGTGTGGCGCTGCTCGGGCTCCTCGCCGTTGCGGGCCATCTCGGCCAGCCGGGTCTCGATCCATCCCTGCAGGTCCGCGACCGATTCGGCGCCGACGCACAGTTTGAGCAGGTGAAGCGGCATGGCGGCCGGTATGGCAAGAGCCGGCCCGCCGATCAATGGCCGGCACCGCTCCGCTCAGATTGCCTCGTACTTGTCCAGGCGCCAGGGCTCCGCGTCGGCCCCCGCGGCCCAGGACCGCCAAGCGGGCAGGTCCATCACGGCCGCCATGTAGGCGCGGGTCTCGGGCCGATGCGGGAGATCGTAGGTGTGGAAGCGGTTGACCACGGGCGCGTACATGGCATCCGCCGCCGTGAAGGCTCCGAACAGGAACGGCCCGCTCCGCCCGTGGTCGTGGCGGGTCGCGGCCCACATGGCCTCGATCCGGTCCACGTCGGCCCGCACGGCGTCGTTGACCGCGATGGCCCGCACGGGGCGGCGCAGGTTCATGGGGCAGGCTCGGCGCAGATCGGCGAAGCCCGCGTGCATCTCGCTCGACAGCGCGCGGGCCAGGGCGCGGGCGCGCCAGTCCGCGGGCCAGATACCCGCCTCCGCATGGGCTTCGGCCAGATACTCGATGATGGCGAGCGTTTCCCAGATTACCAAGCCGTCGACCGCGAGCGCCGGCACCTTGCCGGTCGGCGAATGGCGCAGGATGTCGACCGCCGTGGTGGGCTGGTCGAGCGGGATCACCTCCTCGTCGAACGGCAGGCCGAAGTGGGTCATCACCAGCCAGGGCCGCATGGACCAGGACGAGTAGGCCTTGTTGCCGATGAACAAGCGCGGTGGCATGCGATCCCCTCCCCGTGTCGCGCGATCATGGCCAGAGCGCCGGCCGCCGCCAAGCCAATCTTCGTCATGGACCGCATCACGGTCCGGAATGGGCGGGACCTCCTGGGTTCACGGGCCCGGAAACAAAGTGGCGGTCTTGCGGCTGGCCCGGTAGGCCGCGAGCCCGACCCACTCGTGCAGCGCCAGGGTCAGCCGGTCCAGCCCGTCGAGCACGGCGGGGCTCGGGCGCCAGTCGCGCGCCGTGCCGAGCGTCCGGAAATCGACGGGGTAGGCCGTCACCGCAAAGCCGTTGGCACGGAACAGGCCCATGGCGCGCGGCATGTGAAACGCCGAAGTGACCAGGAGCCACGTTTGCGCGGCTTGCGGGTGCAGGATCGCGCGGGTGAAGCGGGCGTTCTCGTCCGTGTTGCGCGAGCGGTCCTCGATCGTGATCCGTTCCGGCGCGATCCCCATGGCAACCCAAAGGCCGCGCGTGTCTTCGGCCTCGGTCCGCTCAATGCCGGTGATGCTGGCCGACCCGCCGGAAAAGACCAGCCGGGCGTCCGGGTAGCGGCGGGCCAGCACGACGGCCTCGGTGATGCGCTCGGCCGCGGCCG
>CAXTEP010000085.1:0-3429 GCA_964243125.1 uncultured Lichenihabitans sp. | reverse complement strand
TCCGGGTAGCGGCGGGCCAGCACGACGGCCTCGGTGATGCGCTCGGCCGCGGCCGCGATCGTGACGCGGTTCCGCGCCGCCGAGACGACCTCGTCGGTCGAGCCGCCCAGCACGATGATGCCGGTCGGGGCCGGCACGTCGGCGGGCGCCTGCGGGAACCGGTTTTCGAGCGGGCGCATGAGGGCGGCGCCGACCGGCAGGGCCCCGCAGGCGAGCAGCAGCAGCACGCAGCCGAAAGCGATCCGCGCCCCGGCCAGGGCCGCGGTTCCGCTGCCAAACAGCGTGAGCCCCGTCCCGACGAGCGCCAGCAGCAGCAGCATCGTGACGGGCGCGGTCAGCATCCAGGCGAGCTTGGACAGGAGAAAGAACATGGCTGGCGCGGCTCGTCTCGCGACCTGCGGAAAGGCCGGGCGGCCCCGTCATGTCCGATTCAGCCGCGGTGGCGCAAGCTCGCGGCGTGATCATATGATCGGGACGCGGGCCGGCGGGCCCGCGCGTGACGGCCAGACGAGGCGCCCATGTCCCATGCGTTCCGATGCGCGGCCGTGCTGCTCGGCCTTCTCCCGGCCGCGGCCGTGGCCCAGGACGCGACCCCGCCGTCGTCGGGCGCTGCGGCCCCGGTGACGGGGGCGGCCGCCTGGGCCCGGCTCCTGGGCAACACGATCGTGGGCCGGGTCGCGGGCGACAGTTTCGCGGAATATTTCGACCCGGGCGGCAGCGTCCGCTACGTCGACAAGGACGGCGTCTCGACCGGCACCTGGGCGGTCAAGGGCGACCGGGTGTGCTTTGCGTTTCCCGAGGAGGACGAGCGCAGCTGCGATGGCTTCGAGGTCGCGGGCACGATCGGAACGTCGACCGACGACGACGGCACGGCCGTGCATTTCGACATCCAGCCGGGCAACAGCAAGGGCCTCTGAGCCGCGCCGCCCCGGTTCGGGGTCGTCAGTTCCGCGCCATGCTGATCAGGTTGGAGCCGCGCGAAAAATCCTGCCACTGCTGGGCCGTGCCGAAGAAAGCGTTGCGGTCGACCTTGCCCGCGATGCCGTCGATGTGCCCGTCGGACTGATACTGCCAGAAGTGCCACAGCCGGTCGCCGTAGCGCACGGTCGGGAAGTATTTCGTGCTGCGCACCCAGATCGGGTAATCCTCCAGGGCGTGGCCGTCGAGGATGCCGGCGTAGAAATCGACGGTGGTGTAGATCACCGGCTTCTTGCCGTAGTGATCCTCCATGGCGGCCAGCATCTGCTTCATCTCGGCCAGCACCTCGTCGCGCCGCAGGTGACGCTTGCAGGTCTTGGAGGTGGGCGTCGCTTCCACGTCGAGCACGGGCGGCAGCGCGTCCGGATCGACGGGCGCCACGCGCTTGAAGTTCTCCATTTCCTCCTGCCAGGGCCGGCACCAGTACATGAAGTGGTAGGCGCCGCGCTTGACGCCGGAACTCGCCGCATTGGCCCAGTTCTCGAAGAAGCGGCTGTCAACGTGGTCGCCGCCCTCGGTGGCCTTGATCCAGGCGAAGCGCACGCCGGCGCCCTTCACGCGGTCCCAGTCGATGTGGCCCTGGTATTTGGACACGTCGATGCCGTGCACGGCGTAGTCGGACGGGTGCGGGTAGTCGGAGTCTTCAAGCGACCCGACCGAGGCCGCGCAGCCCGCGAGCGCCAGGGCCGCCAGGGCCAGGGCCAGAAACCGAAGGATGCTCATGGACGGTGTTGCCCGAATGATGCGGTGACCCGAAGATTTAGCGCCGACGTGGTAATGGCGCGTTAATGCCGCCCGACGATCGCGACCGCAAGCCGTTCGTCGGTGTCCGGGACCCCTGCCCCGAAATGGCCTTGCCGGCGCCACCTTGCGCCGCGATGCCAGGACGTACGACGGCGCTCCGCCGATCCACGCCTCGAGCACGGTTGCGGTCGGGTAACGGCGACGGGGCGTTTTCGAGGGTCGGGTCGGCCGGATCATGAACCAGCCGGGCGTAGGGCCGTAACGGCGAGGCGGACAGCTTCGCCTGCCGCGGCCCGCCGGTCGCGACCGGAACCGGCGCGACATGACACACGAAGGAGTAGAGCATGAGTCACAAGCTATTGGCCGCCGCGGTGGGCCTCGCGGCCCTGGCCGGCGCGGTTCTCCCGGCCGCGGCCCAGGACGCGTACCGCCCCCTGACGGTCGGGCGCCACGGCGCGCCCCGGCCGTCATACGTGCCGGCCGCGCCCGCCTACGATCCCTACCACGGGCCCGCCGCGATCGTGACGGCCCCCACCTACCTGGCCAGCCAGGCCGTGGCCCTGCCGTTCCGCGTCGGCAACGCGATCTTCCCGGCCCACGACGGCACGCCGCTGGCCCTGATCGGCGCCCCGATCGAGCTCGCGGGCCGCCTCGCCCAGGTGCCCTTCGGCGTCGTCCAGGCCCCGTTCGGCGGCCCGGACCCGTTCGCGTTCTGACGGAGACCGGGGGCGGTCTCCGGACCGCCCTCTCCCGGCTCGCCATCGCCCGGCCAAGCCGGACTTCGATTGTTCCATTAAGTCAGGCCGGTTCCATCGCCCGCTCGGCTGGCTTGGCAAGGAAGTCGGATCGGCTCATGCCGTGTCGTTCGGCGTACCGGTCGACATCGTCGAGCGCCTGTGCCGAAAGGCTTGTATCGACGCCGACAACGGATGGTTCTCCACCGATGACAGGCACCGGGACGACGACACCGTCGCGGGTTCTGCCGGTTGTCCATGATCTCGGCGAGAGACGACGGCTCTCGTGGCGTCTCGCCGTCCTGCATCATGACCATCATCTGCAACGCCGAAGCTTCTTCAGCCATGTTCATTGCCTGATCAAGCGTCGTGCCCGCGGCAATACAGCCGGGAAGACCGGGAAAGAGATGCCATAATCGCTGTCCGCGTCCTTGTGGATGAGCGCAATTTAGGCAATTATCGCTTACCTCAACTTGAGCCCCGACTATTTTTCGATGCTGCGCAACGTTCCAAGCGGGATATCGCCGGTTGAATGAACGATCGTCACGCGGCCCGGCTTGACCGTGTGGTTGAGTTGCATGTGGCTGCCGACCTGGTTCACCTCGAACCAACCATCCGCCTTGGGCGCGGAAATCAGCTCACATGCGTTCAAAAGCGCTCATGCCAACCAGCTATTCACCGCGGAGTGTCGCGCTACCGGTGTTGATGCTTTGTTGGAATACAGTAATCATCATCACCATAGAAAAGCACATCTATCAAACCTGATCCTACGCAGGATTATGTACTGAACCAATGTTTCTAAACAATATAAACGGTCGAACAGAGCCAACAACCTATCGCATCATGATGGAGGTTTTAATAGGTCAAACTTACATCGTCAGGACTGAATAGTGAAGAGGTCACTCTCGACAATCAAAAATGGTGCGGCCAAGAGGACTCGAACCTCCACTGGTTTCCCAACTAGCACCTCAAG
>CAXTEP010000084.1:8043-13023 GCA_964243125.1 uncultured Lichenihabitans sp. | reverse complement strand
GTCGCCGCACAGGCCCGCCATGCGGCCGAGCCGGTCCACCAGGACGATCGGGTTGCCCGAGGCGCGGCGCAGCGCGATGGCCGACCGCATCTTGAGGTCGACGGGAGCGACGATCACGTCGGCGGAGCGCGCGGCCTGCCCCTCGTCCCGGCGGACGGAGGCCGCCTCGCCCGTGTGGTGGACGATGGTTCCGGTGCGCCCGTCGAGCGTCACGCCGCAGGGCCGGCCCTCGGGGTCGAGCCCGACGCGCAGGCGGCCCGCCTCGTCGAGCAGCACCGACGACCCGTCGCGCCGGAGCTGCGCCTCGGGCGTCATCATCGAGTGGCCGCGCAGCACGTTGAGCGGGTTCATGTGGCGGACGAACTCGGCCACGTAGTCGTCGGCGGGCGTCAGCAGGATGTCCTCGGCGGTGCCGCACTGGACGATGCGGCCGCCCTGGAGCATGGCGATCCGGTTGCCGAGCTTCAGCGCCTCGTCCAGGTCGTGGCTCACGAAGATGATAGTCTTCCTGAGCTCCTTCTGCAGCTGCAGCAGCTCGTCCTGGAGCTTGGCGCGGATCAGCGGGTCGAGCGCCGAGAAGGGTTCGTCCATCAGCAGGATGTCGGCGTCGGTCGCGAAGGCGCGCGCGAGGCCGACGCGCTGTTGCATGCCCCCGGACAGTTCGTGGGCGTATTTGCCGGCCCATTGCCGCAGGCCGACGAGATCGAGCTTGGCGTCGACCACGCGGTCGGTCTCGGCGCGCGGCAGCCCGCGCAGTTCGAGGCCGAGACCGACGTTCTCGCGCACGGTCCGCCAGGGCAGCAGCCCGAACTGCTGGAACACCATCGCGATGCGCCGCGTCCGCAGCATGCGCAGCTCCGCCGGGCCGCACCGCGCGACGTCGATGGTGCGGCCCTCGTGGGCCACGAGAACCTGGCCGCGAGCCACCTTGTTGAGGCCGTTGACGGCGCGCAGGACGGTCGACTTGCCCGAGCCCGACAGGCCCATGAGGACGCAGATCTCGCCCGGCTCGATGGCGAGGTCGACGCCCGCGGCGCCCACCACGCAGCCCGTGGCGGCGAGGATCTCGTCGCGGGTCTGGCCCCGGTCGATCAGCGCCAGGGCCTTCCCGGCCTGGCGGCCGAACACGATGTCGAGGGCCTTGAACTCGACTGCCGGCATCAGCGCGAACCCGTCCGGGCCACGGGCGCCGCGGGGCGGGTCACGCCCGCACCCTGCGGGCCGCCGGGCTGCGGCACACGCGGTCGAGCACGATGGCGAGCAGCACGATCGCGGTGCCGGCCTCGAAGCCCATGGGGATGTTCACCTGTCCCAAGGCCCGCACCACGGGGGTGCCGAGGCCTTCCGCGCCCACGAGGGCCGCGATCACCACCATGGACAGGCTCAGCATGATGCATTGCGTCACGCCGGCCATGATCGTGGGCAGGGCGTGCGGCACCTCCACCTTCCACAGGAGCTGCCACCGGGTGGCCCCGAAGGCTTCGGCGGCTTCCCGGAGCTGCGGCGGCACCGAGGTGATGCCGAGGTGGGTGAGCCGGATCGGCGCCGCGATGGCGAAGATGACCGTCGAGATCAGGCCCGGCGCCGCGCCCAGCCCGAACAGCACCAGCGTCGGAATGAGGTAGACGAAGGTCGGCAGCGTTTGCATCAGGTCGAGCACCGGGCGCATGACCGTGTTCAGCCAGGGCCGATGAGCGGCCGCGATGCCGAGCGGCACCCCGAGGACCACGCTGGTGAGGGTGGCGAAGCCGACCAGCGAGACGGTCTGCATCGTGCCGGTCCAGTAGCCCAGGTTGATGATCAGCAGGAACGCGATGACCACAAAGGCGGCGAGGCGGATCGAGCGCTGCAGCCACCAGGCCAGCGCGGCCACGAGCGCCACGACGGCCAGAGGCGGGACGAGGAGCAGGACGTGCGTCAGCCCGTCCACCATGAAGGTGATGGTGTCGGTGATGCGGTCGAAGACGCCCGCGGCATTGTCCTGCAGGACGTTGATGAGGACCTTTACGGTGGCGCCGAGCGGCAGCTTGTGGTCCGTCAGCCAGCCTTCCACCGGCACCCCTCCTCAGGCCACCGACGGCGCGGCCCGGCGCTCGGGCACCGCCCGTCCCGTCAAAGCCCGAGGCTCGCCTTCACGGCGGCGGTGCCCGGCTGGCCGTCGAAGGTGGCGACGCCGGATGTCCAGCCCTCGACCGCGGCGGGGTTGGCCTTCAGCCATTCCTCGGCGGCCTTGGGGGCGTCCTCGCCGTCGTTCAGGATCTTGTCCATCACGACGTTTTCCTGGTCCACCGTGAACGTCATGTTGTCGACGAGCTTGGCGGCGTTCGGGCATTGCTGCGCCCAGCCGGCGCGCTCGTTCGTGTAAACGACGGCGCCGCCGAAATTCGGGCCGAACACGTCGTCGCCGCCCGAAAGATAGTCCATCTTGTACTTCACGTTCATCGGATGCGGGGCCCAGCCGAGGAAGACCACGTCCTTGCTGCGGCGCGCCGCGCGGTCGACCTCGGCCAGCATGCCCTGCTCGCTCGATTCCACCACGTGGAAATCCTTGAGGCCGAACTTGTCGGACTTGATCATGTCCATGACGAGCCGGTTGCCGTCGTTCCCGGGCTCGATGCCGTAGATCTTGCCGTCCAGCTTGTCCTTGAACTTGGCGATGTCGGCGAACGTCTTCAGGCCGGCCTTGTAGGTCTGGTCGGGCACGGCCAGGGTATATTTCGCGCCGACGGGCAGGTTCGCGGCCCCCACCACCACCGACTTGTCCTCGACGTAGGGTTTGCGGTCGTTCTCCTGGGTCGGCATCCAGTTGCCCAGAAACACGTCGATGTCCTTGTTCTTCATTGCCGCGTAGGTCACCGGCACGGACAGGACCTTGATCTCCGGCGCGTAGCCGAGACCCTTGAGCAGGCGCGCGGTGAGCGCCGTGGTCGAGGTGACGTCCGTCCAGCCGACGTCCGACAACCGGACCGCCTTGCAGCTGTCGGGGTCGCCCGCGAAGGCGGTGCCGCCGAGCAGGCTGGTCAGGACGGCCACGGCCGCCACGGTTCGGGTCAACATCATCGGAAGGCGCTCCACGCCGTGGGGTCTGGCCGGGGTCATCATGCAGGTATCGTACCAGGACCGCGCACCCGGCCAGCCCAATGCGTCGGGATGGATGGGGAATGCTGCGGGTTTGATCCGGTCAGCACGCCGCACGGACCGCCCTCCGGCACCGGGGACGTCCGGCCGTAACAGCTTCCGACCGGCGACCTGCTTGGACCGCCTCGGGACCCACGGCAACTTCGGCCCGTTATCGTGCCGCTTGAGCGGCACGATGGGGTCAGTCCACCGGCGAGCAGGGACGAGGTCCTTAATCAGAACCGTGCCGTCTCAGTTCGGCCGCGCCGCCAGATCGGCATGGAACGTGATCGTGCAACCGGGATTGTCCTGAAAATTGTCGATGGTGCCGACCACTTTCAGATTGACCGCGGTCGCGGTCGGGTTGCCGCCCGCGCTGCCGATCGCGAGATTGGTGGAACCGCTGAGGTTAGCGGCCAGGCCGCCACGGGTGCCGATGTAGGTGTTCGTGGTCGCGGTCGAGCCGAGCAGCGAGCCCGTCGAATTATTGGCCGCGATATGGAAAGCCGACCGCGGGGAAAAGATGGCGAGCACGTCGATGGGCCCGCTCGGATCGCTCTTGTAGCGGTAGGTGGTCGTGTAGAAGTCGCCCACGGAATAACCCAGCGACGCGCATGTGTTGTTCACGGCGTAGATGAAGCCGGCCCCCGAAAACGTGACCGTGCCGGGGGTATTGGCCGCATAAGTGTTTGACGTCGCCAGCATTGCGAACGAAAGGGCGCCGAGGACGCGCTTGATGCTCGATCCGATCATGATGAAACCTCAGATTGAAACACGTGCGACATTATCGACGCGCCCGAGCCTGTCAATCCTACTCTGGATCGGCGATCGCGCTTTCTCGAAAAGCCCCGGATGGCTCTCGCCGACCCTTTGGCGGTCAGCGGCCCGCCACGGCATTCACCCGCCGCTCGAACTCTTCGCGGGCCGCCGCATAGATCACGCGGTCGAAGCGGGTGAGCTCTTCGAGGGCCGCGGCCAGCCGCGGCGTCACGACCACGCGCGGCGGCGCTTCGCCCTTGTGGCGCGCCCCCACGCTGTCTGTCGCGTTGCTGCGGGGCAGCGGCGGCGGCGGCCGCAACCCGAAGGTCCGGGCCGCCAGCACCGCCGTCTCGTCGAGCCGGTCGGTCAACCCGATCACGTCGAGGCCGCGCACGCGCGCCACCGCGCGGTCCACGACGTATTGCGGCACGCGCCCGGCCCCGACTGGGCCGGACCGCGCGACCTGGCGGTAGGTCAGCCCGAACGCCGCGAGGTAGTGGTTGAACACCTCGGGCGCGCCGCGCACGTCCGGGTGCTCGAAGAAATCCTCGGGTGACAGCTCGTTAGCGAGACGCATGAACAGGTTGGCGGCGTGGACGCCCTTCGGCCGGTGGGCCCGGTGCGAGCGGTACACGGACACGAGCCGGGCCCGTGGCTCGCGGAACACGCTCATCGTGCCGGCGGGCTTCGGGACGAGGGGCAGCGACGCCCAGTCGAAATGGCCGGAAAACAGGTCGAACCCGACAAGCTCGTCGGCCGAAAACAGGTCCAGCGCGTCGTCGTCGGCCGGGCACACCCGGTGCAGCGGGAAGCAGCCCTGCAGCCAGTCCCGCAGCGTGGAGCCGCCCGTCTTCTGCAGGTGGAGGAACGCCACCGCGCGGGCCGGGCGCCGGCCTCCCGCGGCGCGGCCGATCCGGGTCGCGGCGGCGCGCAGGCGGGCACCGGGCGAGAACGGCGGGAACCCCGCATCCGCGTCGGTCCGGGGCCGCAAGGGCGGCAGGTCGTCGAGGTCCCGGAAGGGTGGGGCGCGCGGGGGCTCGTCCAGGGTGGCCGGGACCGGCGCGGCGTCGCCCCGGGCCCGTCGCAGGGCCGCGAGGTGGCGCA
>CAXTEP010000084.1:0-7943 GCA_964243125.1 uncultured Lichenihabitans sp. | reverse complement strand
CAGCCTGCGCAGGTTGAGAAGGATGTCCAGCGCCCGGAGCCTCGCGTCGTCGACGCCGGCCCTCCTACCCGTCCCGACCCGGCGAGGGAAGCGCCTTCAGGCCGCGCCGCGCCCCCGTTCGCGCCAGGCCGTCAGGCCGGCGCTGGCCGCGATCACGGCGCCGCCCGCCACCATGCCGCCGCTCGGCGCCGTGCCGAGCACCAGGGTGCTCAGGACCGCGGCCCAGACGAGCTGCATGTAGGTGAAGGGCGACAGCAGGGCCGCGGGCGCCAGCCCGTAGGCCACGACCTGGAGCAGCGTGCCCAGGGTGCCGAACAGCCCGACCGCGAGCACCGCGGGCAACTGGTCGAGGGTGGGGGTGTGCCAATCGCGGACCACCAGGGCCGACAGCACCGCGAAGCCGATCCCGGCCGAATAGATCAGGGTGGTGCCGGGCGCGTCGCTGCAGTTGAGGCGCGTCGCGATCACCACCACGGCACCCGCGGCGGCGCCGCCGAACGGCACCAGGGCCGCGGTGCAGAAGGCGTCGCCGCCGGGGCGGACGATGATCAGCACGCCGCCCAGCGCCGCCAGGGCCGCGCCCCAGCGCCAGGGCCCCGCGGTCTCACCGAGCAGCAGCACGGCCAGCCCCGTCACCATCACGGGGTACACGAAGGTGATCGCGGTGGCTTCCGCCACGGGGAGGAACGAGAAGGCCACGATGGCGGCGAGCGTCGAGGCGGCGCTGGCCGCGCCGCGCAGCAGCTGCAGGCCGGGCCGCGCGGTCCGGAGGCGGTGCGGCGCCCGGGCCAGCACCGGCAGGACCGCCAGCACGAAGACGAGGTAGCGGAGCCAGGCGACCTCGACCGGCGGCAGGGACCGGGTCAGCGATTGCGCCGACAGGTCCGACAGGGGATAGCAGACCGTGCTGGCCAGGATGGCCGCGACCCCGAGCGCGGTCCGGTCGGGGGTTGCGCGCCCGAAGCCGGACGACGACGGGGACCGCGAAACCGCAACGGCGCGTGAACGCGACACGGTGCCCGTGCGCGCGAGTGAGAAGGCCAAAACATCACCGGTTTGTTAGGGAAGGTTGCCGAACGGTTTAGCGGCGGCTTCTCACCAGCGTCTTAACCACGCGCGTTTTTTCGCGAGATATATCGAGGCGGCCCCGCATGATCCCGATCACCCGCAGCATCGCGCTCGACGACAAGGAGGTCGCGGAAACCTTTGTCCGCGCGTCCGGGCCCGGCGGCCAGCACGTCAACACCACGGCCTCGGCGGTGCAGCTCAGGTTCGACGCCCGCGCGTCGCCCAACCTGCCCGATCACGTCCGGGACCGGCTCCCGGCCATCGCGGGGCAGCGCATGACGCAGGATGGCGTGATCGTCATCACCGTCCAGACCCACCGGTCGCAGGCCCTCAACCGGAAGGAAGCGCTCGAACGCCTGGTCGAGATGATCCGCGCCGCCACGGTCAGGCGCGCCATCCGGCGGCCCACGCGGCCGACGCTCGCGTCCAAGAAGCGGCGCCTCGACGCCAAGGCGCGGCGGTCGGGCGTGAAGGGGTTGCGCCGCGACGTGCCGGGCGGGGATTGACCGACCGGTCGCTCGCCGCGGGTGCCGGCCGGGCCGGGGCGGCCGGCTCTCGTGGTTTCGCCTTACCTGTGGCGAAACTCGCACAGAACTGCGGGCGTCGCGGTTCTAAGATGGCGGCTGTTCGTTCTTCCGTTCCACGGCGTTTCCGACCGCCGCGCAAGCGCATCGATGTCCAGCCCGCTTTCGAACAGTTTCGAAGACCCCGCCGAGGACGCGGCCGTGCTGCTGCTGCGGATCGGCCTGGCCGTGCTGGCCATGGCGGTGCCGATCAGCATGGTGCTGTCGCGCCGGGCCCTGTTCATCCTGTTTCCCATCGGGGCGGGCCTCCTGCTCGTGGCCGGCGTGCTGCTCTACGACGCGCCGATCCGCAAGCGGCTGCGCCACACCTTCCTGTCGGCCGCGGGCCTGTGCGGCCTCGGCCTGATCGGCTGGATGGCGCTGTCCCTGCTTTGGAGCCCCGTCGGCCCGGACGTGACCGAGCGCCTGGCCAAGGTGGCCGGCACCCTGGTGCTGGTGATCGTCACGGCCGCGTTCCTGCCCGAGCGGACCCGCACCTCCAACCTCAACCTGTTCCCGCTCGGCATCGTGGCAGCGGGCGCCATCACGATCTACACGGCGCTGTCGGGCCCCGACGCCTGGACCGTGCAGGGCGAGGATTCGACGATCCAGCGGGCCGTGGTCGGGCTCGTGGTGCTGGTCTGGCCCTCGCTCGGCGCGTTGGCGATCCGCGAACGCTGGGTGTCGGCGAGCGTGATCGTGGTCGCGGTCGCGGCCGCGACCGTGGTGGCCTGGACCTCGGAAGCGTTGGCGGCCCTGGCGCTCGGCTCCGTGGCGTTCGCGATCGCGACCGTGAACCCGGCCCGCGTGGGCCGCGGGCTCGGGATCCTGGTCGCGGCCCTGTTCCTGCTCGGCCCCGTGCTTCCCTTCGCGGCGGCGCTGCTGCTCAAGGGCGCGGCGGCGTTCGGGGGAGAGCGCGTGCTCGACCTGCCGGGCGACGATGCGGCGCTTCGGGTCTGGGCCGACCTCGTGGTCGGGCAGCCGCTGCGCCTGCTCACCGGGCATGGGTTCGGGCTCGCAAGCCTCGCCCCGACGATCGGGTTCCTGCCGCCCGAAACGCCGCAAAGCCTGCTGTTCGAGGTTTGGTACGATTTCGGCCTGATCGGCGCCGTGCTGGCGGCCGCGCTGGCGGTGTTCGGTTTCGAGCTGATCAGTCGCCTGTCCACCACCGTGGCGCCGTTCCTGCTCGCCGAATTCGTGAGCCTGCTCACCATCGCGTTCTGCGGCCTGGAAACCACCCAGCTCTGGTGGATGACCCTGCTGGGCGTGGTGGCGCTGGCCTTCGCGACCGTGGTGCGGGGTCAATACCGCACCGTGCGGCCGCCCGCGCGCTTCGAGCCGCCCATCGAGCCTACGCTGCAATGACGGCCCGCGCCGTCACGCTCGACCGGGCACTCGGCTGGCGCGACGTCGCGGCCGTGGCGGGGGGAGCGGCCCTGCGCCTCGGCGCCGCGGCCGAGTCGCGCCTCGCCACGGCGCGGGAGCGGGTAGAAATCCTCGTGGCCCGGTCGATCCGCGCCTACGGGATCAACACGGGCGTGGGGGCGCTCTGCGACACGGTGGTGGATCGCGCCCACCAGCGGGCCCTGTCGCGCAACATCGTCATGAGCCACGCGGTCGGGATAGGGCCGGCGCTCGGGCCGGCCGAAACCCGCGCCATCCTGGCCGCGGCGGTCAACAACTGGGCGCACGGCTATTCGGGGGTGCGCCCGGTTCTGGCCCGCCTGGTGCTGGACCTCCTCGATCGCGACTGCCTGCCCGCCGTGCCGTCGCGCGGCTCGGTGGGCTACCTCAGCCACATGGCCCACGTCGGCCTCGTGCTGATCGGCGACGGCGTCGCGACCCACGGGGGCCGCAGCCTGCCGGGCCGCGAAGCGCTGGGCGCCGCGGGCCTGGCGCCCCTGGTGCTGGACGCCAAGGAGGGCCTCAGCGTCGTCAACGGGACGCCCTGCGCCACGGGGCTGGCCTGCCTGGTGGTCGACCGGGCCGAGGCTCTTCTGGACTGGGCCGACGCCACGGCGGCCATGAGCTTCGAAGCGCTGGGCGGCAACCCGGGCTGCTTCGACGCTGACACGATGGCGCTCCACCGCAGCCCCGGCCTGCAACAAACCGCGGACCGGCTGCGCGCCCTGCTGGCGGGCGGCGGAGAGGGAAACCGGCCCGACCGCACCCAGGAGGCGCTAAGCCTGCGGGCCGTGCCGCAGGTCCACGGCGCGGCCCGCGACGCGCTCGCCTACGCGGGCGGCGTGGTCGACCGGGAGCTCGCCTCCCCCACCGACAACCCGCTGCTGCTCGGCACCGCCGAAGAGCCCCGCGCCGCGTCCGCGGCCCACGCGGTCGCGGCCGGGGTGGGGCTCGCCATGGATCTCGCGGCGGTGGCGGCCGCCGAGGTGGCGGCCATGGCCGAGCGCCGAATCGACCGCCTCGCCAACCCGCTGGTGAGCGGCCTGCCGCCGTTCCTGGCGCAGAACGGCGGCACCCGCTCCGGCTTCATGATCGCCCAATACGCGGCCGCCTCGCTCGTGGCCGAGAACCGGCGCCTGGCCGCGCCCGCGAGCCTCGACGGCGGCGTCACCTCGGCCCTGCAGGAAGACCACCTGTCGCACGCCACGCCGGCGAGCCTGAAGGCCCTGGCGGTGCTCGACAACCTCGCCCGGGTGATCGGCATCGAATGGCTGATGGCTGCCCAGGCGGGCGAGATGGCGCCCTGGCGGCGGGCGCCGGGCACCACGGCCCTGGCGGCGCGGCTGCGCGCCCGCGTGCCGCCCTACGCGGACGACCGCCCGCTCGGCGACGACATGGCGACCGCGGCCGCGCTGGTGACGGCCGGGGCGCCCGATGGACGACGCTGAGATCTCCGACATATTCGCGGGCCTGGGGCCGGTGTCGATCCGGCGCATGTTCGGCGGCAAGGGCGTCTACCACCGGGGACGGATCGTCGCGATCGACCTCGGCGACGAGATCGTGCTCAAGGCCGACGCGGTCAGCGCGCCTGCCTTCGCGGCGGTCGGCGCCGCGCGGTGGACCTACGCGGGCAGGCGGGGCAAACCCGTCGCCATGCCCTACTGGTCGGTTCCCGCCGACGCGTTCGACGATCCCGACCTCATGGCGCGCTGGGTGCGCCTGGCCTACGAGGCCGCGCTGCGCACTTCCGCCGACGGGGCCGGATCGCGAGGCCCAAAGGCCCAAATTCCTTGACTGCGGCGGGACGCCGCTTCATCCCTGCGCCCCGGCCGCGCAGATTTCGCGCCGCATCATCGCCGCAGGACGAGAATGGACCCGAACACCGCCGAAGCCAAGCACCTGCTGTCGTTCATCGAACGCGTCGAGCGTTTGGAGGAAGACAAGAAGCAGGTGTCGGAAGACATCAAGGACGTCTACGCCGAGGCCAAGGGGACGGGCTACGACATCAAGATCATGCGCAAGATCGTGTCGATCCGCAAACAGGACAAGGACAAGCGGCGCGAAGAGAACGAGATCCTTGAACTCTACATGGCGGCGCTGGGCATGAGCCTTTAAGCGCGAGTCCGCCTCATTCGACGCGGGTCGGCCCGCGCGGCGGTGTCCGGCCAGCCAGCCCCGAGAAGCGGTCGGTGGACAGGTCGGTGGCCCGGCTCTGGAACAAGGTCGGCCGGGCGGTGGGAAGCGGCACCAGCGTGTCCAGGCCCGACCGGGACGCGGCGCGGATCGGCGCGATGGTGGCGCCCAGGGCGGAACGGCCCGGGCTGCGGTCCAGGCTGTCGGGCCGGGTCAGGGACCGGAAGTTCGAGCGGTCCAGCGTGGTCGACACCAGGGTGGCCGGGCGCGCGGCGGGGAACGGCACGGCGGCGGGCGGTGGAACGGCCGCGTGCGCCGCGTCGGGCGGGGGCGGCGCGTAGCCGAGCACCGCGCCGACCGGGCTCGGCGGCGCGGTGCCCCGGGTGATCACGTCGGGAAGGGATCCAGGCCGGCCCTCGATCAGGGCCGCCACGGGGTCGGGCCG
Source organism: uncultured Lichenihabitans sp. (assembly GCA_964243125.1). Lineage (GTDB taxonomy): Bacteria > Pseudomonadota > Alphaproteobacteria > Rhizobiales > Beijerinckiaceae > Lichenihabitans. The sequence goes on along the minus strand of CAXTEP010000084.1, from coordinate 2,330 downwards.
GCCGGCGGGCGGCGGGGTCGGCCGGAGCACGTCGTGGGGCGCCGTGCCCGACAGTTCGGGGGGGCGCGTGGGCGGCACCGGCGCGTCGGGCCCGAGCGCCGCGAGCTCCACGGGACGGCGCGGCGGCAGCGGTGCGGTGGGCGGACGGGCGGGGTCCAGGCCTTCCATGACCTCGCCGGGCACCGGCAGTTCCGCGACAGGCGCGGCGGCGGCCTGCGCTTCCCCGGCGCCCTGCGGCTGAGCGGCGTCCCGGGCCAGCATGGCCCGGGCCAGGGTCTGCTGGGCGTCCGGCGCGGGTGGTGGCGGCGGCGCGGCCGCCACGGGCTCCCGGGGTGCGCGGGCCGGCGCGGCGGCAACCGGCGCCGGGGTCGCCGGGGCGACGGACTTCAGGAAGCCGCCGTCGAACACGTTGGCGCCCCGGTCGTTCTTGCCGTAGCTGTCGACCTCCGGGGCCACGGCCGGGACGTTGCGCCCCAGGGACGCGACGCGCTGGGGCGCGCGCGCGGCCTTCACCCCGGCCGATTCGTTGTCCTCCTCCTCGTCGCCCCCGCCCCCGAACAGCCAGGCGAAGAAGCCCTTCGACTTGAGTTGCGAGGCGGTCGGGTAGGAGCCGTCGCCGCGCGCCTCGAGTTCGGCGCGCGCTTCCTCGTAGCCCGGCAGCGGCTGCCCGTTGGACGGGATGTGGACCGTCTTGCCGTCGGGGAACAGGCGCGCGAGCTGGTCGTAGTTCATGCGGGGCCAGTGGCGCACGCCGCCCGCGTCGAGGTGGACGAAGGGCGTTCCGGCGGTCGGATAGAAGCCGACGCCGCCGCGCTGCAGCTTCATGCCGAGTTCGCGGATGCGCGACATGGGCACGTCCATGTAGTGCTGGTCCATGGCGCGGCCGAGGATGTGCTGGGAATGCTCGGCCACCCCGCGCGACCGCCGCCGCAGCATGGCGTTGGTTTCGGGCGACCGGTAGGCCGACATGACCTCGATGGGCTGCTGCGACCCGGACTCGCGGTACACCTGCCACACGATGTCGAACAGCCGCGGTTCCATCTTGGTGGGCTCGTCGCGCCGCCAGTCCCGCAGAAACCAGTTCAGCTTGTCCAGCACCGCCGGGTCGTACTGCCCGCCCACCATGTAGGTGGCGGAGATCGATTCGTGCGTGTGGGCGTGGTAAAGGTTGATGGTGCGGGTGTCGCCGTTGGCGACCGCGGTCTCGGTCGCGCCCGGCCATGCCAGCCCCCCGATCGCGCCCAGCCCGATGACCACAGCCCAGGCCGACGCGCGCCGACCGATCATCGCGCCCGTGGGGGATCGTTTCAACGCAAAGGTCCACCGATCAAACGGGCGAGCCGCTCGCAGGTCTTGCGCCACGGGTCGCGTCGAGTGTTGCGGGGAAGCATCAACGGACCATTATCCATGCCTGCAGGTTCGCCGCGGTCGCGACTCGTCCATTAACCGGACACTGGGGCGAAAAAAAGCGGTTTCTCCCGCCCGCCCTCGCGTCAGCCCCCGAGCCCGAGCGCACCCTCGATCCGGCCCATGGTGCCGTAAACGTCGTCGCGGAGCTGCAAACCGGTCTTCGGGTCCACGAAGGCCGTGAAGTAGACGATGTGGATGGGCAGCGGTTCGGGCAGGTTGATGACCCGCTCGGTGCCGCCCACGAGCTTCTGCACGCGGGCCTCCGTCCAGCCGTTCCGGCGGCCCAGCACGGCTTCGGCGAACGCGAAGGGCCGGTCGACCCGCACGCAGCCGTGGCTGAGCGCCCGCTTGTCGCGGCCGAAGAGGCTGCGCGCGTTGGTGTCGTGCAGGTACACCGAATGGCTGTTGGGAAACATGAACTTGATGCGGCCGAGCGCGTTCCCGTCGCCCGGCGGCTGGCGCACGGTGGTGACGCCGTCGCGCTCGACGACCTCGTAGCCGTGGTCCTGGAAATAGGTCGGGTCGGCGGCCAGCTTGGGGATCATCTCTTTCCTGATGATGGACAGCGGCACGTTCCAGTACGGATTGACGATGATGAACGTCATGCGCTGGGAGAAGAGGGGGGTCGGCTTGTCGGGCTGGCCCACCACGACGCGAGCCTGGTGCGCGACGGCGCCGTCGCGCATCACGCGGGCCTCGAACGCCGGGATGTTGACCTCGATGCGGTCCGGCCCGAGGGCGCGCGGCAGCCATCGCCATTCCTCCATGTTGGCCAGCAACGCCCGTTCGAGGCGCCGCGGGTTGCCGCCCGGCAGGGCCGCAGAGGCGGCCAGCAAGGCGGTCCGCGGCGGCGCGGAGCCCGCCGCGGCGACCTGGACGCCGTCGCGGGCCCCCTCGGTCACGGCCGTGTCGAGGCCGAA
>CAXTEP010000083.1:0-13055 GCA_964243125.1 uncultured Lichenihabitans sp. | reverse complement strand
TCCGACCTCGAAGGCTACACGCGCATCAGCGACACGGCCGCGCCCCAGGAGATCATCCCGCTGCTGAACGACTACGCAGATGCGGTCATTTCGGCCGTGCACGAAGCCGGCGGCGACGTGCTGAAGCTGATCGGCGACGGCATCCTGGCGATTTTCAAGGCCGAGGATCGCGAGGACGCCTGCCGCTGCGCGCTCGCCGCCGAGGCAAGCCTCCGCGAGCGGCTGTCGGGGCTGAACCGGCAGCGGGCCAGCGACGGGCGGCCGGTCACGAGCGTTTATCTCGGCCTGCACATCGGTGAGGTTTATTTCGGCAACATCGGCAGCGTGGACCGCCTCGACTTCACGGTGGTGGGACCGGCCGTGAACGAGACGAGCCGCATTGCCTCCATGTGCCGGTCGGCCGACCGCGACATCCTGCTCTCGGCGGATTTCGTGACGGCCGCGGGACCCGCCGAGCGGGAGCGCTGCGTGTCGGTCGGCCGCTACGCGCTGCGCGGCGTCAGACGCGTGCGGGAACTCTACACGTTGGAATAAGGAGCGGCGCTGCCGCGGCGGTTCAGCTCAGCTCAGCTTGACCAGCATCTTGCCGACGTTCCCGCCGGAGAACAGCTTCAGGAAAGCGCCCGGCGCCTGTTCGAGGCCGTGATCGACCGTCTGACGCCACGTCACCGTCCCGGCCGTGATCCAGCCAAGCATGGTCTCGACGAACTCCGGCATCGTGTCGAAATGGTCCGACACGATGAAACCCTGCAGCTGCAGGCGCTTGGTCACGATGGCCAGCAGGTTGGCCGGCGCAGCGCTCGGCCCGTCACCGGACCGGTTATACGCGGCGATCATCCCGCACATGGCGAACCGGGCGAACGGCTTGGCGGCCGCCAAGGCCGCATCCAGGTGAGCGCCCCCCACGTTGTCGAAATAGGCGTCGAGTCCCTCGGGGGCCGCGGCCGCAACCGCGGCGGTGAGGTCCGGGACGGCCCGGTAGTCGACCACGTGGTCGACGCCGATCTCGCGCAGGTAGGCGCATTTCTCGGCACCGCCCGCCGCGCCGATCACCGTCGCACCCTTGAGCTTGGCGATCTGGCACGCCGCGGATCCAACGGCCCCGGTGGCCCCGGACACGAAGATCGTCTCGCCCGCCGCGATCCGGATGACGTGCAGCAGGCCGTGGTAGGCGGTGAGGCCCGTCAGCCCCGCGACGCCCAGATAGGCTTCGGGTGCGATCCGGCCGGCGTCGACCTTGGTGAGGGTTTTGGCAGGAGCGTTGAAGCCCTCGCGCCATCCGTTGAAGGACAGGACCGTGTCGCCGACCCGCAGGCGATCGTCGTTGGACAGCATGACCGTCCCGACCGCGCCGCCCTCCAGCACCTTCCCGATCTGGAAGGGAGGGACATAGCTCGGCTGATCGATCATGCGGTTGCGCATGTAGGGATCGACCGACATCCAATCGTTGCGGACCTGGACCTCGCCGATGCCGGGATCATCCAGCCTTACGGTCTCAATCCCGAACGTGTCCTGCCCCGGCAGGCCGGTCGGCCGACTGCGCAGCCGTACTTCCCGGGATTGAGTGATCGTCATACTGGTCCTGACCCTCTCAGGAAGGCAGCGCTGCTCGCGAGCCAAGCCAGTCGTCCTGCCTGGTCGACGGAAGGGCTTCCGCCTCCGTCGGTGGGCCAAGCCGGCCACAGCGGCTCCCGGCCCACACGGTCGAGGGTCGCGGCAGTTCCACTCTCGGCTCGAATCCCTCACTAAAAATGCAGCGAGGCTCGGCCGCTCGAGGCACGACGCCCGCGCGCCGTGAACCAAGCAATCCTGATCACGCACGGCCATGGGACACGCGCGACCGGCGGGCCAGGGAGTCGACGATCACCGCAATGGCCAGCACCGCGCCCGTGATGATGTAGCGCAGCGAGGACGACAGATCGAGCAGCGTCAGCCCGCTCGCGATCGACTGGATCACGATGATGCCGAGCAGCGCCGAATAAGCGCTGCCGCGACCGCCGAACAGGCTGGTGCCGCCGATCACGGCCGCCGCGATGGCGTTCAAGTTGACGTCGCCGGTGCCGGCCTGCTGGCTCGCCGAGGCGAGCCGCACGGAGGACAGCACGCCGCCGACCGCGGCCAGCACCGAGCACAGCACGAACGCGCTGGTGTAAACGAAACGGACGTTGATGCCCGCGCGGCGCGCCGCCTCGCGATTGCCGCCGACCGCCGTGATGGAGCGGCCCCACTTGGTCCGGGTCAGCGCATAGTCGGTCGCGATCACCAAGCCCACGAAGAGCGCGAACATCCAGGGGATGCCGCGGTCCTGGTTGAAGTAGAAGACGATCGCCTCGAACACCACCGTGAGCACGACGGCGCGGAATACGAGGCTCGCGATCGACTGCGCGGACAGGCCGGCCTGCTGCCGCCGCGCGGCCGTCCGGTACCCGGACGCGAAAACCGCGATGCCCAGGATCGCGGCCACCACGTAGGCCACGGCATGCGGCATGAACAGGGACTGGCCGAAGTTCACGGGCGCCGAGCCGTAGGGAAGGTTGATGGAGCCGGTGTCGCCCAGGATGTAGAGCTGCAACCCGAGGACGGCCAGAAGACCCGCCAGCGTCGACACGAAGCTCGGCATCCCGAACCGGTTGAACAGCAGGGCGTAGATCGAACCGATCACGGCGCCGGTCACCATGGCGGCCACGATGGCCAGCGCCACGGGCCAGCCCTGGTTGACCCAGAGCACGCCCACGATGGCCGAGCCGAAGCCGCTGACCGAGCCGACCGACAGGTCGATCTCGCCGACCATCAAGATGCAAACGATGCCGAGCGAGATCACCCCGACCGTGGAGGAATCGAACAGCAGGTTGACGAGGTTGTTGCTGGACAGGAAGACCGAGTTGAGGCTCTGGAAGACCGTCCAGATGATCGCCAGGCCGACCACGACCGGCAAGGACCCGAGGTCGCCCGATCGCACCCGGTCGATGAAGGCGCGGATGGCGCCGCCGATCCCGCTCGCGTGCTTGACGCGCTCGTCGCTGCGGTCGAGCAGCGGCCCGGCCGGTGCGGCTTTCCCCGTCTCGCTGCTGCTCACGGACGCTCTCCCTGCGTGGCTTCGGCCTGGGCGCTGCGACGGACCGACCGGCGGGACACGGAATTGTCCGCGGCGCCGGTGATCGCACTCACCAGTTCGTGGTTGGACGCATCGGGATAGAACACCCCGTTGTTGCGCCCGAGCCGCAGCACGACGATCCGGTCCGCTACGGCGCGGACGTCCTCCATGTTGTGGCTGATCATGACGACCCCGAGACCGCGGTCGCGGACCCGTTCGATCAGGTCGAGCACTTCGGCGGTCTGCGCGACCCCCAGCGCCGCGGTCGGCTCGTCGAGCAGGATGAGCTTGGGCTCGAGCAGCAGCGACCGGGCGATCGCCACGGTCTGGCGCTGGCCGCCCGACAGCGACGCCACCACCTCGCGCACGCTCGGGATCCGGGCCGAGAGCTCGCGGAGGAGCGTCCAGGCCTTGACCTCCATCGACACCTCGTCGAGCTGCATCGGCTGCAGCTCCTTGCCGAGGAAGATGTTGGCCACCACGTCAAGGTTCTCGCACAGGGCGAGGTCCTGGAACACGGTGGCGATGCCCAGCGCCAGCGACGCGCTCGGGTCGTCGAGGGTGACGGGCTTGCCGCGGAACGACATCGTCCCCGAGCTCGGCTGGTGCACGCCGGCGAGGATCTTGACCAGGGTGGACTTGCCGGCGCCGTTGTCGCCCACGAGAGCCACGACTTCCCCGGCCCGCACGTCCAGATCGATGTCGGTCAGCGCCGACACCGCGCCGAAATGTTTCGAGATGCCGCGAAGGCTGAGAACCAATTCACCCGCAGGTGCCGACCGCTGCGCGTCTGTCATGCGTGGGAAACGCCTTCCGTAAAACCTGACTATATCGCGATGCGACCGCCCGTCCACCGCAAGGGTGGCCGGGCGGTCGCGTTCATGGGGCCCGATGGCCAGGGATCAGGGCGCGATCCCCAGCTTCTTGCAGCCGGCCGCGTAGCGGTCGCCGCAGAGTTCCGCGGGCGTCTGGATCGGCTTGCCGTTCACCTGCTTGTCGATGATCTCGGCCTTCAGGTTGTCGGCCGTCACGAGCGCCGGGATGAACAGCTGCGCCGGGGTGTCGAACAGGGTGGTGTCGGCCTTGGGGGCCTCGCCCTTGAGCAGCGCGATGGCGACGTTGGCGGCGGCGGCCGCCACGATCTCGCTCGGCTTCGAGATGGTGTTGTACTGGTCGCCCGCGATGATGAGCTGCAGGCCCGCGATGGTCGCGTCGTTGCCGGTCACGGGGGGAACCGGATCGACGCCGGCCGCCTTGAAGGCCGCGATGGCGCCACCGCCGGTGCCGTCATTGGCCGCCACCACGCCGACGATTTTCTTGCCGAAGCGCGACACCTGACCGCTCGCCCACTGCTGGGCCTTGGCGGGCAGCCATTCCGGGGTGTCGTATTCCGCGAGCGTCTTGTAGCCGCCGTTGGCGAGACCCTCGTGGATGCCCTTCTTGATCAGGCCGGCCGCGGCGTCGGTCGGCGAACCGTTGATCTCGAGCAGACCCACGTCGGACGTCGCCACGTTGGCGGCCTTCAGATGGTCGACGAGCGACTTGGCGATAGCCTTACCGATCTCCTCGTTGTTGAACGACACGTAATAGTCGGCCTTGGCGGACGGGATCGGCCGGTCGTAGGCGATGATCTTGATGCCCTGGCCCTGGGCCTGCTTGACCAGCGAGGCGGCGGCGGTCGAGTCGACCGGATCGATGACGATCGCCTTGGCGCCCTGCGACACGACGGAGTTGAACTGCTGCTGCTGCTGGGACGCCTTGCCGTCGGCGTTCTGGTAAAGGACCTCGCAGGACGGGCACAGCTTCTTCAGCTCGGCCACGAAGCCGGGACGGTCGTGCTCCTCGTAGCGGGTCGAGCCCTGGTCGGGCATGAGGAACGCGATCTTGGCATTGGTGACATCGGCCGCGAAGGAGGCGGTCCCGCCGAGCAGGCAGGCCGCGAACGCGGCGGCGCCGGCCGTTTTCCAGGTGAAGAGTGTCATTCTTTGTTCTCCGCTTTCATAGATGGACGACGTGGGTGTCGTTAACAGACCGGTTTGCTTGACTTGAACACAGGACTAGCGCCGCAAATCGCCGGTGACAAGATTCGTACGTGATGCCGTAAGATCGAAGATGCCCAAACCACCTTCCGGGTGCGCCCGAATACAGTCGAACGCAAGCCATCATCGCAGGCAAGTGGGCAGGGCTATCCGGATCTGCGAGGCATTACATTCGTTTCCACTCCCCTACTTCGACGCTTAGCGTCGGGATGGTCGGCTTGTGCCAACTCGTCTGCAACGTTCTAGGCGGTACAATCCGCCCCGACTACCAAATTTTTGGCACCGCTCCAATACTTTCTTGCGCGTATCGCGCGGTTGGCGTCGTCCAGGAGGCCGGCGACCCCGCATCCGCATGTTCCCGAATCAACGGCCGAGAGTTCGATGTTTGGCCAGTCCGAGTCAAACGCGGCCGCGCCGCCACGATGGCCCGCGCTTTACCGCAACGGAGGCGTATCGCGGCGCGCTCACGCCGCGGAAGCCGCCAGAGCCGCATTGACGGCGTGCAGGTTGCGAAACTTGGAGGGCGACATCTTCTTCAACAGCAGGAAATGGCGGTTGAAGTTGGATACGTTGTTGAACCCGCTCTCGTAGCAGATCTCGGTCACGCTCATCCTTTCCCGCATGAGGAGTTGGCAGGCGAACTCGATGCGGAGCCGGTTGACGTATTGAACGAAGTTGATCCCCGTGTGCTTGCGGAAGGCCCGCGAGAAGGCGCTGGTGCTGAGCCCGCTGAGCTTCGCCAGTTCGCTCTCGTTCAGGTCGGACGTGAAATTCTTCCGGATGTGGAGGAGAACGTGGTTCATGGCGCCGGACATGTACCTCGTCGGGTCGGCGTGAAATTCCCCGCTCGCCAGCGCGGACCGGCCCCGGCACTGCCCGAGGATGTTCATCAGGGCGATGAAGAGCTCGATCCGGCGCGCCCCGACCGCGTGGATCAACTCGGCCAGCATCGGCTTGATCCTGAAAGCCGTGGCGGCCGGAAAATTGATGCCGTGCTTGGATTCGTCCAGCAGGTCCGTAACGAAGCCGAGCTCGGGAAACACCGCGAGGCAACCGCCGATGAAGTCCTGGGTGAACTGGAGCACGAGGCACCGCTCCGGCACCACCTCATTGGGCGCCACGTTGCTGATCCAGTTGTGGGGCAGGTTCGGCCCGGTCATGACGAGGTTGCCGGGCTCGAACGTCCCCACGTGGTCGCCGACCCGGAACGTGCCCGTGGTGGCGGTGACGAGATGAAGCTCGTATTCGGGATGGAAGTGCCACCGGACCGTCCTGTACGGATAGCCGTGCGACCAGACCTTGAACGACTCGTTGCGACGTACCTGCACGAGTTCCAAATCGGGCTGCTGCAACGTCACCTCCTGACTCAACCAAACCATCGCGCAATCCCGCCCGCCCGCGGGCGGGACGCCGGCTTGCGGGCATCCGACCAGGTTTTGGACACGCGCGGCCGCGAGCCTTCAGGCTGGTCGGGGCATGGTGCGGCTTCGCGGCACGGCGTTTCCTCGATCCATCGCGCCCGACATCAATCTCCGGCGCACGACGCGACCCTAGTCAACCCCGATCGGCGACGCCAGAGCTTGGCGGCCCGCGCGGGCCGCCATCCACGGCCGACACGGTGCCGACCCCGGCCCGGATGGCGCCGATAGTTTTTTGCGTTCCGTGGAAGGCGCATCGGTCTTGCCCGCCCTTGCCGTCGCGTCCGCGGACGATGCCCGCCCGGAGCCTTGCATCGACGCAGGCGCAGGAACGCGCTAGTCTAGCGCTTAACCAGACTGCACCATCGAGGAAGCACGCTCATGTCCACCGCCTTCGCCCCGGCATCCGCGTCGGCCAGCCAGGCCGAGCCCGCACCGCGGCGGTCCCCCGGCCGCGGTCGCATCTACGGGTCCATCACCGACACGATCGGCGATACCCCGCTCGTGCGGCTCGACCGCTTCTCGGCCGGGCGGGGCTGCAGGGCCAACATCCTGGCCAAACTCGAGTTCTTCAATCCCATCTCCTCGGTCAAGGACCGGATCGGGGTCGCCATGATCGACGCCCTGGAGCGCGATGGCCGGGTCGAGCGCGGCAAGTCCGTCCTGGTCGAGCCGACCTCGGGCAACACGGGAATTGCGCTCGCCTTCGTGGCGGCGGCGCGGGGCTACCGGCTGATCCTGGTCATGCCCGAGTCGATGTCGGTGGAACGGCGCAAGATGCTGGCGCTGCTGGGCGCCGAACTGGTGCTTACCCCGGCCGCGCAGGGCATGAAGGGCGCTATCGCGCGTTCTCAGGAAATCCTGGCCGAGACGCCAAACGCCGTGATGCCCCAGCAGTTCGAGAACGCCGCCAACCCCGCCATCCACCGCCGCACCACGGCCGAGGAGATCTGGAACGACACGGAGGGCCGGATCGACGCCTTCGTGGCGGGCGTGGGCACGGGCGGCACCATCACGGGCGTCGGCCAGGTGTTGAAGTCCTACAAGAGCGACCTCAAGGTCGTGGCGGTGGAGCCCGAGGACTCGCCGGTGCTGTCGGGCGGCCAGCCCGGCCCGCACAAGATCCAGGGCATTGGGGCGGGCTTCGTGCCGGCGGTGCTGGATCGCGGCATCATCGACGAGGTCGTGACCGTGAGCAACCAGACCTGCTTCGACACCGCCCGCGCCCTCGCGCGGACCGAAGGCATTCCGGTGGGCATCTCCTCGGGCGGTGCCGTGGCGGCCGCGATCGAGATCGGCCTGCGACCCGGCATGGAAGGGAAGACCGTCGTGGTCATCGTCCCCTCGTTCGCCGAGCGCTACCTATCCACGGCCCTGTTCGACGGGTTGTGAAGGGGTTCCGGTCGCGCGGCCCACGTGGCCGCGATGCGGGAATCGGGCACGCCGGCCCATCGTCGGCCGGCCCAGGCATCGGGGCGGGAGAAGCCATGGACGAGCCGCTGGTCTTCTTCCACGCCCCGCGGTCCCGGTCGAGCGGCGTGGCCGTGCTGCTCGCCGAACTCGACGCGCCGCACGAGCGGCGCCTCGTCGACCTCAGGGCCGGCGAGCAGCGCGGGGCCGCGTTCCTGGCCGTCAATCCCATGGGCAAGGTGCCGGCCATCCACCACCGCGGCGCGCTCGTGACCGAGCAGGTGGCGATCTACCTGTACCTCGCCGAAACTTTTCCGGCCGCCGGCCTGTCGCCCGCGGCGGGCGACCACGACCGCGGGCCTTACCTGCGCTGGATGGCGTTCTACGGCTCCTGCTTCGAGCCGGCGGTGGTCGACCGCGCGATGAAACGCGAGCCGGCCCCTACGTCGACCTCGCCCTACGGCACGTTCGACGACGTGCTGGGCACCCTGACGGGCCAATTGCGCCGGGGACCCTACCTTCTGGGCGAGCGCCTGACCGCCGCCGATATCCTATGGGGCAGCGCCCTGCGCTGGATCACCATGTTCGGCCTCCTGCCGCACAATCAGCCGGCCATCGCGGCCTATGTGGAGCGCGTCACCGGCCGACCCTCGTTCGCGGCGGTCGACGCCCGCGACCAGGTCTCGGCCACCACCTAGGCCGCAACCGCACCGGCCCACAGCTGAGGCTCGACGTCCCTAGCCGTCCCGGTCGGTGCCGTTTTCAGCCAGCAGGTCGGGCCGGCGCGCGCGTGTGACCCGCAGGGCCTCGGCCCGGCGCCACGCGGCCACGCGAGCGTGGTCGCCGCCCAGCAGCACCGCGGGGATGTTTCGGCCCTCGAAGGCGCGGGGCCGGGTGAACTGGGGATATTCGAGCAGCCCGCCCTCGAAGCTTTCCTCCACCCCCGACGCCTGAGCCCCCATGACGCCGGGCAGCAGCCGCACGCAGGCGTCGATCAGCACCATGGCGGCGATCTCGCCGCCCGACAGCACGTAGTCGCCCACCGACACCTCCTCCAGGCCGCGCGCTTCCAGCACGCGCTGGTCCACGCCCTCGAACCGGCCGCACAGGACCACCACCCCGGACCCTCGCGACAGGTCGCGGACGCGGGCCTGCGCGAGCGGCCGGCCCCGCGGGCTCATGAAGACACGCGGACGCGGGTCGCCGGGCGCCACCGCGTCGTCCAGGGCGGCCGCCACCACGTCGGCGCGCATCACCATGCCGGGGCCGCCGCCCGCGGGCGTGTCGTCGACGGTCCTGTGCCGCCCGAGTCCGTGGCGGCGGATGTCGCGGGCGTCCAGCGACCATATTTCCCGGCGCAGCGCGTCCCCCGACAGCGACAGGCCGAGCGGCCCGGGGAACATGTCCGGGAGAACGGACAGGACCGTGGCGCGCCAGGTCACTCCGGCACACCGTCGTGGTCCACGTCCCGGCCGTCGTCGTCGAGCGCCAGGGCCGCGGCGCTCACCACGACGCGACCTCCCGAAAAATCCAGGACCGGCACGAAGACCCGGGTGAAGGGTACGAGGAGGTCGTCGCGGCCGTCGCGCCGCACGGCCAGGAGATCGCCGGCGCCGAAGTTCAGGACCGCCGCGACACTGCCAACGGCGACGCCGCCCGGGTCCTCGGCCGACAGGCCGATCAGGTCCGCGTGGTAGAACTCGTCCTCGTCGGGCGGAGGCAACCGGGCCCGCTCGACGTAGAGGCCCGTGTTGGTCAGCGCTGCGGCGGCGTCGCGGTCGGTCACGCCCTCGACGCGAGCCACCAGCATGTCGGCCTTGACGGGATGGAGCGACTGGATCCGGAACGTTCGCGACCCGTCGGCCGTGGTCAGCGGCGCGTAGCGGCCGATGGCGGCCGGCTCGCCGGTCATCGATTTCAGGCGCAGCTCGCCGCGCACGCCGTGCGGCGCCCCGAACACGCCGAGCAGGATGCGAGGTGGATGAGCCATGGGGAGCGGTTGTGGTCCGCGCCGTGGAACCCCGTCAAGACGGGACCGCCGTGACGCAGCCTTTGGCACAATGCGGATCTCCCCGTCCACGGTGCCGCGATCTTGCCAATCGGGACTCGCCCGCGTAGCGGTACGCACGCTTGCCCGACCACGAACGGACTCTTATCGCCTGATGCTGACCACCATCGTCCAGCGTATCGTCGCCATCTGCTGCCGCCACGCCGTTCTCGTCGTGGTGCTCGCCGCGATCGCGGCGGGCGCGTCCACGACCTACACGGTCACGCACTTTGCCATCAACACGGATTCCAGCAAGCTCATTTCGCTCGATCTGCCGTGGCGCAAGCGGGAAACGGCCCTTAACGACGCGTTTCCGCAGAACACCAACTTGATCCTCGCGGTGATCGACGCCGTGACGGCCGAGCGGGCCGAGCAGGCGGCCGCGAGCCTGGTCGGCACGCTGCGAAACCGGAAGGATCATTTCGAGTTCGTCGAACTGCCCGACGAGGAGCCCTTCTTCGCCAAGCAGGGGCTGCTGTTCCGCCCCGTCGACGACGTTCAGTCCACGGTCGACGAACTCGTCAAGGCGCAGCCGTTCCTGAGCACGCTGTCCAACGACCCGAGCCTGCGCGGCCTCGCCAACGCGGCCTCGCTGATGGCCCAGGCGGTCGAGCGGGGGCGGGCCGAACCCGACGAGGTGGCGCCCGCCTTCGGCACGTTTGCCGACACGTTCGCGGCCGCGCTGGCCGGGCACGTCGACTACTTCTCCTGGCAGGCCCTGATCAGCAAGGGCGACCGGAACGCGCCGCCAACCGCCGCGAACGGCCGCCGACGGCTCGTGCAGATCAAGCCCAAGTTGGACTATGGCAAACTCGAACCCGGCGAGGCCGCGACCGACGAGATCCGGCAGGCCGTCACCGACCTGCGCCTGGTGCCAGACAACGGCGTGTCGGTCCGCCTCACGGGGCCGATCGCGCTGAACGACCAGGAATTCGCCACCGTCAAGGACAATTTCGCGCTCAACGGCACGCTCACGATCCTGGCGGTGCTGTTCATCCTCTGGCTTGCCCTGAGATCGGCCCGGCTGATCGTGGCGGTGTTCCTGAGCACCGCCATCGGCCTGCTGATCACGGCCGCCTGCGGGCTCTGGTTGGTGGGGGCCCTCAACCTGATCTCGGTCGCCTTCGCGGTGCTGTTCATCGGCATCGGGGTCGATTTCGGCATCCAGTTCAGCGTGCGCTACCGCGACGAGCGCTACGGACAACCGCAGCTGATCCCGGCCATCGTGGCGGCGGGCGGCAAGGCCGGGCGGGCGCTGCTGCTCGCCGCGGTCGCCACGGCCGCGGGGTTTTATTCCTTTCTGCCCACCGTCTACGAGGGCGTGTCGGAACTCGGCCTGATCGCCGGCAACGGCATGATCATCGCGTTCGTGACCAGCATCACGGTCCTGCCCGCGCTCCTGACGCTGCTGCATCCGCCCTCCGAGCATCGCGAGGTCGGCTACACGGCGCTGGCCCCCGTAGACGGCTTCCTGCATCACCACCGCTGGTTCGTGATCGGCGGCACGCTGCTCGTGGTCCTGGCCGGGACGCCGCTGCTGCGCGGGCTGCGCTTTGACTTCAATCCGCTCAATCTCAACAGCACGAAGGTGGAGTCGGTCGCCACCCTGCTCGACCTGACCAAGGACCCCAACACCACGCCCAACACGATCCAGGTCCTTCAGCCCAACCTCGCGGCCGCGAACGCGGTGGCCGACCAGATCGGCAAGGTGCCGGAAGTCGATCACACCACCACCCTGCAGAGCTTCGTGCCGCCTCAGCAGGACGAGAAGCTGGCGATCATCCGCGACGCCCTGGAGGTGCTCAACCCCATGATCGCAGCCAAGAACCGCAAGCCGGATCCCACCGACGACGACGACAAGGCGAGCCTGAAGACGCTGGCCGATTACGCGGCCCGAGCGGCCGGCAAGCTGCAGGGCGCCGCGGGCGACCCGGCCCGGCACCTGGCCGACGCGGCCGGGAAGTTGGCCGACGCGCCGCCGGCTGCGCGGCAAACGGCTCGCGACGCGCTCCTGCCGTCCCTCTCCATCATGCTGGGCCAGGTCAAGGACAGCCTGTCGGCCGAGGCCGTGACGCTGGACACCCTTCCCAGATACCTGGTGCGCGACTGGGTCGCGCCCGACGGCCGCGCCCGCGTCGAGGTGTTCCCGAAGGACCTCAGCAACACCAACGCCAACCTTAAGCAATTCAGCGAGGCGGTCCAGAAGGTGGCGCCCGAAGCCACGGGCGAGCCCATCCTGGTGCAGGAGTCCGGCCGGACCGTCATCTGGGCCTTCATCCAGGCGGGCGCCTGGGCGCTGGGCTCGATCGCGCTGCTGCTCGTCGTGGTGCTACGGCGGATCAGCGACATGCTCTTGACCCTGGTGCCGCTCCTGCTCGCGGGCGTGCTGACGCTGGAGGTCACGGTGCTGGTCGGCATGCCGCTCAACTTCGCCAACATCATCGCGCTGCCACTGCTGCTGGGCCTGGGCGTGGCGTTTAAGATCTACTTCGTCCTGGCCTGGCGGGCGGGCGAAACCAACATGCTGACATCGAGCCTCACCCGGGCCGTGCTGTTCTCGGCCATGTGCACCGCGGTGGCGTTCGGCAGCCTGTGGGCGTCGCACCACCCGGGCACCTCGTCCATGGGCGAGTTGCTGGCGCTCTCGCTCGCCTGCACGCTGTTCATGGCGGTCGTGTTCCAGACGGCCCTGATGGGTCCGCCGCGCCACCGCGACGCCACGTCCGACGTGGACGGCTCCCCTGCCCGGCCATTCCAGAAGGCGGCGTGACAGGTCAGCGGGCGTCCGCGTAACCGCCGGTACGAGCCCCACTGCGCCTCACGGCACTCCCAACGGCGGGTGAAACCAGGCCCGCGAGTTCCTCGGCGTAGCGGTAACCGGGCGCATTACCCGGGAAGCCACCGCTTGTGGCGGGATGGAGGTAAACCTCGGTGATGCCCGGCGGCAGGCGGTCCAGCACGGCCGCGACACGGTCGGCCGTCATGGCGCCCGACCACGCGAGGCCGAACACCGCGTCGGGCACCGTGAAGCCGGCCCGGCGCAGGCG
>CAXTEP010000082.1:0-13217 GCA_964243125.1 uncultured Lichenihabitans sp. | reverse complement strand
CAAGGCTTGCAGGTGCCGAGCCACGGTCCCGCGTTTTGGCCCTTGCACCCATCCCAGGATATGAATACGAATTCTCTACGTATGACCGCGTCGCTTCGTGCCGGATGCCGCAGCACCGTTATCGGGCATGGCAGCATCGGACGATTTCGACGAGGGATCGCAGGTTCGCCCGATTGGTCGGGCCTCGATGTTCGAACAGGACGACGATGACGACCACCACGTGCGACGTAGCCATCATCGGATCGGGAATGGGGGGCGCCACAGCGGCGTACTCGCTCGCGCCAAGCGGGGCCAGGATCGTGATCTTGGAGAAGGGCCACCAGATCGCGCACGCGGTCGAGAACCGCGACGCGAGGGCCATTTTCCAAAAGGGCCATTTCAAGTCGGCCGAGGCCTGGTACGACGCCGAGGGCGTCGGCTTCAGCCCCGGGAACTTCTACTACCATGGCGGCAATACCAAGTTCTACGGCGCCGTGCTGTTCCGGTACCGTGAACACGACTTTGAGGGGGTAAGCCATGCCGAGGGCGAGGCGCCGCCTTGGCCCATTCGATACAAGGATCTGTCGCCCTGGTACGACAGGGCCGAACAGCTTTACCAAGTCAGGGGACGCGCCGGGCAGGATCCGACCGAGCCGCCCCGTTCCGGTCCATACCCGCATGGCCCCGTCCCCGACGAGCCCGCTATCGCCCAGGTCAGGCGGCGGCTCGAGAAGGTGGGCCTGAAGCCGTTCTCTCTTCCGCTGGGCGTGGACATCGAGAAGTGGTTGAGCGTGGGCCAGACCGGTTTCGACGCCTTCCCCGACGCGAGGTCGGGCAAGATGGACGCGGAGACCTGCGCCCTGCTGCCCGCCCTTGAGCATCCGAACGTGTCTCTGGAAAGCGGCGCCGACGTCACGCGGCTGGTTCCGACGCCGGACGGCAAGCGCATTCAGGCCGTCGAGTACGAGCAGAACGGCGAGACCAAGCGCGTGACAGCCAAGATCTTCGTCCTTGCCGCGGGGGCGGTACGTTCGGCCATGATCTGCCTTGCCTCGAGCGACGGAGGGCTCGGCAACCGGTCGGGCGCGGTCGGGCGCAACTTCATGAACCATAACTCGACCGCCGTTCTCGCCATCGATCCCCGGTTCCGGAACGACTCGGTGTATCAGAAGACCTTCGGCCTGAACGATTTCTACCTGTCGGACGGACGCGGCGGCCCGCCGCTCGGCAATATCCAGCTCCTCGGCCGCGTGACCGGTCCCATCCTGAAGGCTAACCTGCCCAGGATGCCCGAGTCGATCCTCGGCATGATCAGCCGGCACGCCGTGGACTTCTACGCCATGAGCGAGGACCTGCCGGATCCCCGCAGTCGCGTCCGCCTCAACGGCAAGAGGATCGTGGTCGAATGGCGGCGCAGCAACATGACTGCCATGAACGGGCTCGTGGCCCGGTTCAAGGAGTCGCTCCGCGCGGCGGGGTTCCCGATCGTGCTCTCGCGCCTTTTCGACCAGAAGGCTCCGTCGCACCAGTGCGGCACGATCAAGATGGGCGACGACGGGGCGGGCTCGCCAGTTGACTCTTTCGGGCGCTTCTTCGACCTACCCAATCTCTTCGCCTTGGACGCGAGCACGCTCGTCACCTCCGCGGCCGTCAATCCGTCGCTAACGGTTGCGGCGCTCTCCATGCGAGGGGCAGCGCACATCCTGGAAACGGAGCTGCGGGCGTAGGCGGAAGCCTGCCCGGTCCGGCACGCGCTACCCGCGGCCGGCCCGCGTCGGGCGTTGAACGATCGCCCCGAACGCGGGGCGCCGGGGGCGAGCCCCGAAACGGGAGGGGAACCAAAGATGGCGGGCACGGCAACGGTCAACGGCGGTGAGGCGTCGGACATGCGCGAGCTTGCATTCTCCAACGAGCTGATCGAGGCAACCGTCGTGCGCAACGCGCGCGACCTGCGGGTGGAGGACGGCATCGTCGTCAATCTGTCATCCAAACCGGTCGAGTGCGGAGGTCGCGTGCCGGGTATCATGCCTCCCTGGCGATCGACGATCCTGCGGGGAGGCACTGTGCGCAGCGCGGACCTGCTCGCGATCGTTCGCGTCAAGGATCGGCTCAACCTCGGCGGCCTGCCCCTGCTCGGCTGGAGGTGGTACGGAGACCTCAACCAGAAGTTCCCGCGCAACCTCCCGCTCTACATCTCCGCCCAGGACTCGATCGGCAACGTCGAGGTGGACCCGGCGTTTCTGACGAATGCGGCTCGGACCGAGCAGCAGACGAGCACTTTCGAGGTCAAGCTGAACCTTTGGTGGTCGCCGCCCGAGACGGACTGCTCGATCCACGTGGAGCACCCGTTCCTGGAACTCCACACCCAGATCCACGGCGTCGGACGCATGCAGAAATTCCACGAACGCGACGCCGCGACCCTATACGAGGATGTCCTGATGGCGGCGGGCATGACGCACGAGCCGTTCGCCCGCCTCACCGGACCGCTCGAGTGGGAGTACCCGTGGCACCGGTACTACGCCGACACCGACTGTGTCTGGCTCGCCATCGAGTTCCATCCGTTGAAGGACGCGGACGTCAAGGAGCTGCCCGCCCAAGGCGTCGCCGGCTGACGGATCCGGGGTGCAGCAGTCCCCTTTCTCCTCGAGCCGCTAGAAAGTCCCCCGTCGGATCAGCTCGCCGGGGATGCGAACGTGGGTCGGGCGGCCGCTGTGCGGCTCTTCGAGCAGCTCCAGCGTCCGTGCCACCATGTCCTCCACGGGCTGCCGTACGGTGGTGAGGCTGTAGGGCGGCCAAGAGGCACCCGGCACGTCGTCGAAACCGACGACGGCGACGTCGTCGGGTATGCGCATGCCGAAGTCGAACCTCAGCCGGTCTGCGACTCCCATCGCGATGTCGTCGTCCGCGCAGAAGATGCCCTGCAGACCCTTGATGACGATGAGGTCCGCTGCCGCCCGCAGACCCCAGTCTCGCGTGAAGGATCCATTCTCCGCGTAGGCCAGTTCGAGGCCATGCCGCTCCAGCCCCTCAACGAACCCGGTCCTGCGGTCCCGGTTGGTCGAGGCCGTCGCGCCACCGCCCACGTAGGCCACACGGGTGAAGCCGGCCCTGAAGAACGCGTCGGCCACCGTGCGGCCGCCGCCGACGTTGTCGCACGCCACGGTGCTGCTCGCGAGGTCGAGTGAGTAGCGGTTGAGCATGACGACCTGGACCCCTCGGGCCAGCATTTGCGCGGCGAAACGCGACGAGAGCGCGGCGGCGAGTACGACCGCCGCCCTGACGCGGTACTGGCGCAGCGCCGGCAGGAGTTCGTCCACGTCACGGCCGCCCGCGGCGTTGAAGAGCATCACCTCGCGGCCGCCGGCCTGTACCGCAAGGGCGAGCTTGTCGAACAGGTAGGGGTAGAACGAGTTGGTCACGTTCGACGTGATCAGGGCGATGATGTTGGAGCGGCCCGTGACGAGGCTCCGAGCCCCCGCGTCGAGCACGTAGCCCGAACGGTCGCTGGCAGCGACTACCTTCGCGCGCGCTTCCTCCGACACGTAGCCCGAGCCGCCCAGGACGCGGCTCACCACCGACTGCGACACTCCCGCGAGGCGGGCAATATCACGCTGCGTCATGGGAGCCGCGGAATGCGCGTCTTGGGCGTTCACCTTTCGAGCAGCCTCGTTCTGCGTCTTTCCCATCTTCTTCCATCACCTCGGGGCCGCACCGCATGCACGTTGCTTGGCCTCAAACGCCGAATTATTCAGCAGATCTTACGGGGCCTTGTCTACGACGTGAACAATGGCAACGCCCGAATATTTTCTTACCAAAAAACGCTTGCCGTCGCGCCATGATGTGCATAGGAATCGTCATGGGAATACGAATTCACAAGAGGTCCACGGCGTTGAGCTGAAGGGTCTTGGTCAGGGCAGGAATGGGCTTCAGCCCGGCGAGTCAACCAGGAGGAAAGCCATGTCCGTGCAAGACAGGACAGCCGAACTTCTCAGCCGCGAGGGCCTGGCGGCTGGCGACGGCCCACCAGTTCTCGTCGCCGAGGAACACAGGCCCAGGCGCCGGGTGTACGACCTTGCGGCCGTGGGCGTGCTCGTTCCGTCCCTGATCGTGCTCCTCGTCGCCGTCTACGGGTTCACCGCATGGAGCGGCGCGATCTCGCTGACGTCGTCGGCCATGGTTCCGACCTACAAATTCGTCGGCTTCACCCAATACATGCGCCTCTGGTCTTCGGACAGGTGGAACCATTCCGTCTGGAACCTGGGCGTGTTCAGCTTCCTGTTCATCTTCATCTCAGTAGCGGTCGGCCTGTTGCTTGCGGTCCTCCTCGACCAGCGGGTCCGCTTCGAGAACGCCTTCCGTTCGATCTTCCTGTACCCGATGGCGATCTCGTTTATCGTCACTGGGGTGGCATGGAAGTGGCTGCTCAACCCGGAGTTCGGCATAGAGCGCGTCGTGCGCGATCTCGGGTGGACCTCATTCAGGTTCGGGTGGCTGGTTGATCCCAACTGGTCGGTCTACACCCTGGTGATCGCGGCGGTCTGGCAGTCCACCGGCTTCGTGGTCGTCCTGTTCCTCGCGGGGCTCAGAGGCGTCGACCGCGAGATCGTCAACGCCGCCCGCATTGAGGGCGCCGGCCCGTGGCTGATCTACCGCTCAATCATCATTCCGACGTTGCGCCCGGTGTTCCTGACCGTCGTCGTCATCCTGCTCTACAACGCGATCCGTTCGTTCGACCTGGTCGTGGCCCTGACCGGCGGCGGCCCCGGCTTCTCGAGCGACCTGCCCACTACCTTCATGTTCAACTACGCGTTCAGCCGCGCCCAACTCGGGCAGGCGACCGCAAGCTCGATCATGATCCTGGTCGCCGTGTGCATCGTCGTCGTCCCGTACCTCGTCTCGGAACTCCGTCATGAACGTAGCACGAGCTGAGGCGCAGGCCGTCAGGGCAGGCGGGTTCCTGCCGGCCCTGAACCGCTCGGCCATCTACGCCTGTCTGGTCCTCGCGGCGATCTTCTTTCTGCTGCCGCTGTTCGTAATGCTGGTGACCTCCTTCAAGTCGCTGGCCGAGATCCGCACCGGATCCATCATGTCGCTGCCGAGCGCGTTCGGCTTCGGCACCTGGAACGAGGCCTGGGACTCGGCCTGCGTCGGCGTGAACTGCATCGGCCTCAAGGGGTTTTACGCGCGCACGTTCCTGATGGTGGTGCCGGCCGTGCTGCTGTCGACAATCATCGGCGCATTCAACGGGTTCGCCCTGACCAAGTTCGCGTTCCCGTATTCCCGCCTAGTGTTCGGCATCATCATGTTCGGTTGCTTCACGCCCTACCAGGGGGTGATCGTGCCGCTCGCTCGCATGCTCGGCTTCATCGGCCTGGCCGGAACCCTCAAGGGGCTGGTGCTCGTGCACACCGTGTACGGCATCCCGTTCACGACCATGTTCTTCCGAAACTTCTACGTCACCGTGCCCCAGGACCTGGTACGGGCCGCGCGTGTCGACGGAGCGGGCTTCTTCCGTATCTTCTGGAGCATCATGCTTCCGATCTCCATGCCGATCTTTATGGTGTCGGTGATTTGGCAGTTCACGGGACTCTGGAACGACTACCTGTTCGGCGTCTCGTTCACGACGGGAGAGAACACGCCCATCATGGTCGCGCTGAACAACATGGTGAGCACCAGCCAGGGCGAGAAGCCCTGGAACGTGGACATGGCCGCCGCGGTCCTCACCGCCCTGCCCACCCTGATCATCTACCTGCTCGCAGGAAAATACTTTGTTCGCGGCCTTATGGCCGGCTCCGTAAAGGGCTGAAGCTGTGGCGTCTCTCGAGATCAGGAATCTGCGCAAGAGCTACGGCAACCTGGAGATCCTCAAGGACGTCAGCGTCCGGGCGGACGAGGGCGAGTTCATGGTCTTGTTGGGCCCGTCCGGCTGCGGGAAGTCCACCCTCCTCAGCGCAATCGCCGGCCTGGACCACGTGGACGGCGGCCAGATCTTGATCGACGGCAGGGACGTGGTGTCGCTCGAGCCGAAGGCCAGGGACATCGCGATGGTGTTCCAGTCCTACGCGCTCTACCCGAGCATGACGGTTCGCGAGAACATCTGCTTCGGCATGAAAGTGCGCGGGGTGCCGAGAAAGGAACAGGAGAAGGAAGTCGCGCGGGTCGCGGGCATGCTGCAGCTGTCCGCGCTGCTCGACCGCCGCCCGGCGCAGCTCTCCGGGGGGCAGCGGCAGCGCGTGGCGATGGGACGGGCCCTAGTCCGGTCTCCCAAGATCTTCCTCTTCGACGAGCCCCTGTCCAACCTCGACGCGCTGCTCCGCGTCGAGATGCGCACCGAGATTAAGAAGCTCCATCAGCGCGTTGGTACGACGATTGTCTACGTGACGCACGACCAGATCGAGGCAATGACGCTGGCCACGAAGATCGTGATCATGCGCAGCGGGGTCATCCAGCAGGTTGGCAGCCCGCAGGAGATTTACGACCGTCCTGCCAACCTCTACGTGGCCGGCTTCATCGGGTCCCCTCCCATGAACCTCATCCCTGGCGACCTGGTGCGGGTTGGGGATCGCGTGGGCGTCCGGGTTGCGCGTGCCGGGCTTCCGCCCGCGGACATCGCCATGGGCCCGTATACAGAAGGCATGGCGGGCCGGGTGGGCCGTCCTGTGATCCTCGGCCTGAGGCCCGAGGCGATGACCGAGGCCCTGCCGGGCAGCGATCCCGCGAACGCCTTCGAGGCGGTTGTGGACGTCCTGGAGCCGACAGGGGCCGACACCTTCGCGATGCTCCAGGTCGGCGAGCGGGAGATCGCCGCCCGCCTCAAGCCCGGGCGCGGCGTCGTCGGCGAACGCATGCGGTTTCACGTCGACCCTACGAACCTCCTTCTCTTCGATCCGGCGAGCGAAGAGCGGGTGAACTGATGACCAGACCATCGCCGGCACGAGCGGACGAACGGGAGAACAGGATGAATAGGAACGGGATGGTGGTCGTGTCGGCAATGATGGCCGGCTTGATGGGAAGCGCGAGCGGAGTGAGGGCGGCCGATATCGAAGTCATGCACCAGTGGACCTCCGGAGGCGAGGCCTTCGCGCTGCAGACCATCAAGGAGGCGCTATCGAAGAAGGGCGTCGGCTGGTCCGACACCGCCATCGCCGGGGCGGGCGGGGCGAACCAGAAGCAGGCTCTGCAGGCACGCTTCGCCTCCGGCAATCCGCCGGCCGCGACCCAGGTCCAGGCGCAGGACGTCCGTGCCTACGCCGAACAGGGCGCGTTGGGCGACGTCGAAAAGCTCGCCGATCAGCAGAAGTGGGCCAGCATCGTCTCGCCGGAGATCCTGTCCTACGCGAAGGAAGACGGCAAGTACGTCGCGGTTCCCGTGGACCAGCACCGCGAGAACATGCTGTGGGTCAACGACAAGCTGCTCAAGCAGGTCGGGGGCAAGCTGCCCACCACCTGGGACGAGTTCGACGCGCTCGCCGACAAGCTCAGGGCCGCGGGCGTGATCCCGCTCGCCCTCGGCGGCGAGGACTGGCAGGAGGCCGAGCTGTTCTCCGACATCCTCATCGGCACGCAGGGCAAGGATTTCTTCAAAACGGCCATCATCGACCTGAACCCTGACGCGCTCTCCGGTCCGAAGATGGTCGAGGTGTTCGAGCGCTTCCGCAAGGAACTCGGCTATACGGACCCGAACCGCGCCGGCCGCGACTGGAACGCCGCGACTCAGATGGTGATCAGCGGCAAGGCGGGCATGCAGGTCATGGGGGACTGGGCCAAAGGCGAGTTCGCGCTCGCCAAGATGACGCCGGACAAGGACTTCCACTGCGTGAGTACGCCCGGCAGCGGTGCGCTGTTCGTCTGGGAATCGGACTACTTCGCCTTCTTTAAGCAGTCGAACGACGCCGCCAAGAAGCTGCAGGACGAGCTGGCCACGGTCGTGCTCGACCCGGCGGTGCAGCAGGCCTTTAACACGCGCAAGGGATCCATCCCCGTCCGCACCGACATGGACCTGAGCGGTTTCGACGTCTGCGCCCAGAAGAACTTGGCGGACCGGACGGCGAACACTGCCACGGGTGGGATGATTCCCTCGTTCATCGAGAACGTCGCGATCAACAGCACCGCACGGGGCGCCATCATGGACGTGATCACCCAGTTCGCGAATACAACCAACATGTCCGCCAAGGACGCCGCCGCCAAACTCGGCAGCGCAGTCAAGGGCCTTTGACGCCCGCGGGGACGCCGCAAGTGGAAGCTGCGCGGCCCGACAATCGAGAATCGGGGCGGCACGGTCCGCCCCAGCCGAACCCACGAAAGATCCAGGAGGCTAAGATGAAGTTAACCGGTGGACAGGTCGTCGCCCAGGCGCTGAAGACCTACGGCGTCGAATACGTGGCCGGCGTCCCAGGACATGGTATCTGGTGCCTGTTCGACGCCTTTCTGGAGAAGGGGTCAGAGATCCCATTCATTCAGGTCATGCACGAGCAAAGCGCCGTTCACATGGCCGACGGCTACTTTAGGGCTAGCGGCAAGCCGATGGCATGTTCGACCTCCATCGGCCCCGGCGCGACCAACACCATCATCGGCCTCGCGACCGCCTATGCGGACTCGATCCCCGTGTTCTACGTATCCGGCGGTCCCGCGACCCACATGAAGGGTCACGGCGTCATGCAGGAAATCGAGCGCCAGCAGGAGAATGCCTTTCCCCGCATCACCGAGCAGGTGACCAAGCGCGCCTACAAGGCCGGCAGGGTCGACGAGCTGCCGTTCATCATGCACCGCGCCTTCAACACCATGCTGACCGGTCGGCAGGGCCCCGTCCACGTCGAGGTGCCCATGGACGTGCAGACGGAGTCCGCCGAGGTGGCCATACATCCGCTCGAGTCCCGCATGGCCGTCGGGGTAGCGTATCCCGATCCCGTGGCCGTCGAGAAGGCGGCAGCGCTGCTCCTTGGCGCCCAGCGCCCGGTGATTGTCGTGGGCGGCGGGGCGATCAGCGCCAACGCCACGGCCGCATTGACCGAGCTGGCCGACAAGATCGGCGCGGCCGTCTCGACCACCTGGAACGGCAAGGGCGCGATTTCGGAGGACCATCCGCTCTGGATCGGCGCCGTCGGCCAGACCGGAACCTCCTGCGGAAACAGGATTACCGCCAGCGCGGATGTCGTCATGTCGGTGGGCTGCCGCTTCACCGACTGGTCGGCGTCGAGCTACCGCAAGGGCGCGAGCTTCTCGATCCCGCCGGGCAAGCTGATCCATATCGACCTCGACCACCACGAGATCGGCAAGAACTACCCGACCGAGGTGGGCATCGTCGCGGATGCGCGCGTCACGCTGGAAGCCATCCTCGCGGCGATCTCGGACGAGCAGGGCACGCGGGCAAGGGGCAGGCGCGAGCCTTTCCTCAACGACGTGCGTGCCGCCAAGGACGAGTGGGAGACGATGCTCGCCGCGCGGCGGGACTCGACGGAGACCCCCTTCACCTCCCAACGGCCGCTCGGCGCGCTCCGCAAGGTCATGGACCGCAATGGCATCATCCTTGCGGGCTCCGGCAATACTCAGGGCGCGGTCAAGCAGACCTTCCCCGTGTACCATCCCCGCACTCATCTCACCTCGGGATCGTTCTCCCCGATGGGTTGGGCGGTGCCCGCGGCGCTCGGGGCCAAGCTGGCCTGCCCGGACCAGCAGGTGGTCGCGGTGCTCGGCGACGGCGACTTCATGATGTCGCTTCCGGAACTCGGCACCGCGGTGATGAACAACATCCCGGCCGTCTTCCTGGTCCAGAACAACCGCGGCTACATGTCCATCCGCGGCGGCCAGCGCAAGTTCACGGGCCGGCACATCGCCAGCGAGTTCAACATGCACAAGGGCAACGGCGAGCCATACTCGGCCGACATCGCCGCCGTGGCCAAGAATTTCGGCGTGGAGTCCTGGAAGGTCGAGAGCAACGACCAGCTCGAACCCGCCCTGAAGGCGGCGCTCGACAGCAAGGCTCCGGCACTCGTCGAGGTCGTCACCTCCCGCGACGCTGCCGGACCGTTCGTGACCGGATGGTGGGATTTCCCCTCGCCCGCCTACTACGAGAAGGAGCAGGCGAGCTACGCCGAGGGACGCAACCTCGAGCAGCATTTCTGAGCCGGAAAGGTTGACCACCATGGCGATACGCCTCAAAGCCCCCGCCCGTACCGCGGAGGCCATCGGACGGGACGAGAAGCAGCTCCGCGCGACCGTGGAGGGCATCATCGACGACGTGAGGACGCGCGGCGACGCCGCGGTCCGGGAATGGTCGTTGAAGCTCGACCGCTGGGATCGGGAGAGCTACCGGCTGAGCGACGACGAGGTTAGGCAGTGCATCGGTTCGCTGTCGTTGCTCGAACTCGACGACCTGCGCTTCGCGCAGGCTCAGGTCCGGAACTTCGCCGAAAGGCAGAAGGAATGCCTGGTCGACCTTGAGGTGGAAACGCTGCCCGGGGTCGTGCTCGGCCATCGCAACATCCCCATCGACAGCGTCGGCTGCTACGTGCCGGGCGGGCGCTACCCGCTGCTCGCGTCGGCCCACATGTCGGTGCTGACCGCCAAGGTCGCGGGCTGCCGTAGGGTGATCACCTGCGCTCCTCCCTTCGAGGGAAAGCCGGCGGCGGCCATCGTGGCCGCCCAGCACCTAGCGGGCGCGGACGAGATCTACAGCCTGGGCGGCGTGCAGGCCATCGCCGCGATGGCGATCGGCACGCAGTCGATCGCCGCGACCGACATGCTGGTCGGACCGGGCAATGCCTACGTCGCTGAAGCCAAGCGGCAGCTCTTCGGTCAGGTCGGCATCGACCTCTTCGCCGGGCCGACCGAGACCCTCGTCATCGCCGACGACAGCGTGGACGGTGAGGTTTGCGCGACCGACCTCCTCGGGCAGGCGGAGCACGGGCCGAACTCCCCCGCCGTTATGCTCACGACCTCGGCGGCGCTCGCCAAGGACACCTTGGCCCAGATCGACCGCCTGCTGGAGATCCTGCCGACCGGCGCCGTCGCCAGAAAGGCCTGGGAGGACTACGGCGAGCTGATCCTCTGCGCCGACGAGGACGAGCTGTTGGAGGAGGCGGACCGCATCGCCTCGGAACACGTCCAGGTCATGACGCGCGACCCCGAGGTGTTCCGCCGACGGCTGAGGAACTACGGCTCGCTGTTCCTCGGATCGAGGACGACCGTGGCCTACGGCGACAAGGTGATCGGCACTAACCATACGCTGCCGACGCAGCGTGCCGCCAGGTACACGGGAGGCCTGTGGGTCGGCAAGTTCATGAAGACATGCACGTTCCAGCGCATCGACACCGACGCCGCCTCGGCGGCCATCGGCGAGGTCTGCTCGCGCCTGTGCATGATGGAAGGCTTCGCCGGCCACGCGGAGCAGGCGAACATCCGTGTCCGGCGCTACGGCGGCCGCAACGTCCCATACGCCACCGCCGCCGAAAAGGTCTGACCCATGAAGATGCCGCCCACCGGGGATGCCGAGACCCTGCATGGCCTGGGCTACGCCCAGGAACTCGCAAGGCGCATGTCGGGGCTATCCAACTTCGCGCTGACGTTCTCCGTCATCGGCCTCCTGCTCGGGCTTACGGCCAACTTCCAGGCCGGATTCTCCGTCGTGGGAGGGGCCGCGGTCGGCGTGAGCTGGATGGTGGGCGGCATCTTCGCGGTCGCGGTCGCGGCGGCCCTCGGCCAGATCGCCTCAGCCTACCCGACCGCTGGTGGGCTGTACCATTGGTCCTCCATCCTCGGTGGCAGGGGCTGGGGCTGGACGACCGCATGGCTGAACCTGATCAGCTACGTGTTCTCGCTCGCGAGCGTGAACGTCGCCTTCTACGGCCTCTTCCTGTCCACGGTGCTCGGTCCAGCGGGCGTCGACACGTCGGACTGGGGTGCCGAGCACCAGCTTCCGGCTGTGGTCGCCGTCACGGCGACCCAGGTGATCCTCAACGTCGTGGGAGTGCGGTTGCTGGCCCGTCTCAGCGATATGGGCGCATGGCTCAACCTCCTGGGTTGCCTGCTCCTTTTCGGGATGCTGGTCGCCGCGATCCATGCCTTCGATTTGGCGGCGCTCTTCCGTGTGACCAACTACAGCGGCGAAGCCGGCGGCGGCGTGATCCCCCGGACCGAGAGCGTCTTCCTGCTGTTCGGGATGTCCATGATCTTCCCGCTCTGGATCATGACCAGCTTCGACGCATCCGCGCATTCCGCGGAGGAAACCGTGGACGCCGCCCGGAGCGTGCCGAAAGCCATGGTCTTCTCGGTCCTGATATCCTGGGTTGTCGGCTTCGTCATGGCCGCCCTGTTCGTCTTCGCGATGCCGGACCAGGACGCCGCGGCCAAGGCCGGCACCGGCATCTTCGGCGTCATCCTCGCGGGGCTGCCGGTTCCGGTCGTCCTGAAGCAGGCCGTCAGCGCGTGCGTCCTGGCAACCACCTACCTTTGCGGGCTCTGCATCCTGACGGGCTGCTCTCGGGCGATGTTCGCCTTCGCGCGCGACGGCGGCCTGCCCACGGCGCTCCGGCGCGTGTCGCCCGCCACGCGCACTCCGGTGACGGCCATCTGGGTGTCGGGCGTGCTCGCTGTCCTGGCTACCCTATACTCTCCGGCCTTCGCGGCCCTCTCGGCCGGCACGGCCATGTTCTACTACGTGTCGTACGCCATGCCGGTCGCGGCAGGGTTGGTCGCGCTCCGGCAGGGCTGGACGCGGACGGGACCGTTCAGCCTCGGTCCGCTCTTCGCGCCGCTGGCCGTCCTGATCGTCGTTGGAGCGGCGATCCTGGTCGTGATCGGCCTGCAGCCGCCCAACGACGTTCTTCGCGTCTACGCCCTGGCCATCGTCGTACTCCTGTTCGTAGGCTGGTTCGGCATCGAGAGGCGACGGTTCCCGGGGCCTCCCCAGGGAGGAAGCCCTTCGATCCGAGCCGATATCGTGCTCATGGAGCGCAGGGTGGGTGAGGGCGCCCAGACCTGACGGATTTATTTCCGGGCCGCAGGGTAGGTCAGCGAAGCCTGGCTCGCAGCGATTTGCACTGGGCGGCCCTCAAGCGCGACGCGGGGTCGAATTGAAGGCAAGTCGCCAGACCGCGGCTGCGGAGAGTGTAGCCGCGCACCCGAGAAGCTTGGCGAGCGGCCACACCTGCTGGCGTCGTCTGCGAGCCTGGCAGGATACCGATCCGTGGGACCGCATCCATCGGCACATGCTGGATCGACTTAACTGGCCGGCCAGATCG
>CAXTEP010000081.1:5839-13311 GCA_964243125.1 uncultured Lichenihabitans sp. | reverse complement strand
GGGACGCCGGCCGAAGCGGCGGTGCCGGCCGCGGCTCCCGCGGCGGCGCCGGCCCGGCGCCCCGTCCCGCAGGGGCGGCCCGTCACCCTGTCCGAGGTGGCCGGCAATTACGCGGTGGTGCGGTCCGGCCGGGACACGGGCTGCATGGTGACGCTGGACGACAAGGGGCGCGGCGCCCCCGCGGCCCTCAAGGCCCGGCTCGCCCCGGCCTGCCGCGACCAGGGCATCGTGATCTTCGATCCCGTGGGCTGGCAGCTGACCCGGAACGCGCTCGTGCTGACCGCCCGCAAAGGGCATTCGACCGCGCTGAGCCTGCAGGAGGACGGGACCTGGTCCAACGCGCCCGCGACCGGACGGGCACTGGTGTTGAAGCGCCTCTGACGGGCAGCGGGCCGGCGCGGCCTCCGGGGCCGCGCAAGCTTGCGCGCGCAAGGCTCTACGGGTTTGGCGGGGCTGGCGAAATCCTCGTCATTCCCGTGTCATCGGCCGGGCCGATGCGGTAATCCGGACGCTTGCGGCTCCCCCGCCAGAGAACCCCTGCATGGCAACGAAATTCGTGACGTTCACGTCGCTCGGGCGGCGCGCCCTGCCCAACCAGTGGGACGTGATCGCGCTTTCGTTGATCTTCGGGCTGTTCGTGCTGGTGGTCCACGCCGGCCGCGGCATGGTGGTGGCCCTGCCGGCCCCCGACACCGCGCCCGTGGTGCTCGACTACGTTTACCTGCCCTATTACGCGCTGCGCACGACGCTGCGCATGTTCGCGGCGCTCGGCTGCTCGCTGGTGTTCACGGTCCTGTACGCCACGCTGGCCGCCAAGAGCCGGCGCGCCGAAACCGTGCTGGTGCCGCTGCTCGACGTGCTCCAGTCGGTGCCGATCCTGGGCTTCCTGTCCTTCACGGTGACGTTCTTCCTGAACCTCTTTCCCGGCTCCACGCTGGGCGCCGAATGCGCGGCCGTGTTCGCGATCTTCACCAGCCAGGCCTGGAACATGGCCTTCTCGTTCTACCAGTCGCTGCGCACCGTGCCGGCCGACCTCGACGAGGTGGCGTCCGGGTTCCGCCTGTCGGGCTGGCAGCGTTTCTGGCAGCTGGAAACGCCCTTCGCGGTGCCGGGGCTGATCTGGAACATGATGATGTCCATGTCGGGCGGCTGGTTCTTCGTGGTGGCGGCCGAGGCCATCACGGTCGGCGACACCACCGTCAAGCTGCCGGGCATCGGCTCCTACCTGGCGGTGGCGATCGAGGGCAAGCGGATCGACGCGGTGTTCGCGGCCGTGCTGGCCGTGCTGGTGGTGATCCTGCTCTACGACCAGCTCATCTTCCGCCCCATCGTGACCTGGGCCGGCAAGTTCCGGGTGGAACTGTCGGCCTCCCAGGAGGTGTCGTCCTCCTGGGTGCTGGCGCTGCTGCAGCGCACCGCCTGGCTCCGCACCGCGGCCGAGCCGTTCGAGCGGGCCTTCGACTGGTTTACGAGCCTCAGGATCGACATGCCGCGCCTCGGCGTGATCAGGCCCGGCAACCGGCTGGCGACCCGTGCGGCCGACCTCGTGTTCTACGCCGTGTTCGGGCTGGTCGCGGCCGCGGCGGCCTGGCAGACGATCCGCTTCGTGGGCGGGACGCTCGGGGTCCGCGACCTCGGCGAGGCCGTCCTGCTCACGCTGATCACCATGCTGCGGGTGGTCGTGCTGCTGGCGCTCGCCACCCTGTTCTGGGTGCCGGTGGGCGTGTGGGTGGGCCTGCGCCCGCGCCTGGCCGAGCGCGTGCAGCCGCTGGCCCAGTTCCTGGCCGCCTTCCCGGCCAACGTCGTGTTCCCCATCGCGGTGGTGGCCGTGCTGGCCCTGCACCTCAACCCGGACATCTGGCTCAGCGTGCTGATCATCTTCGGCACGCAATGGTACATCGTGTTCAACGTCATCGCGGGCGCGATGGCCTATCCCAACGACCTGCGCGAGGCGGCCCGCAACTTCCGCATCACCGGCTGGACCTGGTGGCGCAGCGTCATCCTGCCCGGCATCTTCCCCTATTACGTGACGGGGGCGCTCACCGCCTCGGGCGGGTCCTGGAACGCCGCCATCGTGGCCGAATACGTCAAATGGGGGAACGACAGGGTCGCGGCCCACGGCATCGGCGCCTATATCGCCAAGGCGACCGAGGCCGGCGACTTCCCGCGCATCGTGCTGGGCGTGGCGGTCATGTCGGTCTTCGTGATCCTGTTCAACCGGCTGCTGTGGCGCCCGCTGTTCGGCTTCGCCGAGCGGCGGCTGCGCCTGAACTGATCGGATCCGGACGGGCGCCCGCCGCGGCGCGCGACCGTTCCCGCCCCGTCTTCCGCCCAAAACCTCGTCCCGTTTTCCCCGAAAGCCCGCGCCATGCTGGACACCGCCACCACGCCCCTGCTCGCCGTGCGCAACATCACGCAGCGCTACAAGGGATCGAACACGGGCGACGAGGGGCCGCCCGTGCTGCAGGACGTGTCCACCACGCTCAACGAGGGCGAGATCATCGGGCTGCTCGGCCGGTCGGGCTGCGGCAAGTCCACGCTGCTGCGCATCGTGTCCGGCCTGATCGCGCCGTCCAGCGGTGAGGTGATCTACCGGGGCGCACCCCTGAAGGGGCCGGCCGACGGCGTCGCCATGGTGTTCCAGAGTTTTGCGCTGTTCCCCTGGCTGTCGGTCCTGGCCAACGTCGAGCTCGGCCTCAAGGCCCTGCGGGTGCCGGCCGAGGAGGCGCGCCGGCGGGCGCTCGCGGCCATCGACCTGATCGGCCTCGACGGCTTCGAATCCGCCTACCCGAAGGAGATGTCGGGCGGCATGCGGCAGCGGGTCGGCTTCGCGCGCGCGCTCGTCACCCATCCGGCGCTGCTGCTGATGGACGAGCCCTTCTCGGCGCTGGACGTGCTGACCGCCGAAACGCTGCGCTCCGACCTGATCGACCTGTGGACGGAGGGCCGCCTGCCCATCAAGACGGTGCTGATGGTGACCCACAACATCGAGGAGGCGGTGCTGATGTGCGACCGCATCCTGGTGCTGTCGTCCCATCCGGGCCGCATCGCGTCCGAGATCCGGGTCACCATGCCCCACCCCCGCAACCGGCTCGACCCCGAGTTCCGGCAACTGGTCGACAACATCTACGCCCTGATGACGCGCCGCTCGACCTCGCGGCAGCCGGGTCGCGACGGCCTGTTCCCCGGCAGCGGCATCGGCACCGTGCTGCCCGAAGTGTCGACCAACTCGATGGCGGGCCTGATCGAGGAGGTGGCGGCGCCTCCCTACAACGGCAAGGCGGACCTGCCGCACTTGGCCGACTCGCTGCAGATGGAGATCGACGACCTGTTCCCCGTGGCCGAAACCCTGCAGCTCATGCGCTTCGCCGAGATCGAGGAAGGCGACATCCGCCTGTCGCCCGCCGGCCGCCGCTTCGCCGACGCCGAGGTGGACGTGCGCAAAAAACTGTTTGGCGACCACGTGCTGGCCTTCGTGCCGCTGGCCGCGCGGGTCAAGCGGGTGCTGGACGAGCGGCCCTCCCACAACGCGCCCGCGTCGCGGTTCCGCGGCGAGCTCGAAGACTACATGTCGGAGGACTACGCCGAGCGCACGCTGCGCACAGTCATCAACTGGGGCCGCTACGGGGAAATCTTCGCCTACGACGAGTCGGCGCAGAGCTTCAGCCTGGAAGACCCGCAGTAAGCGGCGGCCGGCCGCAGCCGCTATCCCCGTCCCTTCCGGCCCTGGCACAGCACGACCGGGCTCGTGATCGTGCCCGTGAAACCGCTGCCCTGGTAGACGGCCGCGTTCTGGATGCCGACCGGGAGCAGGAACGATCCCGTGACCACGCTGACCTTGCGGTCGCTGGTCAGCAGCGACCAGCTGAACGTGCAGACTTGGGTCGGTGCCTCGGGGTCGACGTGGCTGCACAGCAGTTCCGCCCCGCCCAGCATCGCGAAGCCGCCGCAGGTGAAGGCCGGCCCGGCCAGGCAGGGTCCGGCCCACAGCGCGGCCGTCGCGAAAGCCAGGATGCGCGTTGTCATGCTGACCTCGGGGTGCTTTACGTCCAGATCGTAAGCATCTATATGATCAGCAGGCAACATGATAGAGCATGCTGCAAACGGCCGTCCCGGGTTTCCCATGTCCGCAGCGACCTCCACGGTCGGTTTCCTGATCCACGACATCGCCCGGCTCATGCGCAAGCGCTTCGAGCAGCGCGCCGGCCTGCTCGGCTTTACCCGGTCGCAGTGGCAGGTGCTGGTGCACCTCGCCAAGAACGAGGGCATCCACCAGGCGGGCCTGGCCGAGATCCTGGAGGTGGAGCCGATCAGCCTCGTGCGCATCCTCGACCGCCTGCAGGAACGCGGCCTGATCGAGCGCCGCCAGCACCCGAAGGACCGCCGGGTCTGGCTGCTGTACCTGACGCCCGCGGCCCACCCCAGCCTCGACCTGCTCCGCAAGATCGGCGAGGCCACGCGCCACGAGGCTCTGGCGGGCCTGCCGGACGCCGACCAGGCGCGCCTGACCGCCGCCCTGGACCTTATGAAGACCAACCTTGTCGCGGCCTGCGCGCAGCCGGTCGCGGACGGAGATGTCAGCCATGGTTGAAGGAGCAGGCCCGCACCGCATCGAGGCCGACGGGTCGCACGAGCCCGCGTTCGAGCACGCCGGGCGCGGCGACGACGTGGTGCGCGGCCCCGCGGTCCGCGTCGTTCCCTCGGCCCGCGCGCCCGCAGCCCCGGAGCCCGCCCCCACACCGCCGCGGCCCGCGGCCGAATCCGCGGGCGCCGGGCCCGCGGTGGAGCCGCCGTCGCGGCGCAAGCGCGGCCTGTTGCGCCCGGCGCTGTTCGCGCTGCTGCCCGTGGCGCTGCTGGTCGGGGGCTACGAATACGTCGTCGGCGGCCGGTTCATGGCCACCGACAACGCCTACATCCAGGCCCGCATCGCGGGAATCGCGACCGACGTGTCCGGGACCGTGGTGGCGGTCGAGGTCCACAACAACGAGGCCGTGAAGGCGGGCCAGGTCCTGTTCCGCCTCCGGCCCGACGCGTTCAGGGTCGCGCTGGAGGGCGCCGTGGCGCAGCTCGGCACGGTGCGCAACCAGGTCCTGACCCAGCAGGCCACCTACAAGCAGTCGCTGTCGCAGATCGAGCAGGCCAAGGCCGACCTTCCCTTCTACCAGACCACGCTCAAGCGGCAGCAGGACCTCATCAACAGCGCGGTCGCGTCCAAGGCCACCTTCGATCAGGCCGAGCACGACCTGGTCGCCACGCGGCAGAAGGTGCTGGTGGCCCAGGCCGAGGCGGACGCCATGCTGGCCCAGCTCGGCGGCGACCCGAACCAGCCCGTGGAGCGGAACCCGTTCTACCTTCAGGCCAAGGCCGCGGTCGACAACGCCCAGCGCGACCTCGACGACACGGTGGTACGGGCGCCCTTCGACGGCGTTGTCACCAACGTCGACGCCCTGCCGGTTGGCACCTACCTGAAGGCCGCCCAGCCCGGCTTCAGCCTCGTGTCGTCGACCGACGTGTGGGTGGAGGCGGCGCCGAAGGAAACCGAGCTCACCTACGTGCGGCCGGGCCAGCCCGTGACCGTGACGGTGGATACCTACCCGGGCGTCGAGTGGCGCGGCACGGTGGACAGCATCAACCCCGCCTCGGGGTCGAGCTTCTCCATGCTGCCCGCCCAGAACACCACGGGCAACTGGGTCAAGGTGGTGCAGCGCATCCCCATGCGGATCCGCATCGACATGGACCCGAACAAGCCGCCCCTGCGGGTCGGCATGAGCGTGACCGCGGAGGTCGACACCGGCCATGCCCGCGGCCTGCCGCGCTTCGTGACCGACCTCCTCGACCGGTACGACATCCACCATGCCTGAGGCGGCCGCTCCGGAGTTCGTGCCGGTCGCCAACCGGGGCGCCATCACGGCCTGCGTGATCCTGGCCGTGATCATGCAGGCGCTCGACACCACCATCGCCAACGTGGCGCTGCCCTACATCCAGGGCAGCGTGTCGGCGAGCGCCGACCAGATCAACTGGGTGCTCACCTCCTACATCACGGCGGCCGCCATCATGACGCCGCCCTCGGGCTACGTGGCCAACCGGTTCGGGCGCAAGCGCGTGCTGCTGATCTCCATCGCGGGCTTCGTGGTGGCGTCCGTGCTCTGCGGCATCGCCCAGTCGCTGGCCGAGATCGTCGGGTTCCGGCTGCTGCAAGGCTTCTTTGGGGCGGCGCTCGTGCCGCTGTCGCAGGCCATCCTGCTCGACATCTACCCGCCCGCCCAGCGCGGCTCCGCCATGGCGCTGTTCGGCGTTTCGGTCATGGTCGGCCCCGTGCTGGGGCCGGTGATCGGCGGCTGGCTGACCGACAACATCAGCTGGCGCTGGGTGTTCTACATCAACCTCGGCATCGGCGCCGTGGCGTTCGCGGGCGTGTCGGCCTTCGTGACCGAGTCGAAGCGCGACCTCGTGTCCCGGCTCGACTGGCTCGGCTTCGGCACGCTCAGCCTTGGCATCGCGTCGCTGCAGCTCTTCCTCGACCGGGGCGAGCAGCTCGACTGGTTCTCGTCGGGCGAGATCGTGGTGGAGGCGCTGGTCTCGGCCAGCGTGTTCTACGTGTTCCTGGTGCACACGTTCACGTCCAAAACCTCGTTCGTGAACCCGCGCCTGTTCCTCGACCGCAATTTCGCGATCGGCATGGTGTTCATCTTCGTGGTGGGGGTCACCTATCTCGCCTCCATGGCGCTGATGACGCCCTACCTGCAGACCCTCATGGGCTACCCGGTGGTGACGGCCGGCATCGTCATGGGGCCGCGCGGCATGGGCACGATGGCCTGCATGTTCCTGGTCGGCAAGCTGATCGGCAAGGTCGAGACCCGCTGGCTGCTGCTGACCGGGCTGGGCCTGACCGCCTGGGCCATGTCGGACATGACGGCCTGGACCCCCGACGTGTCGCAGACGCGCATCATCGTCACCGGCTTCATCCAGGGCGCGGGCCTGGGCTTCCTGTTCGTGCCGCTGACGGTGGTGACCTTCTCGACCCTGCCGGCCGCCAACCGCGGCGAGGGTACCGGGCTCTACAACCTGTCGCGCAACATCGGCTCCAGCGTCGGCATCTCGGTCGTGTCCGCATTGCTGACCGAGAACACGCAGGTCAATCACGCCGACATCGCGGCCTACGTGACGCCCTTCAACCGCATGCTCCAGACCCCGGCCATGCAGCAGGTGCTGGACCCGCTGACGGCCGGCGGCCGCGCCGCGCTCGACGCCATGATCAACGTCCAGGCCGTCACGATCGGCTACATCGACGACTTCAAGCTGCTGATGCTGATGTCGATCGTCGCCATGCCGCTCGTGTTCCTGCTGCGCAAGGCCGCGGCTCCGGCCGCGGTGGACCACAGCGCCGTGATGGAGTGACGGACCACCACTAAGCGCCGTCGCTCGTCAGGCCGGGACCGCGCCGGCGCGCACGCGCGCCTCGACCAGGAAGG
>CAXTEP010000081.1:0-5739 GCA_964243125.1 uncultured Lichenihabitans sp. | reverse complement strand
GTCGCTCGTCAGGCCGGGACCGCGCCGGCGCGCACGCGCGCCTCGACCAGGAAGGATTCCAGTTCCGCGGCCCGGTGGGCCGCCGTATGGGCGCCTAGCACCGCCTGCCGGGCCTGGCGCGCAATCGCGCGGCGGCGCTCGTCCGGGAGCGTGGTCAGGATCGCCAGCGCAGCTTCAGCGGACTCGGCCAGCAGGATGTCGCGGTCGGGCTCGAACAGGGCTTCGAGACCGGCCCAGCGGTCGGAGATCACCGGCGTCGCGCAGGCCGCGGCCTCGAACAGCCGCACGCTCGGGCTCCAGCCGGCCCGCACCATGTCGGCCCGCGTCACGTTGAGGGTGAAGCGCCCGCTGCCGTAGAATTCCGGATGGTCGGGCGGGGACACGTGCTCGAACCGCTCGACGTTGGCGGGCCAGTCGATGTCGGCCGGGTACTGCGGCCCCGCGACCGCGAAGCGCAGGTGGGGGGCGCGGCGCGCGGGCTCCAGCAGCAGGCGGTCGAGCACGGGCTGGCGGTCGGGGCTGTAGGTGCCGAGGTAGGTCAGGTCCCACCGGGTCGGGTCGTCGCGCGGCCGGTACAGCGCGGGGTCCACGCAGCAGTAGAGCGCGCGCGCCATCGGCGCCCCGTAGCGGCCCTCCAGGCGACGCAGGGTCGGGCCGCCCGTGAACGACAGGTACAGGTCGTAGCCGGGGATCAGCGCGGCCGACAGGTAGGAACACTCGCCGCGGTCGAGCGCCGCCAGCGTCACGGGCGTGTCGATGTCGTAGAAGGCTTTGGCGCCGCGCGCGACCCGCTGCACCCGCGCCCCCACCGCGATGCCGTCCGGCACGTAGGACCCGATGATCACGGCGTCGGCCGCCGCGATCGCGGCGTCGTGGGCCGCCAGACCGTCGAGGTCGCGGTAGAAGGCGAGGCCGCAGTAGCCCGGCTCGGTCAGGTCGCGCTCGCTCGCGTACCAGGGCACGTCGCGTTCCAGGAACAGGATGTCGTGGCCGCGCGCCGCCAGGGCCTTCAGGATCGACCGGTAGGTCGTGGCGTGGCCGTTGCCCCAGGACGACGACAGGCTGAGCCCCAGCACGACGATCCGGAACGGCCCGGCGCTCGCGCGGCGCTCCGCGCTTGTGCGGGGCTCCGCGCTCACGCGGCACTCCGGCGCGCGTCGGCCATCCGGCGCAGGATCGCGTCGACCGCGGCGCCGCGCTGCTCGTAGGTGTGGTGGGCGAGCACGCGGGCCCGGGCCGCCTCGCCGATGGTTTTGGCGCGCGCGGGCGTCAAGGCCGCGAGATGGGCCGCCACGTCGGCGCCGTCGCGCGCCACCAGCACCTCCTCGCCCTCGGCCAGGAACTGGTCGAGCCCTTCCCACGCGTCGGTGATCAGGCAGGCGCCGGCGCCGGCCGCCTCGAACACCCGCGTGGCGGGCGAATAGCCCACGTCCGCCATCGAGTCGCGCGCGATGTTGAGCACGGCCAGCGCCGAGGTGTTGAAGGCATTGTGGTCGCGCGTGTAGACGTGGCCGAGGTGGCGCACGTTGGCCGGCATGGGCTTGTCGTGCCAGCCGTTGCCGCCGAGGAGGAAGGCGTGGTCCGGCAGGCGCGCGGCCGCGTCCAGGAAGAAGCGCTCCACGCGCGCTTCGCGGTCGGGCAGGCGGTTGCCCAGGAACGACAGGTCGGCCGCGAAGCGCCCGTCCGGCGGCACGGGATGGTGGGTGTCGGGGTCGAGCGCGTTGTAGACCGGCACGCAGCGCCGCGCCCCGAACCCCTCGTAGGCCGCGACCACGGGCGGGCCGCCCCCGTAGGTGAAGACGAGGTCGAGGCCCGGCAGGGCGGCGCGCAGCGGGTGGCCGGGGTCGGCCCGCATCTCGGCCAGCGTGGCGGGCGCGTCGACGTCCCAGAAGATGCGGATGGCGTCGGGCCGAGCCGCCGCCATCGTGACCTCCAGCAATTCGCGGTCGAACACGCCGACGCCGCTCGCCTTGATCACGACGTCGGCCTCGGCGGCCCGCGCTACCGCATCCCGCAGGCCCGCCTCCGTGGCGGGGTAGACGACGACGTCGGCCCACGGGGGCGGGTCGATGTCGCGGTGCTGCTGGCGGTCGAAGGCGTCGGGCTCGAAGAAGGTGATGCGGTGGCCGTGCCGGGCCAGCGCCGCGACGATGCCCCGGTAGTAGGTGGCGGCGCCGTTCCAGTAGGACGACAGCAGGCTCGATCCGTAGAAGGCGAGGTTCATGGCACGGCTTTCGGCGGGGCGGACCGCAGGGCCGCCACGACGCCCAGGAGCTCGTCGACCCGATGCGCGCAGGTGTGGCGCGCCTGGATCGTGGCGAGGCCGTGGACCGCGAGCGCCTGCCGCAGGCCGGGTTCGTGCTGCAGGGCGCGGAGGTGGAAGGCCATCTCGGCCCCGTCGCGGGCCAGGAGGAAGTCGCGCCCGGGCTCGAACAGGTGCTCGCTGTCCGACCAGGGCGCCGACACCAGCGGGATGCCGCAGGCCAGCGCCTCAAATACCCGGATGGTGGGAATGCCGGGCAGCTGCTCCACGTAAAAGCGCCGCGGCACGTGGACGGTCGCCATGTGGCGGGCGAAGAGCGCGGGAACGCCCGCGTTGGGGGCCCAGCCGTGGTAACGCGCACCCGCGCGCTCCAGCCGGTCGAGGGCGGCCTGCGGGTAGCGCACGCCGTAGATGTCGAGTGGCAGCCCGCATTCCGCCGCGGGCCCGAACAGGAACGTGTCGAGCTCGGCGCTGCGCTCGTCGTCGCCCCAGTTGCCGATCCAGACCAGGCCCTCGCGGGGCTCCTCCACGGCCGGCGGGTGGAACACGTGCGTGTCGGCGGCCTCGTGCCAGACGAACACGCGGCTCTCCCAGCCCCAGCGCCGGTAGGTGGCGGCCAATGTTTCGCCGAAGGCCAGCACGCCGTCGTAGCCTCGCAGGTCGAAGGCGCGGATCGCGTCC
The DNA here is from genome assembly GCA_964243125.1 of uncultured Lichenihabitans sp. Lineage (GTDB taxonomy): Bacteria > Pseudomonadota > Alphaproteobacteria > Rhizobiales > Beijerinckiaceae > Lichenihabitans. Next base: position 2,795 of record CAXTEP010000081.1, on the reverse strand, counting down.
GGGTCGCTGACGGCGCGGTGGTGGGTGTCGTGGAACAGCAGGGTAAAGGCGCGGCCTCCGGTCCGCAGCGCCCCCATGGCCGCCACCAGGGCGGGCTCGTTCCATTCGTGCACGATCACGAGGTCGGCGCCCTCGCAGGCCGCGGCGAGGTCGAGGTCCGGCCCGTAGGCTGTCGAGCGCAGGTTCGGGTAGGCGGCCCGGTAGGGGTTGAGCCCGGCCTCGCCCGCGTCGCGCCGCAGGTTGTCGAGGCTCCAAGCGCCTTCGGGTTCCAGGGCCAGCACGTCGTGGCCGCGGCGGACCAGTTCGCTCAGCACGCCGCGCAGGAAATGCGCGTTGCCGTGGTTCCAGCAGGACAGCAGCGAGTGGGTGAAGTAGACGACCCTCATGCGGCCGGCAGGCTGGTTGCGCCGCCGCGGCCGGCCAGAACGGATCCGTACACCGCCGTCATGCCGGCCAGGGCCGCGGCGGCGGTGTAGCGGTCGGCCCGCTCGCGGGCGCGGAGGCCGAGCGCCCGGCGCCGTTCCGGATGATCCAGCAGCCCGCCGACGGCCGCGGCCAGGGCGCCGGCGTCGCGCGGGTCGACCAGCACCGCCGCTCCGTCCCAAAGCTCGCGGAAGGTGGCGATGTCGGACAGCACCAGGGCGCAACCCGCCTGTGCGGCTTCCAGCACCGCCAGCCCGAACGGCTCGTAGAACGCGGGGGCCGCGTAAACGGGCCTTGCCGCGAGATGGTGCGCGACCTCGGCCTCGTCCAGCGTCCCGAGCGCCTCGGCGTGCGCGACCGCGATCCTCGCGCCGTTCGGCCCCGCGGTCGGGCCCGCGAGCCGAACCGGGCAGGGCAGATGTTCGGCGGCCCGGTCGAGCGCGGCCGCGTTCTTGCCCTCGTCCCACAGCCGCCCGGCCGAGAAGACCACCCGGACCGGGTCGGCTTCGGCCTTGGGTGCCGCCGTGGCCGCGCGGCCGTTGGGCACCACGGTCGGCGGCGTGGCGAGCCCGTAGACGCGCCGCGTCGCGTCCGCGAAGGCGCGGCTCGGCGCGACCAGCCGCTCGACCGACCGGTAGCCGTCCCCGACCAGGGCGGTCCGCCACGCGAAGTCGGCCGGCAGCGCGGTGCCGCGCACCGCCGCCCACCAGGTGGCGACGCAGGAATGCGCGACGCCGACCGCGGGGCAGGGCAGCGCAGCGCAGCCCGCCAGCGCAGGATGGTTCAGGTGGACGAGGTCTGCGCCGGTCGCGCGGGCGAGTTGCGCCACCTGAGCGGCACTTCGCTGAACCTCCTCGGCATCGTGAGCGAGCCATTCGGGCGCGCAGCCCGTGTTCCGCACCGCGAGCCCCTCGCGTTCGGCCCGGGCCCGGCGGCCCGCGTCGAGGTCAGGGCCCAGCACCGCCAGGGTCACGGCGGCGCCCTCCCGCGCGAGGCCGCGCGCCAAGTCCAGGCTGTAGGTCCAGATCCCGCCGACCGCGTCCGTGGTCATCAGGATGCGGCAGCCGCTCAGCACGCGGCGCAGCACGCGGCTTCGAGCTCGGGCAGCGGCACCGGACGCTCGTCCTGGATGTCGCTGAAGGCGTCGAACTGGGCGAGGTAATGGGCGTGGGCGCGCTCCCAGGCGCGCGCGTCGGGCGGGCCCCACAGCTTCCGGTAGTCGGGCGAGCTCGGGTAGGGGTAGAGCGGCACGGGGTCATTGGCCCAGACGCCGCGCGCCCGCAGCCCGTCGCGCCAGGACGCCACGAGCGCCGCGTCGTCGCCCGCCACCTCCAGGAGGTTCGCCTGCACGAAGGGCACGCTGCGGCGGGCGTAGACGAGGCGCTCGGCCAAGTCCTCGGTCGTCATGCGGCACTGCTTGTCGAGCGCGGCGCGGCCCGCGACCGTCAGGCTCTCGACGCCCGCCTCGATCGACACGCAGCCGGCCCGCCCGAGCAGATCCAGCATGTCGGGCTTCCACAGGTCGATGCGTGTCTGCATCCCGAACGCGACGTCGCGCGTCGCCAGGGCCTCGAGCAGCGGCCGCTGGGGCAGGAAGATCTCGTCGATGAAGTAGAGGTACTCGACACCCTGCCGGATCAGGCCGTCGATCTCGTCGAGCAGGGGCGCGAGGTCGCGCTTGCGGTACGCGTCGCGGAAATCGATCTTGGCGCAGAAGGAACAGTGGTACGGGCAGCCCCGCGAGGCTTCCACCTCGGCGCCGGGCCGCCGCGGTTCGCGGTCGAAGCGGTGGTGGTGGTGAGTGTGGCGCGCCACCCATTCGTCGGGCCAGCGCAGGGCCGGCAGCGTCGTGAAGGCCGCGGCCTGCGGGCCGCCCGTCACCGCGATCCGCTCGCGATCCGCGTAGGCGATCCCGGGCACGGCCGCGAGCGGGCCGCCGTCCGCGAGCTTCGCCACGACCTCCTCGCATTCGCCGCGCACCACCGCGTCGACGCCGAGCTTGCGCAAGGTGGTTTCAGGCGTCGCCGAGCCGTGTGGCCCGACCGCGACCGTGCGGCCGCCGCGCCCGCCGAGCGCCAGCACGAAGGCGCGGGGCACGCGCAGTTCGGGCGGCGCGCAGCGCCAGAACAGGTAGGTGGGCGCGGTCGTCACCACCGTCATGTCGGGCGTAAAATCCGCGACCGCGTCGGCGAGCGCGTCGAGCGGCGTCGCGTTGAGATGGCCGTCGAGCATCAGCGTGTCGTGCCCGGCCGCGTCCAGCAGGGCCTTCGCGTAGCCGAGTTCGAGCGGCAGGTGCGGGGCGCGGCAGCCGAAGTAGATGCTGTTCGCGAAGTCCCAGGTGGGGTTGACGAGCGCGACCCTCACGACGCGGC
>CAXTEP010000080.1:11231-13443 GCA_964243125.1 uncultured Lichenihabitans sp. | reverse complement strand
GCCAGGCGCGCCACGTCGCGGTCCCGCTGCGCTTCGCGGTCGCGCGTGCGGAACGGTCCGAGCCTCCGCCGGCGCGCCCAGGTCGTGGCCTGCGCCACAGGGTCGAGCTCGTCGAGCACGGCGTCGAGCTCGCCCTGCCCGGGGTCGACGCCGGCCTGGGCGAGGTCGGCGCGGATGCGCCAGGCCGGCCGGCCCTTGGCCGCGAAGCTCGCGGCCTTGCCGCGCGCGAAGGTGGCGTCGTCCAGGAGCCCGGTCCGGGTCAGGCGCTCCACCACGGGATCGATCATGGCCCGCAGCGCCGCGGGGTCCGGCGCTTCCCCGCCTTCCCGGCCGAGCCGCCGCGCGATCTTGCGGGCCAGGACGGCGCGCAACCGCTCGGTCGAGGCCGAGTGCCGGGCCAGGTAGAAGGTCGCCATGCGCATCAGGGTTTCGGGCCGGACGGCGCCTCGGTCGGCCACGGCGGTCAGGGCCGCGGGTTTTTCCGGCGCGGCCGCTCGGTCCGCTCCGCGGTCCGCTCCGGCCGGTGCGGCGCGGGGCCGGGCTTCGCGTCGGGCCCGAGCACCTCGAGCTTGATGTCGTCGCCGCTCGGCTGCCGGGTCGCGGCGATCAGGCGGTCGGCCGCGCCTTCGGCGACCTCGAACTTGGTTTCGCGGTCGAAGATGCGGATCGCGCCGATGTCGGCCTTGGTGATCTTGCCGCGGCGGCAGATCATGGGCAGCAGCCAGCGCGGGTCGGCCTCGTTGCGCCGGCCGATGTCGAGGCGGAACCAGACGCTGCGCCCGTTGCGGGCCGCGGGCCGGGGCGGCGCGTCGCCGCCGTCGCGAGGACCGGCACTTGGCTCACCGCGGCCGCGACGCCCTCCCTCGGGCCGCTCGCGCGGGGGGCGGACGTCGCGGGCCGGCCCCGGATCGTAAATGTCCTCGGGCGCCGGCAGGCGGGAACGGTACAGCCGCACCAGCGCGGCCGCGACCTGCTCGGGCGAGCGCTCGGCCAGCAGGCCGCGAGCGAGCGCCAGGTCCTCCTCGCCGGGCTCCTCGGTGATGATCGGGTCCACCACCATGCGTTCGGCGTCGAGCTTGCGGATCGCGTCGGCCGAGGGCGCGGCGTCCCAGCCGAAGCCGACCCGCGCCGCCGCCAGCAGGCCCTCGGCGCGGCGGCGGCGCGACAGCGGCACGAGCAGCACGCTGACCCCCTTGCGACCGGCCCGGCCGGTGCGGCCGCTGCGGTGCTGCAGCACCTCGGGGTCGTTGGGCAGGTCGGCATGGATGACGAGGCCCAGGCTCGGCAGGTCGATGCCGCGCGCCGCCACGTCGGTCGCCACGCACACCCGGGCGCGGCCGTCGCGCAGGGCCTGCAGCGCGGCGTTGCGGTCGTGCTGGCTCAACTCGCCCGACAGCAGCACGGCCGAGAAGCCGCGCTCGGCCAGCGTCGAGCCGAGGTGGCGCACGGCGTCGCGGGTGTTGCAGAAGATCAGGGCGCTCGGGGCGTCGTAGAAGCGCAGCAGGTTGACGACCGCGTGCTCGACCTCGTTGGGGGCCACGCGCACGGCGCGGTACTCGATGTCGGCGTGGCCGCGCTCAGCCCCCGCCACTTCAAGCCGAAGGGCGTCGCGCTGGTAGCGGCGCGCCAGGGCCACGATGGGCTTGGGCAGCGTGGCGGAAAACAGCAGCGTGCGCCGCTCCGGCGGGGTCGACTGCAGGATGAACTCCAGGTCCTCGCGGAACCCGAGGTCGAGCATCTCGTCGGCCTCGTCGAGCACCAGGGCCCGCAGGGCGGACACGTCGAGGTTGTTGCGTTCGAGGTGGTCGCGCAGCCGGCCGGGCGTGCCCACCACCAGGTGGGCCCCGGACGCCAGCCGCCGCGCTTCGGCGCGGGGGTCCATGCCGCCCACGCAGGCGACGATCCGGGCGCCCGCGTAGGCGTAGAGCCATTCGAGCTCCCGCTGCACCTGCAGGGCCAGTTCCCGTGTCGGCGCCACCACGAGCCCCAGGGGGGCGCCCGGCGGCCCGAACGCGTCGCCCTCGAACAGGGTGTCGGCGACCCCGAGGCCGTACGCGACCGTCTTGCCGGAGCCGGTCTGGGCCGACACGATGAGGTCGCGGCCGGCCGTGTCGGGGGCCAGCACGGCCGACTGGACCGGGGTCGGCTCATCGTAGCTGCGCTCGGCCAGGGCGCGCGCGAGCGGGGGTCGTGTTTGGGGAAAGGGCACGGG
>CAXTEP010000080.1:2067-11131 GCA_964243125.1 uncultured Lichenihabitans sp. | reverse complement strand
TGCGCTCGGCCAGGGCGCGCGCGAGCGGGGGTCGTGTTTGGGGAAAGGGCACGGGGCGGAACGGAACCTTGGGGCGCGGCGGGCTGCCGCCCGGCCTGCTTTACGCCACCCGCCCCGGCATGGCCACCGGGGGATGGCCGCGACCGCATCTCGCGGGGCCGCCGTGGGATCGTCGGTTCGCGGTGGGAAACGTCGCGGCATGGCGCGTCTTGTCATCGGCGCGTCAAAGAGAACGCGTGACACTGGACGCGAATCAGCGATGCCGACCATGATTGCCGGCCATGAATGACCTAAGCCCCGTCGTTTCGGACCGCCGCTCCCTGCCCGGGATGATCGCGGCCCTGCCGGGTCCCGTGATCGTGGTCAGCGACGATTTCCGCGTGGTGGCGCTCAACGAGCCGGCCCGGGCCATGATCCCGGCGCTGCGGATCGGCGACCTCCTGGCGCTCACGCTGCGCGATCCGGACGTGCTGGACGGCATCCGGCGCGTGAAGGCGTCGGGCCTGGGCGAAACCGTCGCCTGGCGCGAGCGGGTGCCGGTCGAGCGGTCCTACGAGATCACCGTGGCGGCGCTCGACTCGGCCGAGGGCCGGCGCGAGCTCGTTCTCACCGTGCAGGATCTGACCGAGGGCCGGCGGCTGGACCAGATGCGGGCCGACTTCGTGGCCAATGCCAGCCACGAGCTCAGGACGCCGCTCGCGTCCCTGCTCGGCTTCGTGGAAACCCTGCAGGGGCCGGCCCGCGACGACCCGCGGGCGCGCGAACGGTTCCTGGCCATCATGGGCGAGCAGGCCCGCCGCATGGCGCGACTGGTGGACGACCTCCTGTCCCTGTCGCGCATCGAGCAGACGCTTCACCTCAAGCCCGAAACGCCCGTCGACCTGGGCCTCGTGGTCCGCCACGTGGTCGACACGCTGGCGCCCCTCGCGGGCGAGTCCGGGGTGCAACTCGCCGTGACGGCGCCCGAGCCGGTCGTGGTGGCGGGCAATCGGGACGAACTCGTGCGGGTGGCCGAGAACCTGATCGAGAACGCCATCAAATACGGCTGCGACCCGGACGGCAGCCGCGCCCCGGAAGTCCGCATCGAGGTCGGCACCCACCGCCGCGACGGCCTGCTCACGGTGCAGGATTTCGGGTCCGGCATCGCGCCCGAGCACCTGCCGCGCTTGACCGAGCGCTTCTACCGCATCGACGCCGGGCAGAGCCGGGCCAAGGGCGGCACGGGGCTCGGGCTGGCGCTCGTCAAGCACATCGTGGCGCGTCACCGCGGGCGCCTGACCGTGACCAGCGACCTGGGCCTGGGCACGACCTTCAAGGTCGCGCTGCCGCTCCATCGCGGCGGACACGCCTGAGCGTCCGGGCTGTTGCAAAACCGTCATGTGTCTGTCGTAAAACGCTCTCGCGCCCGGACTAGTGAAGGGCGCGCCGCGGGTCGAGGCCGTCGCGGCGCGCGAACCACGAACGCTCCGAAGCGATGAGGTTGACCATGGCAATGACCACACTGGCGCGGGCCGCCCTCGCGGCCGCCGCGCTGACCGCGACGGCGTACGGCGCCCACGCGGCCGACATCTCCGGCGCGGGCGCGACCTTCCCCTACCCGATCTACGCCAAATGGGCCGACACCTATAAGAAGGCGACCGGCGTCGGCGTGAACTACCAGTCGATCGGCTCCGGCGGCGGCATCAAGCAGATCAAGGCCAAGACCGTGACGTTCGGGGCCACCGACGCGCCGCTAACCGCCAAGGACCTGCAGGAAGCGGGCCTGGAGCAGTGGCCCATGGTGATGGGCGGCATCGTGCCGGTGGTCAACCTGACGGGCGTGAAGTCGGGCGACCTGACGATCGACGGCCCGACCCTGGCCCAGATCTACCTCGGCACGGTCACCAAGTGGAACGACCCGGCGCTCGCCAAGCTGAACCCATCGGCCAAGCTTCCCGACCAGGCCATCCTCGTGGTGCACCGGTCGGACGGCTCGGGCACCACCTTCAACTTCACCAATTATCTCTCAAAGGTTCTGCCCGACTGGAAGTCCAAGGTCGGCGAGAACACCGCCGTGGAATGGCCCGTCGGGCTCGGCGCCAAGGGCAACGAGGGCGTGGCCAACAACGTCGCCAACACGCAAGGGGCGATCGGCTACGTCGAATACGCCTATGCCAAGCAGAACAACCTGACCTTCACCAAGATGGTCAACAAGGAGGGCAAGACGGTGGCCCCCACCGTGCCGGCCTTCCAGGCCGCGGCCGCCAACGCCGACTGGGCCAACGCGCCCGGCTTCTACCAGATCCTGACCGACCAGCCCGGCGCCGAGTCCTGGCCGCTCACGGCCGCGACCTTCATCCTGATGCACAAGCAGCCCAAGGACGACGCGGCCTCGGGCGAAGCGCTGAAGTTCTTCGCCTGGGCATTCGCGCACGGGGCACCGGAGGCGCAGGCGCTCGATTACATTCCCATGCCGGACCCCGTCGTGACCCTGATCCGCAAGGCGGTCGCGACCGACATCAAGGGCATGGACGGCAAGCCCCTAATCCCCGCGACGCCCTGAGGCTCAGCGGCGGCGGGCCTCCGGTTCCGCCGCCTCCCATTCAAGCGAAAGGGTGCTCGTGGCCGACGTAACCATTCAGCGGGCCGGTGCGGCGCAGGGCGGCGTGAACGCGCAGGACGCGCTCCGGCGCCGCCTCCGGATCAACGACGCCGTCTTCGCGGGCCTGACGCGGGCCGCCGCCATCACGGTGCTGGTGATCCTGGGCGGCGTGCTGGTGTCGCTGGTGCAGGGCTCGTGGCTGGCCTTCAGCACTTTCGGGCCGCGCTTCCTCGTCGACCAGGTGTGGAACCCCGTCACCGACCAGTACGGCGCCGGGGCCGCGATCTTCGGCACGCTGGTCACCTCCGCGATCGCCATGCTGGTGGCGGTGCCGGTGGGGCTCGGCATCGCGATCTTCCTGACGGAGCTCTGCCCCTACGTGCTGCGCCGCCCCGTCGGCATCGCGATCGAGCTGCTGGCCGGCATCCCCAGCATCATCTACGGCATCTGGGGGCTGTTCGTGCTCGCCCCCTTCCTGCAACGCACCGTGCAGCCCGCGCTAATCGCGACCTTCCACCCGGTCCCGGGCCTGTCGAGCCTGTTCGCGGGGCCGCCCTACGGCATCGGGGTGTTCACGGCCGGGCTGATCCTCGGTATCATGGTGCTGCCCTTCGTGACGTCCGTGTCGCGCGACGTGTTCGAAACCGTGCCGCCCGTGCTCAAGGAGGCCGCCTACGGGGTCGGCGGCACCACCTGGGAGGTGGTGAGCCACGTCGTCATCCCTTACACCCGCACCGGAGTGGTGGGCGGCGTCATGCTGGGCCTCGGCCGGGCGCTCGGCGAAACCATGGCCGTGACCTTCGTGATCGGCAACGCCCACCGGATCGCCCCGTCGCTGCTGGCGCCCGGCACCACCATCTCGGCCTCCATCGCCAACGAGTTCACGGAAGCGGTGGGTGACATCTACACCTCGTCGCTGATCGCGCTCGGGCTGATCCTGTTCGTGATCACCTTCGTGGTGCTGGCCGCGGCCCGCCTCATGCTGATGCGGCTCGACCGCCGCAAGGGGGCCTGAGCCATGACCGCAACCGCGACCGCGCGATCCATGCAGGCCGCCCGGCGCCGGCGCAGCGCCGTCTGGCTGTCGCTGTGCGTCGGCGCCGCGGCGCTCGGCCTGGGCGCGCTCCTGCTGATTCTGGCGAGCCTCCTGTGGAACGGCATCGGCGGCCTGTCGGGGGCCGTGTTCACCGAGATGACGCCGCCGCCCGGCAGCGACGGCGGCCTGCTCAACGCCATCTTCGGCAGCGTGGTGATGACCGTCATCGGCGTGCTGATCGGCGCGCCCTTGGGCATCCTGGCCGGCACCTACATGGCCGAATACGGCCGCTATTCGAAGCTGACCACCGTGGTGCGCTTCATCAACGACATCCTGCTCAGCGCGCCGTCCATCGTGATCGGCTTGTTCGTGTACCAGATCCTGGTGGCGCCGGTCGGCCACTTCTCGGCGCTCGCGGGCGCGGTGGCGCTGGCGCTCCTGGTCGTGCCGATCGTGGCCCGCACCACGGAGGACATGCTGCTGCTGGTGCCAGGGTCCCTGCGCGAAGCCGCGAGCGCGCTCGGCCTGCCGCGCGCCCACGTGATCCGCCACGTCGCCTACAAGGCGGCCCGCGCCGGCATGATCACCGGCATCCTGCTCGCGGTGGCGCGCGTCAGCGGCGAAACAGCGCCGCTCCTGTTCACGGCGCTCAACAACCAGTTCTGGAGCACGGACCTGAACGCGCCGGTCGCCAGCCTGCCGACCGTGATCTTCCAATACGCGCTCAGCCCCTACAAGCAGTGGCAGAGCCTCGCCTGGACGGGCGCCCTCATCATCACCCTGACGGTGCTCACGCTCAGCATCACGGCGCGGGTCCTCGGGTCGACAAGGATCAGCAAATGAGCCTCACCACCGCGGCCCCCGCCACCTCGCCCGCAGCCGTGGCGAGCACGCCCGTCAAGGTGGCGATCCGGGATCTCAAGTTCTTCTACGGGGACGCGCTCGCCATCAAGGGCGTGACCCTGCCGCTGCACGCCAATTCGGTGACGGCCTTCATCGGGCCCTCGGGCTGCGGCAAGTCCACCCTGCTCAGGGTGCTCAACCGGATGTACGACCTTTATCCCCGGCAGCGCGCCGAGGGCGAGGTCATGCTCGACGGGGTCAACATCCTCGACCCCGACCAGGACGTGAACGCGCTGCGCTCGCGCATCGGCATGGTGTTCCAGAAGCCGACGCCCTTCCCCATGTCGATCTACGACAACATCGCGTTCGGCATCAAACTCTTCGAGAAGCTGCCCAAGGCCGAGCTCGACGGCCGCGTCGAGAAGGCGCTGCGCGGTGCGGCCCTGTGGACCGAGGTCAAGGACAAGCTGGGCGCCAGCGGTCTCAGCCTGTCGGGCGGCCAGCAGCAGCGGCTGTGCATCGCCCGCACGGTGGCGATCAGCCCCGAGATCATCCTGCTCGACGAGCCCTGCTCGGCGCTGGACCCGATCTCCACGGCGCGGGTCGAGGAGCTCATCGACGAGCTCAAGGCCCGCTACACGATCGTGATCGTCACCCATTCCATGCAGCAGGCGGCCCGCGTGTCGGACCGGACGGCCTTCATGTACCTGGGCGAGCTGATCGAGTTTGGCGACACCCGCACGATCTTCACCAAGCCCGACAAGCAGCAGACCCAGGACTACATCACGGGCCGGTTCGGCTGAGCCGCGGCACGGGATCACCAGGAACACCCTCATGGCCGAGCATATCGTCAGCGCCTACGACCAGGAACTCGAGGTCCTGGGCCGCAAGATCGCCGAAATGGGCGGCATCGCCGAGAAGATGCTGTCCGACGCCATGGACGCCCTGTCGGGCCTCGACGTGGAACTGGCCCGGACCGTGGTGGCCAAGGATCACCGGCTCGACCTGCTGCAGCGCGAGGTGGAGGACAGCGCCGTGCTGACCATCGCGCGGCGTCAGCCCATGGCCATGGACCTGCGCGAGATCGTGGCCGCCATCCGGGTGTCGGGCGACCTGGAGCGGATCGGCGACCTCGCCAAGAACATTGCCAAGCGGGCCGTCCTGATCGCCGGCGAGCCCCGCCTGTCGCGCGCCACCGTGGGCCTGAAGCACATGAACGAACTGGCCGCCACCCAGCTCAAGGACGTGCTCGACGCCTACGCGCAGCGCGACGTGGAGCGCGTCCAGGCCGTGTGGACCCGCGACGCCGACCTCGACGCGCTCGAGGACTCCGTGTTCCGCGACCTCCTGACCTTCATGATGGAGGACCCGCGCAACATCTCGTTCTGCGCCCACCTCCTGTTCTGCTCCAAGAACATCGAGCGGGTCGGCGACCACACCACCAACATCGCCGAGACCATCTACTACCTGGTCACCGGCGAGACCCTGCCGATGGACCGGCCCAAGGGGCGCAGCACCGCGGCGGCGGGCGCGCTGGCGGCGCCGTGAGCCGCCCCACCATGGCGGGCGATCGGTACGCGCCCTCGCGCGGCCCCTCGACGGCGGGCCGGTGAACACCGCGCGCGGCCCGGCGCGGCCGGGGCCCGCGGGAGCGGCGCCCCACATCCTCGTCGTGGAAGACGAGCAGGCCCTGTCGCTGCTCCTGTCCTACAATCTCGAAGCCGAGGGTTTTACGGTGGAGCGCGTGGAGCGCGGCGACGAGGCCGAGCTGCGGCTGAGCGAAAGGACGCCCGACCTCGTCATCCTCGATTGGATGCTGCCGGGCGTGTCGGGCCTGGAGATCTGCCGCCGGCTGCGGGCCCGGGAAACCACCCGCACCCTGCCGGTCATCATGCTGACCGCGCGGGGCGAGGAAGGCGAGCGCGTCCGCGGGCTGTCGGTGGGGGCCGACGATTACGTGGTAAAACCCTTCTCGGTGCCCGAGCTGATGGCCCGCGTGCGCTCGCTGCTGCGGCGGACCAAGCCCGAGCGGATGGCGAGCCGGCTGGCCGCGGCCGACCTGGAGCTCGACCGCGAAACGCGCCGCGTGCGCCGCTCGGGCCGCGAGGTGCATCTCGGCCCGACCGAGTTCCGTCTGCTTGAATACCTGATGGAGCGGCCCGGCCGCGTGTTTTCCCGGGCGCAGCTGCTCGACGGCGTGTGGGGCCAGTCGGTGGAGATCGACGAGCGCACCGTCGACGTCCACGTCGGTCGCCTTCGGAAAGCCCTGTCGCGGGGCCGCGAGCGCGACCCGCTGCGCACCGTGCGGGGCGCGGGCTACGCGTTCGACGAAACGTTCGGCAAGGACTGAGCCCCCTCGGCCGGCGGCCGGGCGGGCGCTTCGGCCGGATCGGTTCCGGGAGGCCTGCAGGCCGCCATCGGGCCGTCGGGCCCGGCCGCCTCGGCGACCTGCAGCAGGTCGGCCCCGAGCGCCACGATGGTGCGGCGGAGCACCGCCAGGTCGTCATCGACGGCGGCACGCGCGGTCGCGGCCGCGACGGCCTGCCGCTCCAGGCGGTCGACAGTCTCGGCGAAGCGGTCGCGCTCGGCTTCGAGCGCGCCGCGCCGCGCCTGTTCCTCGTCCAACCGGGCGCGCAGGGCCGCGGCCTCGGCCAGCCTCTCGTCGCGGTCGCGCCCCAGCGCGTCGGCGGCGGCACGCTGCGCGCGCAGGTCCTCGGCGGCGCGCGCCAGCTGGGCCGCGAGGTCGCGGATGCGGAGGTCTTGGCCGGTGCCGCGCGTTTCCAGGGCCGCCAGGCTGGCGCGCTGCTCGTCGGTCAGGATCTCGGCGGCGACCCGCTGGGCCTCGGTGGCGTGAAGCAGGGCGAGCCGGCGTTCCGCGAGCCCGAGCGCGTCGTGCAGCCCCTGGGCCTGCAGACCGGCCTCGGCCGCGGCTTCCCGGGCGTCGCGCAGGGCCCGGTCGAGCTCGGCCCCCTGGGCGTCGTGCGCGGCCACCAGCCGTTCGTGCGCCAGCGCGAGGTCGCCCAGGCGCGTGCCTTGCCGGCCGGTCTCGGCCATGAGGCCCGCCTTGTCGCGGTCCAGTTGCTCGATCCGCTGCTCCAGGCGGCGCACCGCGACCGCGTGTCCGGCGCGGATCTGGTCGCGCTCGGCCACGATCTCGGTCATGGACAGGGGCACCAGCAGGCGCAACCGTGCGGTCGCCAGCCGCACGGCCCGGCGCGACACGGCCGGCAAGACCAGCAGCGCCAGGAGGGTCGCGACCAGGAACCCGAGCGCGAAGATCATGCCCTGGAGGATCACGCCCGGCCGGCCCCGTCGCGCTCGGCGCGATGCGGCGACAGGGCGCCTAGAACGGGTTCCAGGTCGAGTGGGCCGTGAACTTGAGGTAGGACAGGGCCACGCCGAACCGGGCCCCCACGCCCGAGCGGATCGGCACCACCACGATGTCGCGGTCGGTCAGGGCCGTGAACCCGAAGCCGCCGATGAAGTAGGCCGAGCCGTCGACGCCGCCGAAGCGGCGGAAGATGCCGGCCGTCGAGGGCAGGTTGTAGACCAGCATCATGGTGCGGTCGCCGTCGCCCCCCGCGTCGAAGCCGATCGACGGCCCCTGCCAGTAGACGCGCTGGTCGCCGGCGTTGCGGGTGTACATGGCGCCTTCGCCGTAGCGGACCCCGGCCACGAAGGCTCCCGAGGCTTCCTGGCCCAGCACGTAGCCGTTGGGCTGCCCCCAGCGCCGCCCCGCCTCCTCGACCACCTGGGCCAGGCCGCGCGACACGGTGCCGAAGAACCGGTGCCCGCTGTCGACGATCTCGTCGGACGAGAAGCGCTGCGGCGCGGCCGCCAGCGCCCGTGTCTCGGACGCGAGGCCGCCCGCCAGCAGCCCCAAGCCGCCCAGAGCCAATCGACGTCGCGTCAGCATGGCCATTTCCCCTCGTGTGAACAGCCCGTTCGGCCGGCGGTCCGGGCGCGCCCGGTTTCCTGTCTGACCGCGCGAACGTGGCGCGACTGGGGCGCGCGGGCCCGGCCTCGGTCCGAGAGTTTCGCCCGGCAGGGTTAACGGAGCGTTGACGCGGGCGTCAGTCAGTTCTGCGGCACGGTCGTCCGCTCGCCCACGGCCGGATCGCCCCAGGCCACGAAGGCGCCGTTGCGGTAGTCGGTCGCGAGCTTGCCGTAGCGCAGCGCCCCGCCAGCCGCCGACAGGACCACGCCGCCCGCGGCCCGCAGCACCGCGTCGCCCGCCGCCGTGTCCCATTCCATGGTGGGCCCGAACCGCGGGTAAACGTCGGCCTGCCCCTCGGCCAGGGCGCAGAACTTGAGCGAGGAGCCCGCGTCGCGTCGCGTCGTGACAGGCAGCCGGTGAAGGAAGGCCTCGGTCTCAGCGTTGCAGTGGGACCGGCTCGCCAGCGCCACGTAGGCGCCGGCCGGCGCCGCGCGGGTGACGATGGATCGGACGTTGCGGGCCGCGTCCAGCGTTTCGCCGGGACCCACGTCCGCGACCCGGGCGTCGCGGCCGGCCCACCACAGCCGGCGCAGGACGGGGGCGTAGACGGCACCCGCCACGGGCCGCCCGGCCTCGATCAGGGCGATGTTGACCGTGAACTCGCCGT
>CAXTEP010000080.1:0-1967 GCA_964243125.1 uncultured Lichenihabitans sp. | reverse complement strand
CCCGCCACGGGCCGCCCGGCCTCGATCAGGGCGATGTTGACCGTGAACTCGCCGTTGCGGCTCAGGAACTCGCGTGTGCCGTCGACCGGGTCGACCAGGATGAACCGGCCGTCGAGCTCGGGCTTCACGCCCCGCGCGGCCGCTTCCTCGGCCAGCACAGGCACGTCGGGGGCGTGCAGCCGCAGGCCCGCCAGGATCACGGCCTCGGCCCGTTCGTCCGCTTCGCTGACGGGGCTGTGGTCCGCCTTGGTGCGGACCGCGCCGCCCGTGCCGTAGACCGCCATCACGGCCACGGCCGCGTCGAGGCACAGTTGCGCGAAGACGTCGGCCAGATGGGCGTTCTCGGCCCGCGCGTGCCGGTCGGCCGCGGCCGCCTGAGGACTTGTCACAGTTCCGTCGAACCTCGAAGGCTGCCTTCCCATGCCGCCGGGCTTGCGATAACAAAAAGCCGCAATGGCCGCAAACCCCGATTCGCCGCTCCGCCCCGGCGGCTGGGCCGCGGGCCGCAGCCCCGCACCACACCGCGCCGGACCGCCTCGCGATTGAGAGCGGCGTCGTTCCGGCCGCAGACCCGGAAGATGTCCATGACGGCTTTCACGCTCGATCCCCTCGACCTGTCCGCCCTGCTCTGCTCCAAGGTGTGCCACGACGTGATCAGCCCCGTGGGCGCCATCGTGAACGGGCTCGAAGTCCTGGAAGAGGACAACGACGCCGAAACCCGCACCTTCGCGCTGGACCTCATCAAGAAGAGCGCCAGCACGGCCTCGGCCAAGCTGCAGTTCTGCCGGCTGGCCTTCGGGGCGGCCGGGTCGGCTGGCGCGTCCATCGACACCGGCAACGCCGAGGAGGTGACCCGCGGGCTGTTCGGCGACGACAAGGTCAAGATCGAGTGGTCGATCCCGCGGGTGCTGATGCCCAAGAACAAGGTCAAGCTGCTGCTCAACCTTTGCGTCATCGCGGCCGGCACCATCCCCCGCGGCGGCACGGTCAGCGTCAGCAGCATCGGGGGCGCCGAGGAGCCCGACCTGCTGCTGCGCGCCAAGGGCCCCAGCCCGCGCATCGGCCAGGCCCTGGCGGGCCTGCTCGACGGAGCCCCCGAGGGGGGCGGCCTCGACGCCCACGCGATCCAGCCCTACTTCGCGGGGCTGGTGGCGCGGCAGGTGGGCTACGGCGTGACGGTGGCGCTCGATGGCGACGCGGTCGTGATCGAGGCCAAGCCGAGGGCCGGCCTGGACGACGGTGGCTTCGCGGCCGACCTTGCCGGGGTGGAAGCCCATCCGACCTGAGCGCCCGGGCGCGGGCCGCACGGGAATAAAGGCGGGCGGTTCAGCAGACCTTAAGCGGATCGGGCCAGAGTGGGCTTCGGCGCCTGTGCACGAGCAATGGCGGCGCCCGGAGAGTTCACGCATGACGCGCGCCCTGATCGTTGACGATTCCCCGGTGATCCGCAAGGTCGCCCGGCGCATCTTCGAGGGCATGACGTTCGAGACCGCCGAGGCCGAGGACGGCCAGAAGGCCATGTCGGCCTGCGTGGCCGCCATGCCGGACATGATCCTGCTCGATTGGAACATGCCCGTGATGGACGGTTTCGCGTTTCTACGCGAACTGCGCCGCATGCCGGGAGCCGCCGGGGTCAGGGTGGTGTTCTGCACCACGGAAAACGACGTGTCCCATATCGCGCGCGCCATGCACGCCGGGGCCGACAGCTACATCCTGAAACCGTTCGACCGCGACATCATGCAGGCCAAGATGGCCGAGATCGGCCTCGCCTGAACGGACGTCGGGGGCTCAGGACAGCGGCTTGCTCATGAATACGCGCCGCAGGCCCCCCTCCTTGGCCCGATGCGTTTCGACGAAGCCGAGCCGCCCGTAGAGCGCGATGTTCTCGGTCATGGTCTCGTGCGTGTAGAGGCGCAGGACGCGCAGGCCCGCCTGGCGGGCCGCGTCCTCGGCGAAGGCGAGGAGGA
>CAXTEP010000079.1:1713-13581 GCA_964243125.1 uncultured Lichenihabitans sp. | reverse complement strand
ACGCGGTCGAGGTCGAGCTCGATGCCGAGGTCGCCCTTGGCGCCCATCTCGACCGCCGACGAGGTGAGGCCCGCGGCCCCCATGTCCTGGATGGCGATCACGGCCCCGGTGGCCATCAGTTCGAGGCAGGCTTCCAGCAGCAGCTTTTCGGCGAAGGGGTCGCCCACCTGCACGGTGGGCCGCTTCTCGGCAGCATTCGCCTCGAAAGCCGCCGACGCCATGGCGGCGCCCCCGATGCCGTCGCGACCGGTCTTGGAGCCGAGATACACGATCGGGTTGCCGACCCCGGTCGCCTTCGAGGTGAAGATCCGGTCGGCCCGGGCGATGCCCACCGCCATGGCGTTGACCAGGATGTTGCCGTTGTAGCTCGGGTCGAACGCCACCGAGCCGCCCACGGTGGGCACGCCGAACGAGTTGCCGTAGCCGCCCACGCCCGCCACCACGCCGGCCAGCAAGTGCCGGGTGCGGGGATGGTCGGGGGCGCCGAAGCGCAGCACGTCGAGGGTCGCGACCGGCCGGGCCCCCATGGTGAACACGTCGCGCAGGATGCCGCCCACCCCCGTGGCGGCCCCCTGGTAAGGCTCGATGAAGGAGGGGTGGTTGTGGCTTTCCATCTTGAACACGCAGGCGAACCCGTCGCCGATGTCGACCACGCCGGCATTCTCCCCCGGCCCCTGGATGACCTGCGGCCCGTCGGTGGGCAGGCCGCGCAGGTGCAGGCGCGACGACTTGTAGGAGCAGTGCTCGTTCCACATGGCCGACACGACCCCGAGTTCGGTGAAGCTCGGCTCGCGGCCGATCAGCGCCACGAAGCGCCGGTACTCGTCCGGCTTGAGGCCGTGCGCCGCCACGAGGTCGGGCGTGATGGTCGGTTCGGGACGGGTCAACGCGGGGTGTTCCTCGCGGGTGCGGTCGGAAGGCGAGCGGTTCCGATAGGCCGGGCCGCCCCCGAAGGCAAGAAAGCGCCTTCCCGCCGGAGCGCCGGCACACCATAACATAAGAATGCCTTTTCCGACGCCCTCCGCGGCCCCGCTGATCTTCGACCGCCGCTTGCTGCGCGGACGGCTGCAACGCGCCGTCGCGGGTGGGGCCGAGCATTTCCTCCTCGCCCGCGCCGCGACCGACCTCGTGGACCGGCTCGCGCCCGTGCAGCGGGAGTTCCGCGCCGTGCTGGATTTCGGCACGCCGGGGCCGGCGCTCGCGGCCGCCCTGTCGCGCGCCCTGCCCCAGGCCACCATCACGCGCGCCGCGCCCCTGCCCGAGCGGGAAAGCGAGCAGTGGCAGCGGGTCGTGGCCGACGAGGAGCGGCTGCCCTTCGCGGACGGGTCGTTCGACCTCGCGGTGTCGCTCCTGTCGCTGCACGCCGTCAACGACCTGCCGGGCGTGCTGATCCAGGTCCGGCGCGCCCTGAAGCCGGACGGGCTGTTCCTGGGCGGGCTCCTGGCCGGACAAACCCTGACCGAGCTGCGCACCGTCCTCACGGCCGCCGAGATCGAGCTCACGGGCGGCGCGAGCCCACGGGTCGCGCCCTTCTCGGACCTGCGCGACCTCGGTGGCCTGCTCGGCCGCGCCGGGCTGGCCCTCCCCGTGACCGACAGCGACCCCCTCACGGTTCGCTACCGGTCCATGTTCGCGCTGATGGACGACCTGCGGTCCATGGGGGCCGCCAACGTGCTGCACGAACGCAGCCGCAAGCCGATGACGCGGCGCCTGCTGGCGCGGGCGGCCGAACTCTACGCCGAGCGGTTCAGCGACCCGGACGGGCGCATCCGGGCGACGTTCGAAACGGTGTGGATGCTGGGCTGGGCGCCGCACGAGAGCCAGCAGAAGCCGCTGAAGCCCGGCTCGGCCAAGATGAGGCTGGCGGACGCGCTGAAAGGCCTGACGATCGATGAGTAAGGATCGAATCGGCTGCTCGCCGGAGATTGCGGCTAACCTCGACGGGCATCCGGGCCGATGTAATACGCCTCCACGGCGTCGGCGGTCAGCGGTTCGCCGCTGGCTTCGCGGATCAGGTCCGCGATCCCCTCGTCGTCCCAGCCCGCGGCGCGAAGCTGCTCGATCTCGTCCGAGATCATGCCGACGAACGCGCGGGCCGTGAAATGCTGCGGCGGCAGGCCGAGCGTCAACCGCAGGGCCGTGTTGACGGCCGCGGTCTGGTCCACCGTGAAGCGCAGCCCGTCGTCGTCATCCATGACCGTGTCCTCCGCATGCCGGGGCGCGGGCCTCAGCCCTTCGGGCCGCCGCGCGACACGCCCACCTTGGCGGGGCGGAGCACGCGCTCGCCAATGGCGTAGCCGGTTTCCACCACCTGCAGCACCGTGCCGGACGGCACGGTCTCGTTGGGGATCTCGAACAGGGCCTCGTGGAAGTTCGGGTCGAACTTCTTGCCTTCCGGCTCCACCGGCTTGACGTTGAAGCGCGCCAGCCTCGAAAGCAGGTCGCGCTCGGTCAGCTCCACGCCCTCCGCGAGACCGCGCACGGCCTCGATGCCACGCGCGTCCGCCGGCAGGCTGGCGATGGCACGGTGGAGGTTGTCCGCCACGGTCAGCATTTCGCGGGCGAAGTTCGACACGGCGTAGAGCTTGGAGTCAGCGACCTCGCGCTCGGTGCGCCGGCGCAGATTCTCCATCTCGGCCATGGTGCGCAGGGCCTTATCCTTCAGCGCGGCGTTCTCGTCCTTGAGGCTTTCCAGCACCGCGAAGGGATCGGGCTGCGGAGCGTCACCGCCAGCACCCGGCCCGGCCTGCTCCGCGGCGGCGGCAGGATTTGTCGCGGCAGGATCGGCGGGGGTGATCTGGTCGGTGTTCTGATCGCTCATGGTCGGCTCGGGGCGGGGTTCATCGTGCGGCGCATATCAGGCGGAACTTGAGAAAAATCAAGGGACGTCCCGGTCGGACGCGGCGGGCCGGCCGTCGCCGAGCGTCGCGGTCAGGGCCCGCCTGATGCCGTGCTGCCGGTGAAGGTCGAAGATCTTGGTGCCGGTCAGGTCGGTCACGTAGAAGGAGTCGACGACCTTCTCGCCGAATGTCGCGACCTGGGCCGAGGCGATGTTGAGGTTCAGCCCGGCGATCGCCACCGTGAGATCGTAGAGCAGGCCCGGCCGGTCGATGCCGCTGACCTGGATCAGAGTGTGGCGGTTGGAGGCCTGGTTGTCGACCACGACCTCGGGCGCGATCGGAAACGCCGACCGGCCCCGGGGCGTGCTGCCCTTGGCGGCCACCACGTCCGACAGCCGGATCTGGCCGCGCAGCGCCCGCTCGATCGCCTGCGCGATGCGGCCCGCCCGCCGCTCCTCGTCGTCGTCCTGGTCGAAGGCCCGCGACACCGAGAAGGTGTCGAGCGCCAGCCCGTCGGCGGTCGTGAAGATCTGGGCCTCGACGATGTTGGCCCCGGCCGCCATGCAGGCGCCCGCGACGATGGACAGGAGGCGAGGATGATCGGGCGCCACCAGCAGCAGCTCCGTCACGCCGCGAAACGCGTCCACGGTGACCTTGGTGGCGAGCGGCGCGCCCTCGCGGTCCAGCGATCGAAGCACCTCGGCGTGCTTGAGCTTGGTGGCGAGGTCGACGCGGAGCCAGTAGGGCACGTAATGGCGGCCGAGATAGGCATCGACCGCGGCGTCGGGCCAGGCCGTCGCGGCGGCACGGAACTCCCGGTGGGCGGCCGCGACGCGCTCCGGCTGAGCGAGGTGTGGCGCCTCGCCCACCAGCAGCCGCTCGGTTTCCTGGTACAGCGTACGCAGGAGCTGGCCCTTCCAGCCGTTCCAAACGCCCGGGCCGACCGCCTTGATGTCGCAGATCGTCAGGATCAGCAGGCAGCGCAGCCGCTCGCGGGTCTGCACCACCTCGGCGAAGGTTTCGATGGTCCGCCGGTCCGCGAGATCCCGGTTCTGCGCGGTGTTGGACATCACCAGATGGTGGCCGACCAGCCACACCATCAGCTCGGTTTCGGCATCGCTCAGGCCGAGCCGCGGCCCGAGGGTCCGGGCCAGGCGCGCGCCCGCCTCCGAATGGTCCTGCTCGCGCCCTTTGGCGACGTCGTGGAGGAACACCGCCACGTAAAGGGCGCGCCGCGCATCCACGGTCGGCATGATCTCGTTGGCGAGCGGATGCTCCTCCTTCATCCGGCCCGCGTCGATCTCGGACAGGTTGCCGACCGCGCGCAGCAGGTGCTCGTCCACCGTGTAGTGGTGGTACATGTTGAACTGCATCATGGCCACGACGCGGCCGAACTCGGGGACGAAGCGCCCCAGCACCCCGGCCTCGTTCATCCGCCGCAGCACCGTTTCTGGCGCGTTGCGCGAGGTCAGGATGTCCATGAACAGCCGGTTGGCCTCCGGGTCCTGCCGCAACGCCGCATCGATGCGCCGGAGCGACAAGGTCACCAGGCGCGTCGCGTCTGGGTGGATCGGCAGGCCGTAGTGGTCGGACGCCCAGAACAGGCGAATCAGGTTCAAGGGATCGCGCTCGAAGGCGTCCTTCTGGGCCACCGTGATCCGATCGACCTCGATCGCGAAGGCGCTGCTGCCCGGGATCGTCCGCAGCTTGCGGAACCAGCCGCCCACCAGCCGGTTCAAGCGCGGCGGCTTGGCTTCGCGCTCCTCCAGCGCCGCGCACACGATGGCGGTCAGGTCGCCCACGTCCTTGGCGATCAGGAAATAGTGCTTCATGAAGCGCTCCACGGCCGACAGGCCGCCGTGCGCGCGGTAGCCGAGCCGCTCGGCGATCAGCCGCTGGGTGGTGAAGCTCAGTCGCTCCTCGGCGCGGCCCGCCGCGACGTGGAGATGGCAGCGCACCCGCCACAGGAACTCCTCGCAGCGGCGGAACAGCTTGAACTCGCGGCGGGTGAACAGGCCCGCGGCCACGAGTTCCTCGCCGTTGCCGACCCGGTACACGTAGCGGGCGATCCAGAACAGCGTGTTGAGGTCGCGCAAGCCCCCCTTGCCCTCCTTGACGTTGGGCTCGACCAGGTAGCGCGACGCCCCGGCCCGGCCGATGCGGGTTTCGCGCTCGCCGAGCTTGGCGGCCACGAACTCCCGCGCGGTCTTGAGCACCACCTCCTTGTCGAAGCGGGTCTGCAGTTCCGCGAACAGCGCCGCGTCGCCCTCCACCAGCCGCGCTTCGAGGAGCGACGTGCGGATCGTCATGTCGGCCCGGGCCTGCCGCAGGCACTCGTCGACCGACCGCGTGGCATGACCGACCTTCAGGCGCAGGTCCCACAGGATGTAGAGGGTGGCCTCGACCACGCTCTCGCCCCAGGGCGTCTGCTTGTAGGGGAGCAGAAACAGGAGATCGACGTCGGACCCGGGTGCCAGCGTGCCGCGCCCGTAGCCGCCGACCGCCACCACGCTCAACCGTTCCGACGAGGTGGGACGCTCCAGGGGGCAGACGTGGCGCAGCACATAGGCGTGGATGGCCTGCACGATCGCGTCCTGGACGGCCGCCAAGCCGCGGGCGCAGTCCAGGCCGCCACCCTCGCGCAGGAACCGCGCGATCACGGCGGCCCGTCCCTCGTCGAGGGCCTGTTTGAACCGCTCCACCACGGCCGCGCGCGGCCGGGCGTCCTCGCTCGAAAGCTTCGCGTGGACGAGCGCGAGATCGCGGTCGAGCGTCACCCGGTCGAGCGGAACGGTTGGCAGCGCCCAGGACGGTTCGGGGATCATGCGGGCGAGGGCTGACGGCATGGTCGCGACCTTGGGATACCGGGCAGGAGGATCCACCCGCCGGTTCGACGGGGGTGGGGAGGAGCCGATCAGGCCGTCAGCCCGAGCACGTCGGCCATCGAGTAAAGGCCCGGTTTGCGGGCGCGGCCCCACAGTGCGGCCCGGACGGCGCCGCGCGCGAAGATGCCACGGTCCTCGGCCAGGTGAGCCAGTTCGATGCGCTCGCCCGGCCCCGCGAAGATCACGCGGTGCTCGCCCACCACCGAGCCGCCCCGCAGCGTCGCGAAGCCGATCGCGCCGTCGGGCCGCGCGCCCGTGTGCCCGTCCCGGCCGCGAACCGCGTGGGTTTCGAGGTCGACGGCGCGGCCCGACGCCACCGCCTCGCCCAGCATGAGCGCCGTGCCCGAGGGCGCGTCGACCTTCGAGCGGTGGTGCATCTCGACGATCTCGACGTCGTACTCCTCCCCGAGCGCCCGGGCGACCCGCTCGGCCATGGCGGCCAGCAGGTTGACCCCGAGGCTCATGTTGCCGGAGCGCACCACGGGGGCGTGCCAGGACGCGGCCTCGACCTCGCGCAGGTGGTCGGGGCCGAGCCCCGTGGTGCCGATTACGTGGACGATGCGGGCCTGGGCCGCAAGGCCCGCGAACGCGACCGTCGCTGTGGGGCTCGTGAAGTCCAGCACGCCGTCGGCCGCCACGAAGGCCCTGAGGGGGTCGTCGGTGAGCGGGACCCCGACCGGCCCGATCCCGGCCAGCACGCCCGCGTCCTGTCCCAGCGCCGCGGAGCCCTCGCGTTCGAGGGCGGCCGCGAGCCGAACCCCGGGGGTCGCCTGCACGGCCGCCACCAGCATGCGGCCCATGCGCCCGGCCGCCCCCGTCACCACCAGACCCATGTCGGTCATGGCCGCGTCCCCGCGGCGCTTGCCGCGGCCATGTCCTCCCCCGTACCCCGGGCATCGATGGCCAATGCGTGGACGCCGTCGCGCAACTCGGCGGCAAGAAGGGCGTTCACCAGCCTATGACGATCAAGCCGGCTCCGGCCATTGAAGACCTCGGACACGACCGTGACGCGAAAATGCGTTTCGCCGCCTTCCCGCCAGCCCCCGTGTCCGGCATGCCGGTGCGACTCGTCCTCGACGGCCAGCACCTGCGGGTGCAGGTTGGCGGTCAGGATCGCCACCATTCTGTCCTTCACCGACATCGTCGCGTCTCCGTGATGCCGCAGCGGGCGGATGTTCCGGGATTCTCGGGCGGAGCTGTGTTGCACGGCTCTCTCTTGGTCAAGTCGCCGGCATCCCCCATACTGTCCGCGGTATGAATCTCAATTCTCGCCTTTTCGACAGCATCAGGGTCAAGCCGGCCGCCGCCAAGGATCAGATGGCGCCGGCGCAGATGCGCTGCGACCGGCCGGGCTGCATCAAGCTCGGCGAGTTCCGCGCCCCCATGGGCCGCGACCGCGAAGGGCAGTACTTCTGCTTCTGCCTGGACCACGTGCGGGAATACAACGCCACCTACAACTATTTCAACGGCATGAGCGACGCCGACGTCGCCAAGTACCAGAAGGACTCGCTCACCGGCCACCGGCCGACCTGGAACATGGGCCACGGCCCCGGGCACCGGGTCGACGACGACGCCGACCCGCTCGGCATGTTCCGCGGCCGGGCGGGCCGGGCCGCTGCGGCGGCGCCGCGGCCGCCCCGCCACAGCCCCGCCACCCTGAAGGCGCTCGCGGTGCTCGACCTCGACGAGGCGGCGGACCCTGATGCCGTGCGGGCCCGCTACAAGGAGCTCGTCAAGCGGCTTCACCCCGACGCCAACGGCGGCGATCGGTCCTCGGAAGACAAATTGCGCGAGATCATCCGCGCCTATAAATTCCTGAAAACCGTCAAGCTGGCGGGCCGTACAACCAAACCGATCTGACAGGCAACGAACGCGAGGGGTCCGGGTCTTCCCCGAGGCGGACGTCTTCCGCGAGGCGGACACGGAGGCATGATGGACAATCAACAACATGACATGGTCGGCTTGCCGGACACCACGGCGTCGGTGGCCGACCTGTTCGGCTTCCAGACCGCCATGCGCGTTCCCGCCTTCTCGGTGGCGGACGAGCACGTGCCCGAGCGCGACCCCGACTACCTGTTCGACCGCGACACGACGCTCGCCATCCTGGCAGGCTTCGCGCGCAACCGGCGCGTGATGATCACGGGCTATCACGGCACGGGCAAATCGAGCCACGTCGAACAGGTGGCGGCGCGGCTGAACTGGCCATGCGTGCGCATCAACCTCGACAGCCACGTGTCGCGCATCGACCTCGTGGGCAAGGACGCCATCGTGCTGAAGGAGGGCAAGCAGGTCACGGAGTTCCGCGACGGCATGCTGCCTTGGGCGCTGCAGCACAACATGGCGATCTGCTTCGACGAGTATGACGCGGGCCGGCCGGACGTGATGTTCGTGATCCAGCGCGTGCTGGAACTGTCGGGACGGCTGACGCTGCTCGACCAGAAGCGGGTCATCAAGCCGCATCCGGCGTTCCGGCTGTTCGCCACCGCCAACACGGTGGGGCTGGGCGACACGTCCGGGCTGTATCACGGCACCCAGCAGATCAACCAGGGCCAGATGGACCGCTGGTCGATCGTGGCGACGCTGAACTACCTGCCGCACGACCGCGAGGTCGCCATCGTTCAGGCCAAGGCGCCGGCCTATCGCGGCAAGGAGGGCCTCGACACCGTCAACAAGATGGTGCGGGTGGCCGACCTCACCCGCAACGCCTTCATGTCGGGGGATCTGTCCACCGTGATGAGCCCTCGCACGGTGATCACCTGGGCCGAGAACGCCGACATCTTCGGCGACGTGGGCTTCGCGTTCCGCCTGACCTTCCTGAACAAGTGCGACGAGCTCGAACGCACGCTGGTGGCCGAGTTCTACCAGCGGTGCTTCGGCAAGGAACTGCCTGAGAGCGCCGTCAACGTGGCGCTGAGCTGACCCCCGCACGCCGTTTGACCGACAGGCCGATCCCATGAGCGCCCCGACCAACCGCAGGCCCTCGGCCCCGGCCGAAGCCCCGCAGGAGCCGTTCAAGCGATCGGTCGCGGCCTGCATGCGGGCGATGGCGCGCACGCCCGCGCTCGAAGTCACCTATGCGGCGGACCGGCCGGGCGTCGTGGGGCACGGCGACACCGCCAAGGCCCGGCTGCCGGAACCGCCGCGGCGGCTGTCGCCGCGCGAGGCCGCGATCGTGCGCGGCCACGCCGACTCGCTCGCCCTCAAGCTCGCCTGCCACGACGCGGGGGTGCACCGCCGGCTCGCCCCCGACGCGCAGGCGGCCCGCGGCGTGTTCGACGCCGTCGAGCAGGTGCGGGTGGAGGCCATCGGGGCGCGCCGCATGGCGGGGGTGGCCACCAATCTGTCGGCCATGATCAAGGACCGCTACCATCGCGGCAACTACGCCGAGGTGACCGACCGGGCCGACGCGCCGCTGGAGGATGCCGTGGCGCTGATCGCGCGCGAGCGGCTGACGGGCGAGCGGCCGCCCGAGGAGGCCCAGAAGATCGTCGACCTGTGGCGGCCGTGGATCGAGTCGCGAGCCGCCCAGGACCTGGACCAGCTCGGCGGCGCGATCGAAGACCAGCGGGCCTTCGGGCGCATGCTGCACAAGCTGCTCGCCTCGCTCGACATGGCGGACCCTTCCGCGGCGGACCGCGAGGACGACGACGAGCAGACCGCCGACGACCAGCCGCAGAACAGTCCCGACAACCAGGAGGGCGAAGGCCAGGACACCGAGTCGGGCGAATCCATGGAAATGGACGCGGCCGACGAGGCCGCCGAGGATCTCGAGGACGGCGCTTCCGAGAGCGCCGACGCGCCGGTCGGCGAGGCGCCCGAGGATTCGGAGGAGGGCGACGCCGACGAGGCGGCCGAAACCAAGCGGCCGCCCACCGGCGCGGTCGACGGCCGTGCGCCCGACTACAAGGCGTTCAACGCCCGGTTTGACGAGACCGTCCACGCCGAGGACCTGTGCGAGCCCGACGAGCTGGAGCGGCTGCGGAGCTACCTCGACAAGCAGCTCAGCAACCTGTCGAGCGTCGTGGCGCGGCTCGCCAACCGCCTGCAGCGGCGCCTGATGGCGCAGCAGAACCGCGCCTGGGAGTTCGACCTCGAAGAGGGGATGCTGGACCCGGCGCGGCTGTCGCGCGTGGTGATCGACCCGCAGCAGCCGCTGTCGTTCAAGCGCGAGAAGGACACGAACTTCCGCGACACGGTGGTGACGCTGCTCATGGACAATTCCGGCTCCATGCGCGGGCGGCCCATCACGGTGGCGGCCACCTGCGCCGACATCCTGGCCCGGACGCTGGAACGCTGCGGCGTCAAGGTGGAGATCCTGGGCTTCACGACGCGCGCCTGGAAGGGCGGGCAGTCGCGGGAAACCTGGCTGCAGGCCGGCAAGCCCACCAACCCCGGCCGCCTGAACGACCTTCGCCATATCATCTACAAGGCCGCCGACGCGCCGTGGCGGCGGGCGCGCAAGAACCTCGGCCTGATGATGCGCGAGGGCCTGCTCAAGGAGAACATCGACGGGGAAGCGCTGGACTGGGCCCACAAGCGCCTGCTCGGCCGCTTCGAGCAGCGGCGCATCCTGATGATGATCTCGGACGGCGCGCCCGTGGACGACTCGACCCTGTCGGTCAATCCCGGCAACTACCTGGAGCGGCACCTGCGCGCCGTGATCGAGGAGATCGAAACCCGCTCGCCCGTGGAACTGATCGCTATCGGGATCGGCCACGACGTCACCCGCTACTACCGCCGCGCCGTTACCATCGTCGACGCGGAGGAGCTCGGCGGCGCCATGACCGAGAAGCTCGCCGAACTGTTCAACGACAAGGCCGAGCCCGCGGCCGGCATGCCCGGACGCCCGGGGCAGCGACGGGTGGCCTGAGGAGGCCGCCAGGACCGCGGGGTACGAACGCCGCTTCCCGGCCCGCGCGCGGCATGCAAGAAGGAGCCCCGGCCCGGCCGATCCGGGCTTGATCTTTCAGGAGGCGCTTCATGGACGGTGACCTTTCGACCGAGCTTCGCCGCCCGGTCACCCTCACGATCCTGGGCATCGCCGTGCTGGGCTGGATCCTGGCCGTGTACGGCTTCTTCAACGCGAGTTCGCTGAGCTCGCAGGCGGACGAGCAGATCGCCTCGCTCCGCCAGGAGAACGAGCGAACCTCCGACGACCTGAAGGCCGAGCGCGCCGCGTCCGGGTCGCTCACCGAGATCGAGGAGAAGCGGGTCGCGGCCCAGGGCGCCATCGCGGCGGCCCAGAACGCCGCCGCCCAGGCCAGCAAGACGCGGGACGAGGCGCAGGCGCAGCTCAAGAGCACGCAGGACGGCCTGCAGCAGCTGACCGCCCAGCAGAGCGGCCTGGAGCAGACCGTCGCGCAGACCAATGCCGACCTCGAGAAGACCAAAGCCGAACTCGACGCGACGACACACCGGGACGCGACCCTGAAGCAGCAGGTCGCGCAATCCGAGAGCGACCTGTCGGCCGCCAAGACGGGCATGGCCAAGATCGACGCCGACCGTGCCGTGGCCCAGAAGACCGTGGCGGACGCGACCGCCGCCCGCGACGACTTGAACCGCCAAGTCGAGCCGGCCCGCAAGCAGCTGGCCGACCTGACCCAGCAGGTGACCGACGCGCAGAGCGTCCTCGACCAGGCCAAGGCCGCGGTGCCGCCGCTGCAAACCCAGCGGGCCAGCGTGGAAAAGGCCATCGCGGACGCCACGGCGGCGCGCGACAAGACGCAGAGCGAGTCGGCCGACCTGCAGAAACAGCTGGCCCAGGTCCAGACCGACCTTGCGGCCGCGCGCAGCGAGCTCGCCAAGGCGCAGGCCGACCGCGACAGCGTTGGCAAGGCCGTGGCCGAGACGACCGCGCAGCGCGATGCGCTCGGCGCCGGCGTGGCGACCGCCCGGAAGCAGGTCGAGGACCTGCAGAAACAGGCCGCCGACCTGAAGCAGGCCCTGGCGTCGGCGGACCGCGACCTCGCGGCGCGGCGCCAGGACGTCAGCGCCGGTGAAGCTGATCAGGCCAAGCTCGCCAAGGCCGTGGCGAACGCGACGGCGGAGCGCAACCGCGTGGCCGAGGATACCGCGGGCGCGCAGAAGTCACTGGCCGAGCTGCAGGAGCGCGCGACCGCTCTGGACGCGCAGGTGAAGCAGCG
>CAXTEP010000079.1:0-1613 GCA_964243125.1 uncultured Lichenihabitans sp. | reverse complement strand
CGCCATGGTGAACACGCGGTGCTCGTAGAGGGCGATCAGCCGCCCCAGCATGGCGGGGTCGAGCCGGCGATACATGAAGGTCGAGGACGGCCGGTTGCCGGAGAACACCTTGTGGGGTGCGAGCGCCTCGACGGCTTCGGGCGTCATGCCGCCCTTCTCGAGCTGGGCTTTGACTTCGGCGATGTCGCGGCCCTGCATCAGCGCCTGGCTCTGGGCGAGGCAGTTGGCGAGCAGGATCTCGTGGTGGTGCGGGTCGGCCCGGGTCGGCTCGGCCGCGACCAGGAAGTCCACCGGCACGACCTCCGTGCCCTGGTGCAGCAGCTGGAAGAAGGCGTGCTGGCCGTTGGTGCCGGGTTCGCCCCACACGACCGGGCCGGTGGGGAAGCCGACGGGGCTGCCATCGACGTGCACCGACTTGCCGTTGCTCTCCATGTCGAGCTGCTGGAGGTAGGCCGAGAAGCGGCCGAGGCGCTGGTCGTAGGGAATTACGGCCTGGGTCGCGAAGCCCAGGGCGTCGCGGTACCACACGCCGATCAGCCCCATCAGCACGGGGATGTTGGCCTCCAGCGGCGCTTCGCGGAAATGCTGGTCCACCTCGAACCCGCCGCGCAGAAAATCCTCGAACTGCTTCGGGCCGATCAGGATGGTGAGCGCGAGCCCGATGCTGGACCAGATGGAATAGCGCCCGCCGACCCAGTCCCAGAAGCCGAACACGCGGTCGGCCTTGATGCCGAACTTGGCCACGAGGTCGAGCTTGGTCGACACGGCCGCGAAATGGTGCTGCACGGCGCTTTCGCCGAGCCCGTCGGCGATCCATGCCCGCGCGGTTGCGGCGTTGGTCATGGTTTCGAGCGTCGTGAAGGTCTTGGACGAGACGATGAACAGGGTCGTGGCTGGGTCCAGGCCCGCGATCGTGTCGCCGATGTCGGCGCCGTCCACGTTGGACACGAAATGGCACCTGACCCGCTCGGACCCGTAGGGCGCGAGCGCGCGCGCCGCCATGGCGGGCCCGAGGTCCGAGCCGCCGATGCCGATGTTGACCACGTCCGTGATGGGCCGCCCCGTCGCGCCGGGCAGCGAGCCGTCGCGGATGCCGGTCGCGAAGGTCGCCACCTTCTCGCGTTCGGCGACGATGTCGGGCATGACGTCGCGGCCGTCGACCAGCACGGGCTGGCCAGACATGTTGCGCAGGGCCGTGTGCAGGGCCGCGCGGTGCTCGGTCGGGTTGACGACCGCGCCGGCGAACATGCGGTCCCGCCGGCCTTCGAGGTCGGCGTCGCGGGCCAGCTTGAAGAGCGCCTGCAGCACGGCGTCGTCGACGCGGTGCTTGGAATAATCGAACACGAGGTCGCCGAGCGCGACGTGGTAGCGCTCGAACCGCTGCGGATCGCGCGCGAACAGGTCGGCGAGCGTCGCGGGCGCCGCGGTGTCGGCCATCTGTTTCAAGGCCGGCAGGCCCGATCCGTCCGTGTCCCTGGTCAAGGCGGTTCCTCCCTGGCGGCGCAACCGGGCGCGCGCATGACACCATAATGGTCGAGCGGCCCCGTTTGTCGCGCGCCCACGATTAATCCTGTTGGCGGGCCGGTGCCGCTGTGGCACGCGTGACGGGACCT
>CAXTEP010000078.1:8555-13630 GCA_964243125.1 uncultured Lichenihabitans sp. | reverse complement strand
CTCGCGGCCCCGGCGGGCGCCGCGGCGTCGGCGGGCGCCGCAGCGGCGGGCTGGCCCGCACCAAGCGGCTCGGCCGCGGCCGTGGCGGCCGAGACCGCCACCTTGGTCCCGTCGGTCAGGCGCGTGAACCCGGTCGTCACCACGGTCGCGGACACGTCGAGGCCCGCCGTGATGGCGCTGTCGGCCTCGGTCTGCCGGCCGACCGTGACCTTGCGCATCGACACCGCGTCGCCGTTCACCGCGTACACGAAGGTGCCGTCCGGGCCGCGCTGCACCGCCGGCGTCGGCACCACGACGACCTGGCGCAGGGTATCGATGGTCAGCCGGACGTTGACGAACTGGCCGGGCCAGAGCTGCAGGTGCTCGTTGGGAAACGAGGCCTTCAGCTTCACGGTCCCCGTGGTCTGGTCCACCGCGTTGTCGATGACCCGGAGCGTGCCGGTGTCGAGCACATCGCCCTCGCCTCCCGCCAGCGCGTCGACGCGCAGCGGCGCCCTGGCGTTGGCGGCATTGACCTGCCCCAGGTACTGCTGGGGCAGGCTGAACACGACCGCGATGGGCTTTACCTGGGCGACCGTGACGATGCCGGTCGCATCCGACGCGTGCACGATGTTGCCGGCATCCACGAGCCGCAGGCCCGCGCGCCCGTCCAGCGGCGACCGGATGGTCGCGTAGTCGAGGGTCGCCTTGGCGTTGTCGACCGCGGCCTGGTCCTGCTGCACGATGGCCTGGGTCTGGGTCACCAGCGCCTTCTGGGTGTCGGCCTGCTGGTGCGAGCCGTACTGGGTTTCGGCGAGCTTCTGGTAGCGGGTGAAATCCATCTGGGCGTTGGCCAGGATGCTGTCGTCCTGCGCCTTCTTGGCGACGGCCTGGTCGTAGGCGGCCTGGAACGTGGTCGGGTCGACCCGCGCCAGCACGTCGCCCTTGCGCACGTCCTGGCCCTCGCCGAAGTCGACCTCGACCAGCTTGCCGTCGACCTGGCTCCTGACCGTGACGGTGTTGGTGGCCTGCACGGTTCCCAGCACGTCCGCAGTCACGGGAAGGTCGGCGAAGCGCGCCGGGGCCACGAGCACCGGGATCGGCCCGTCGCCGCCGCCGCGTCCCTTGCGGCCGCCGCGCCGCCCGCCCGCGTCCCCCGCGTCGGCGGTTCTGGCCTGCAGCCAGGGCAGGTTCGGCAGCCACGGCACGCGGTCGTGCACCCACGGCACGCGCTCGGCCACGACCACGGTCGCGACCACCAGCAGAACAAGAACGAACAGGACGCGCTTCAAGCCCTTCAACCATCCCGTGGCGGCGGTTCCCGGACCCCGCCCGACAAGTCCGGCCCGGCGCCGGTCGCGCCCAACCACGTTCGGGGTGGAAACGCGCCCGCTTCGGTCCCGGTTCGTTCCGCCCTAGTGCGGCACGGCGCCCGTCAGACCCAGGCCGGGCGCCTCGAGGGTCCCGGCATTCGGCACCGGCGGCTGGCCCGGCAGCGCGTGCGTTTCGGTGACAGCCTCGTTGGGCGGAACGATGGCGCGGCCCGGCAGCCCGTAGGTGAAGGGCGCGGGCAGCGCGATCGCCGGCTCGACCGGGGCCCGCCGCGGATCGGTCCAGCCGCCGCCCAGCGCCTGCGCCAGGCTGGCGATCGCCTGGAACCGCGTCAGGCGGGCGAACGCCAGCGCGTCCTGGGCGCCGAACAGGGTCAGCTGGGTTTGCAGCACCGTGGTGATGTCGATCGTGCCCACCTTCAGCCGCTCGCGCTCGATGTCGTAGGCCTGCTGCGACGATCGGACCACGTCGGCGAGCAGGCGCTCGTGCTCGAGGTCGCGGCGGATGGCGGTCAGCGCGTTCTCGACGTCGACCAGGGCCTGGATGACGGCCTTGCGGAACAGCTCCAGGTCCTCGCGGCGGACGCCGCGCGCCTGGTCGAGCTGGCCCTGCAGGGCGTAGCCGTCGAAGATGGGCTGCATCACGTCGGCCGCGAGCGTGCCGACCAGCGCGTCGGGTGACAGGAGGTTGCGCAGGGCGGTGCTTTCGAGCCCACCCGTGCCGGTCAGGCTGAGGCTCGGGAAGAAGTCGGCCCGCGCGGCCTGCACGGAGGCGGCCGCGGAGGCCAGCGCTTCGCCGGCCTGCGCCACGTCGGGCCGCCGTCGCAGCAGCTGCGCCGGCAGGCCCGGCGGGATCACCGGCGCCCTGAGCCGGTCGAGGCTGCCGCCCGCCACCCGCACGCCTTCCGGGGTCCGTCCCGTCAGCAGCGCGATCTGGGTCCGGGCCTGGTCGGCCTGCAGCTCGAAGGGCGGGATGGTGGCGAGCTGCTGGTCCAGGATGCTTTGCTGCTGGGCCACTTCGAGCTGCGTCACGGTGCCGACCGTGAGCCGGCCCTTGATGGCGTCCAGAACGTCGCGGGCCGCCCCGGCGTTGTTCCGGGCGATGCGGATGCGGTCCTGCGCGGACAGCAGCAGGAAATACTGGTTCACCACGGAAGCGACCGAGGACAGCAGGATCGCGTCGCGCGAGAACTGGTTGACCAGCACGCCGTGCTCGGCCGCCGCGCTGTTGAAGGCGTTGCGGCCCCACAGGTCGACCTCGTAGCTCGCCGTGAGGCCGAGGCGGAACACGCTCGCGGCATTGCCGCCGCCCGTGCTCACCACCGCGCCGGTGGTGGTGCCCGCGCCGCCGCTCGACACCAGCGTGGAGCCCGCGGTCGAGCCGGCCGCGGACGTGGCGGCGCTGGATCCGGTGCTGGACAGCGAGCCGCTCGACACGAGCCCGGTGCCGCTGCCCGCAGCCGTGCCGCTTCCAGCGGTGCCGCCGCCGATGGCGGTCGTGCCGTTGGAGGACACGACGGTCGATCCGACGCCGCCCGTCGTCACCACGCCCGTGCTCGCGACGTTGTTGAACGACCGCTGGGCGCTGCCCGACCCCGACAATTGCGGCAGTTGCGCCGAACTCGCGATCTCGGCCTGCCCCTGCGCCTGGACGATGCGGGCCGCCGCGGCCGCGACGTCGAGGTTGCCGGCCGCCGCCGAGGCCGCGAGCCGGGTCAGTTCGGGCGAGCCGAACAGCCGCGGCCAGTCGGTCGGGACGGGTGGCGCGGGCCCTTTGCCCGCGAAGGTGAAACGGTCAGGCGTGGCGAGGCCGAGCGGGGGCGTGGTCTCGTCGAACGTGCACCCGCCCAGCAGCAGGGCTCCGGACGCGCACCATGGCACCAAGCGCGACCAGCGCCGTCGGGGGCCGCTTCCATGCCCGGATCGAACGTCCACGCGCACCCGCACTCGCGACTCGACGCGCACGGGACCCCACGACGTCCCGGGGCGCATCCTCGCGGCCTGTTAAACGGGAGAGGTCCGGGTACCGCAAGGTCCCGGGACCCGGAGGCCCCGGTTCTGCGGGGGCGTGTTGTCGCGGCGCACCAACTCGGGCCGGATTCGTTTGCGGCCTTAGTTGTTTAGGGCAGAATCGAGGCCACTGGGCGGCCGTGGCCGGACAGCCGCGTTAAATCTTCGTAAGGTCGGCGGTCCGGGCGACCCGCCTCAAACGATCTCGGTTTCGCCGGCATGCGGCGGCACGGGAGTGTCGAGCCGTGCTTCGAGCTGCTTGATCCGGCGTAGCAGGGCCTCGTTCTCGTCCCGCGCCAGGGCCGCCATCTCGCGCACGACCTCGAATTCCTCCCGCGTGACCACGTTCATGGTGGCGAGCAGGCGCTCGGTCTGGGTCTTCACCACGGTTTCGGCTTCCCGCCGCACGCCGTGGGCCATTCCGGCCGCGTCGGTGACGAGCCGGGCGAAATCGTCGACGAAGCGGCTGCTTCTCGTGGACATGGGAGGCTCCGTGGCAACAGCGGGACAGGTCGTCCCGCCCGTGCGAAACAGACTAGCGCGGCCCGGGTCCGCCACCAAGGCGGACCGTCACCGACCGGGTGCAGCCAGCGTGTCGGCCCGCCGCAGTGCGGGAAACAGCCGCGACCACAGGAGCGCCACCGCGACTGTCCCGAGCCCGCCCACCACCACGGCCGGCACCGAGCCTAGAAGCCAAGCCGTGACGCCCGACTCGAACTCGCCCAGCTGGTTGGACGTGCCGATGAACATGGCGTTGACGGCGCTGACGCGGCCCCGCATGGCGTCGGGCGTGCCGAGCTGGACCAGCGAGCTGCGGATCACCACGCTGACCACGTCGGACGCGCCCATCAGGGCCAGCGCCATTAGCGACAGCGGGAGGGACCGCGACAGGCCGAACGCCACCGTGCCGAGGCCGAACGCCGCCACGGCCGCGAACATGGTCCGGCCGACGCCGCGGCCGAGCGGGCGGCGTGCCAGGACCAGGGACGTCAGCAGCGCCCCCACGGCCGGGGCGGCCCTGAGCGTCCCGAGCCCGACCGCGTTGGTGTGGAGGATGTCGCGCGCGAAGACGGGCAGCAGCGCCGTGGCGCCGCCGAGCAGCACGGCGAAAAGGTCGAGCGAGATGGCGCCGAGCACCACCGGATGGTCGCGGATGAACACGAAGCCGGACAGGAGCGAGGTGACGCTCACGGGTTCGCGGCGCGGCGCGGCGCGCTGCATCGCGATGCCGCCGACCAGCACGCCAGCGGCCAGGTAAAGGGTTGCCACGGCCGCGTAGGCGACCGCGGGCCCCCACAGGTAGAGCGCGCCGCCCAGCGCCGGTCCTACCACCGTCGCGGTCTGGATCGCCGACGTCGACAGCGCGAGCGCGCTCGGCAGGACCGCGGCCGACACAACGCCGGGCAGCAGCGCCTGGGTGCTCGGGTTCTCGAAGGTCCGCGCGGCGCCGAACACGACCACGGTCGCGAAGATGACGGGCGTGGACAGCCAGCCGCCGGCGTTGGCGAGCGCGAGCCCCAGGGCTGCCGATCCCTCGACGGCCTGGCAGACCCGGACCACGCGGCGGCGGTCGTAGCGGTCCGCCACGTGCCCGGCCGGAACCGTCAGGAGCAGCATGGGCAGGAACTGCATCAGCCCGACGAGGCCGAGCTGGAGCGTGCTGCCCGTCAGCGCGTAAACCTGCCAGCCCACCACGACCGCCATGATCTGGAAGCCGAGCGTGGCGCAGCTCCGCGCCGCCCAGAACCGCGCGAA
>CAXTEP010000078.1:0-8455 GCA_964243125.1 uncultured Lichenihabitans sp. | reverse complement strand
CCATGATCTGGAAGCCGAGCGTGGCGCAGCTCCGCGCCGCCCAGAACCGCGCGAATCCCGGCTGGCGCAACAGGCGGATCTTTGGGGTACCGACCGCGGCCTCGCTCACGCCGCGACCCTCTGCGAGCCACCCGCCCAACCACCCTGCGTCGTCACGGCCGCGGTCGTCCTGCCCCGGCCTGTCAGGTGCCCTCGCCCTCGTCCACGGTGGGCGCCGTCAGGCGGAGCCCGGTGTCGCGCTGCAGGTCCGCGACGTCGTAGGACGCGAGCACCTGGCCGCCGTCGTCCACCACCCGGACCGCGTCCGGGATCGGCTTCGTGCCGTCGCCGATCAGCTCCTTCTTGGGCTGCAGGGTCGTGTCGTCCGTTTCGAAGAAGCCGCCGAGGTATTGCCGCAGCCGCTCGATGTAGGTTTCGTGGTTGGAGGCCGCGTCGTGCCAGGGCGTTTCGCTCACGACCGTGGGCGATTGGCCCGGCCTCACGCGCAGGGTTTGCAGCAGCATCTCGATCCTCCTCAGGCAGCGGACTATGGCAGGCCCTTCCAGCGTCCGGAAGACGAAAAGGTTCACCGGTTCGCGGGCCGGGGTCCGTCACGGCCAACCGAACCGCCCCAGGCCGGGCAGCTCGATGCCGGGCCGCTGCAGGTCGATGCCGGCCGCAAGGCCGAGCAGGTTGACCTGCAGGCCTTCGACCCAGGCGAGCGTGACGCCGCAATAGCCGCCGAGCGACACCCGGATGCCCGTGCGGGACGGCGTGGGCGCGAACCAGCGGCCGTCCACCGGAAAGTCCTTGCCGATCGCGGTCGCGGGCAGGTTGGTCCGGATGTCGGGCACGGCCGCCATGACGGTGGCCACGAAGGTATTTGAATTGGGTCCGGGCCAGGCCGCGTAGTCGCCCGTGTGCCGGTATCGGTAGGTCCGGATGGCATCCCGCATGGGCGGGATCATGGCTTCGGCCCGCGCCCCGTCGGCCGCGAACACCTCCGTGGGAGTTTGACCGAACCAGCGGCCGTCGGGCACAAAGCCGTTGACCCGGATGGGCTCGCCCCAGGCGGTCAGGTCGTAGCGCTCGTAGGGACGCCCGGCCTCCTTGAGCACGATCCAGCTGTGCACCGCGAAGATGCCGCGCCAGCTCACGGTACGGGCCGAGAACACGCGCACGCTCGCGGGCAGGTCGGGCGCAGCGGGCGGCAGGAGCCGGGCGCTGGAGCGGTCCGCGGCCCACCAGTTGGCCGTGAAGGCGTCGCGGTACAGCACGGCGCGGACCGCGACGGGCGCCAGGAAAACGAGCAGGACAATGGAAAGCAGGAGCAGGACACGCGCCATGGTTGCGATGAAAACCCGAGTCGATCCAGGATGTCGGCATCGATTGTGGCGGCCGTGTGGGACGGGAGCCGGCCTGAACCGACGGCGCGCCCCGCCGTGAGCGGTCCGCGGGCCTTCGAGGGTCCCCCGGATGTGGCTGTGGTGGGCGGCGGCCCCGCGGGCCTGATGGCCGCCGAGGTCGCGGCCGCGGGCGGGGCCGCGGTCACCCTGTACGACCGGATGGGGCGCGTCGGCCGCAAGTTCCTGCTGGCGGGCCGGGGCGGCCTCAACCTGACCCACGGCGAGGACCTGTCCGTGTTCCTGACCCGCTATGGCAACGCGGGGGAGCGCATGAGTCCGGTCGTGGCGGGCTTTCCGCCCACGGCCCTGCGCGCCTGGTGCGAGGGTCTCGGCCAGCCCACCTTCGTGGGGTCGAGCGGCCGGGTGTTCCCCGTGAGCCTCAAAACCTCGCCGCTGCTGCGCGCCTGGCTCGCGCGGCTCACCGGCCTGGGCGTCCGGTTCCGGCCCGCCCACCGGTGGACGGGGTGGGACCGGGACGGCGCGCTCCTGTTCGAGACCCCCATGGGGCCGGCGCGGCAGCACGCCGCCGCCACGGTGCTCGCCATGGGCGGCGCGAGTTGGCCGCAGCTCGGGTCGGACGGCACCTGGACCGCCGATCTGGCGCGGGCGGGCCTCCGCTCGACGCCGCTGCGGCCCAGCAACTGCGGGTTCACGGCCTCCTGGTCGGCCCCGTTCCGCGACCGGTTCGAAGGGCAGCCGCTCAAGAACGTGGCGCTGGCGGCCGGGGGCCGGACCGTCCGGGGCGACGTCACGGTGACGCGGGCGGGCCTGGAAGGCGGGGCCGTCTACCCGCTCTCGCCCGTCCTGCGCGACGCGATCCTGGCCCGCGGCCACGCCGACCTCCAGGTCGCGCTGCGGCCGGACCTCCCCGTCGAGGTTTTGGCGCGCAAGCTCGGCGCGCGGCCCCCGAAGCGGTCGGCCGCCACCCACCTGCGCAAGAGCCTGCACCTCGCGCCGGTCGCGATCGGCCTGCTGCAGGAGGCGGCCCACGCGGGCTCGGAGCCCCTCGCCGCCATGGACGCGGGTCGGCTGGCCGGCCTCGTCAACGCCGTGCCGGTCCGTCTCGACGGCACGGCCCCGATCGCCCGCGCCATCTCGACCGCGGGCGGCCTTGCCTGGAACGAGCTGACCGACACGCTGATGCTGCGGGCGCGGCCCGGCACCTTCGCGGCTGGCGAGATGCTGGACTGGGAAGCGCCCACGGGCGGCTACCTGCTGCAGGGCGCCTTCGCGACCGGGGTCGCGGCGGGCCGGGCCGCGCTCGACTGGGCCCGACACCCGCGCCGCGGACCCCCGACGCCGTGGCCGGAGGGTTGACGAGGGGTCCCGCCATCCTGTTCATCCTGCGGTGCCGCCGGGACGCCGACGGCCTTTGCCTGCGGCGGAGCGCGCGCACGGGTCAGCGCCGGCAGGGCCGGCCCCGCCGGGGAGGATGGGACATGGAAGTGATCGACCCGCGCCCCGTCGGCGACCCCGTCGACCCCCGCCCCGGACAGCGGCCCGGGCGGGTGGTCCTGGAAGGCCGGTTCGTCCGCCTGGAGCCGCTCGATGCCGCCCGCCACGCGCCGACGCTGTGGCGTAACCTCGCGGGCGCCGACCAGGTCTGGGACTACCTGTTCGACGGCCCCTACGCCGACGAGGCGGCGCTCCGGGCCAGCCTCGAAGCCAAGGCGGCCTCGGCCGACCCGCTGTTCTGGGCCGTGGTCGACCGGGCCTCGGGGGAGGCGGTCGGCCACGCGACCCTGATGCGGATCGACCCCGTCCACCGCGTGATCGAGACCGGCAACATCCTGTACACCCCGGCCCTGCAACGGACGCCCGGCGCCACCGAAGCGATGGCGCTGCTGGCCGGCCTCGTGTTCGACACCCTCGGGTACCGGCGCTACGAGTGGAAGTGCAACGCCCTGAACGCCCCCTCGCGGGCCGCGGCGCTGCGGCTCGGCTTCACCTTCGAGGGCGTGTTCCGCCAGCACATGATCGTGAAAGGGCGCAACCGCGACACGGCTTGGTTCTCCATGCTCGACCGCGAGTGGCCGGCCGCGAAACGCGCCTTCGACCGATGGCTCGCGCCCGCCAACTTCGAGCCCGACGGCCACCAGCGCCGGTCGCTCGTCTCCTTCCGCGCCTGACGCCGCCCGTCACGCCACCAGGACCACCATGGCTCTCGAACCCATCACGTCGCTCACCGACCACGTCGCCCCCGTGGCGGCGGGCGCCCACGTCACGGCCGCGGCCTTTCTGGGCCGCGTTCCCGCGCTCGCGCTCGGCGACGGCACGGTGGTGCTGGCCGAGATCGGCACGGAACGGCGCGTCGCGGCCCATCCGGACGGGGCCATCCTGGCCGCCGCGGCGGCCCGGGACGGCCTGGTCACGGGCGGCGACGACGGCCGGGTCGTGCTGACCCGCCCCGACGGGCGGACCGAGGAACTCGCGGCCGAACCTGGTAAGTGGATCGACGCGCTGGCGGTGCGGGCCGACGGGGCGCTCGCCTGGGCGGCCGGGCGGCAGGTCGGCGTCCGCACCCCCAAGGGCGAGGTGAAATCCGCGCAGGGCCCTTCCTCGGTGCGGGGGGTCGCCTTCGCGCCCAAGGGATTCCGGCTCGCCTTCACGCACTACAACGGCGCGTCGCTCTGGTACCCGAACACCCCGCAGGCCCCCGAGGCGATGACCTGGAAAGGATCGCACCTCGACGTGACCTTCTCGCCCGACGCGCGCTTCCTGGTCACCTCCATGCAGGAGAACGCCCTGCACGGCTGGCGCCTTGCCGACGGGGCCCACATGCGGATGACGGGCTATCCGGCCAAGAGCCGGTCGGTGTCCTGGTCGCACGACGGGGCCTGGCTCGCGACCTCGGGAGCCGAGGCCTGCGTGATCTGGCCGTTCGACTCCAAGACCGGGCCGATGGGCAAGTCGCCGCGTGAATGCGGGGCACGGCCCGTGCGCGTGTCCTGCGTGGCGTTCCACCCCAAAACCCTGGTGATCGCCATGGGGTACGACGACGGCTTCGTGATGCTGTGCCGGCTCAACGACGCGTCCGAGCTCCTGGTGCGCAAGACCGACAAGGGCACGACCGACGCCGTGTCGGCGCTCAGCTGGGACGCCGAGGGCCGCCGGCTGCTGTTCGGCACTCGCGGGGGGCAGGCGGGGCTGCTTACGCTGCCGGGCTAGGGGCATAGGCCTCGCGTCGGAGCGGGCTTGAGCGTCTCGGTGCCGCAAACGACCGTCACAGGCGGGCAGCCTTGCGCAATCGCGCCGGCAACTGGCATCACTGATCCGCTTGGTCTCATGGCGCAGATGCCACAAGCTGTTTTGCTGCACCAGAGAAATCAGATGTCGTCTTTCACGTGCAAAGGGGATCTGAGCCGTGAATGATTATTCGGCTCTGCAATCGCAAAGCACTTTCCGACTCGGTAGAAATCACGGTAAACTCGTTTCCTTATCGGATTCGGAGCGTGAGCAAGCTATGGACCGGCTGACACTTCTAAAATCGATGTCGTTCGGCTCACAGGTTGCAGAGGAAGAGATACAGGACTTAGGTAAGTATTTTGTTCAAACAGATCAGTGGAGTCGAATTGTAAGCGGGGATATCGATATCGTTAGGGGTGAAAAAGGCGCTGGTAAAAGCGCGATATACCTTTTGCTTTCTCAGCATTCTACAGAACTATTTGATAGAAGGGTTTTACTTGTTAATGCTGAAAACCCCAAAGGTAGTACCGTGTTTAAGGACTTGATAGCCGATCCTCCGGCTTCAGAAGCTGAGTTTATAATCCTGTGGAAAATTTATATTATCGTTCTTATAGTTGTGCAAATGCAAGAATATGGCATTTCCGGAAATGGAATGCACTCAATCCTAGTTGCTTTGCAAGAGTCCGGTTTAATCGAAGCGAAGCTGAACTTGTCTGGTCTGCTTCGAAGCGCTCAAATTTTGGCGCGTCGTCTTCTTACACACTCGCGTATTGAGGCTGGAGTCGAACTCGATCAGACAACAGGGGCGGCTTCCGGCCTAATCGGTCGAATTTCACTTGCTGAGCCAAATACTGAATTGAGAAGTCGCGGGATCGACTCACTAGATGGCTATCTTCGATCAGTAAACGAAATACTTCAATCCAGTGGATACGCTGTTTGGGTTCTTCTTGATAGGCTAGACGTTGCATTCGCTGAAAATCATGAGTTGGAGGCCCACGCCCTCCGAGCACTGCTGCGAGTTTATAGTGACATAAGGAGTCTTGAAAAGATTTCAATGAAGATATTTCTTCGCGAAGATATTTGGAAGAGAGTGACAGAAGGCTTGAGGGAGGCAAGCCACCTTATACGTTATGAGGTTGTCGAATGGTCTCAACCAACCTTGCTCAATCTACTGCTGAGAAGGTTATTAAACAATCAAACACTAGTCGAAGAAATGAATTTGAACTCAAAAGCAATTTTGGCAGATGTCGAAAAGCAGACAGCTTTGTTCGCAGCTCTCTTCCCAGCGCAGATAGAACAAGGGCCGCAAAAAGCTCAAACCTTCAAATGGATGGTCACTCGATGTGCGGATGGTACAGGGAAGACAGCGCCTCGCGAACTCATTCACTTAATTAAAAGCATTAAAGATCAGGAAGTAAGAAGAATGGAGAGAGGCGGCGTACCTCCTCCGGACGGACAGATTTTCGACAGATCAGTGTTCAAGGCAGCGCTGCCAATAGTTTCAGATGCACGTCTTAAAACCTATATATATGCCGAATATCCTTCGGAGAAGCCGTTTGTAGAAAAGCTTTACGGTCAGAAAACCGAGCATACTCCGGAGAGTTTGAGTGTACTGTGGAATATGAATCGACAAGCCGCTATAAAGAAAGCTGGAGAACTGACCGATCTTGGTTTCTTTGAAACTCGTGGAACAAACTCGGAGCCGACTTTTTGGATTCCGTTTCTATATAGAGACGCGCTGAGGCTTGTTCAGGGAAAAGCTGACACTGAGGATTAGAAATCTTCTAATCGTGTTCCTTCCATTTCTAACGTCGCTAGGTACGCCAATAGGAAAACTGCTGCGAACGTTCCACGCTTTAGCTTTGCCACCACCCAGTCCCGTGTCTTGGTCAAACCGTGGTCCTTATCCTGGACAACCAGGCCGAGACGGTATTCCGCAACGTGCGCTGGGCAGACACCTCCGCGTCAGAACGCGTCCCAGGTCTCCGCCTCGGGCTCAAGCGCCAGGGCGGCCGATCCGGCGAAGCGGGCCGGCGCGGGCCGCGCGGCCGGGACGGGCGCTTCCGTCGGGCGGCCGGGCGCCCGTTCGGTGCGGAAGCGTCCCACCGAGCGGGCCAGTTCCGCGGTCTCGTCGGCCAGGGCCTGGGCGGCGGCGGTGGTTTCCTCCACCATCGCGGCGTTCTGCTGGGTGACCTGATCCATCTGGTTGACGGCCGTGTTGACCTCCCCGAGGCCGACCGCCTGTTCCCGGGCGCCCGTGGCGATGTCGGCCACGGCCTCGTGGAGCCGCCCCACCTGGGCGACGATCCGGTCGAGTGCCGTGCCGGTCTGCGACACGAGGCCGACGCCCCGGTCGACCTCGACCGTGGAGGCGAGGATCAGGGCCTTGATCTCCTTGGCGGCCCCGGCCGAGCGCTGGGCCAGGGCCCGCACTTCCGACGCCACCACCGCGAAGCCGCGGCCGGCGTCCCCGGCCCGCGCCGCCTCGACGCCCGCATTCAGCGCCAGCAGGTTGGTCTGGAACGCGATCTCGTCGATCACGCCGATGATCTGGGCGATCTGCCGGGACGACCGCTCGATCCCGTGCATGGCCTCGATCGCCTCGGCCACCACGGCGCCGCTCGCTTCCGCGTCGGCCTTGGCGGCGCCCGCCACGCCGCGGGCCTCGCCAGCCCCTTCGGCGGTCTTCTTCACCGTCACGGTGACCTGGTCCAGGGCCGCGGCGGTTTCTTCCAGCGAGGCCGCCTGCTGCTCGGTCCGGCGCGACAGGTTGTCGGCCGCGTCGGCAATCTCGCCGGTCTTGGCGTGGATGGCCGCGATGTTGGTGCGCACCGCCAGCATGGCGTCCTGCAGCTTGTCGACCGCGGCGTTGAAGTCGCCCCGCATCGCCTCGTGCCGGGGATCGAAGGCCGTGACGAGGCGCGACACCAGGTCGCCTTCGGACAGGCGGCCCAGCCCGCGGCCGATCTCGTCGGCCGCGAAGGCGTCCCGCCGCTCCTGCTCGGCCTTCTCGTCGTCGCGCGCCCGGCGCTCGGCCTCGGCGGCGTCGCGGGCGCGCTGCGCGTCCCGCTCGAGCCGGCTCTTCTCCAGCGCGGCCGCCCGGAAGGTCAGCACAGCGGCCGTCATGACCGCGATCTCGTCGCGGCCCCTGGGCGGTTCGACGGCGGCGTCGAGGTCGCCCGCGGCCATGCGGCGCATCACGTCCGAGAGCCGCCGGATCGGGCCGGACAGGCCGCGGCCGACCAGCGTGCCCAAGGCGGCGCAGATCACGACGATGGCCCCGATGGTCGCGGCCATCATGGAGGTGGCTTGGCGCTGGATGTCGACCAGGGCCGCTTGCGCCGCGTCGGCGGTTCGCGAGGCGGTCAGCACGGTGGTATCGGCCGCGGTGGTCAGCTGGCGGACGTGGCCCGTGGCCGCTTCCTCGGCCACCGCGGAGTCGAGCAGCAGCGACGCCCAGGCCCGGAAGCTCGCCACCGCGCCGGTCAGCGCCGACGCGATCTGCGCCTTGGTGTCCTCGGCCATGAACGACGCCGCCGCGGCCTTGCCCATCGCGTCGACCGCCGCGACGAAATGGTCCTGCTCGGCAACGTCCTGGGTCAGGGCGAACGCGAACTGGCTGCGGCGGATGGTCCGGAACGCCTGGTCCATGGCGATCACCAGCGGGTCGCTGAAATCAATGTCGGTGGTGCTGACGTGCTCCAGCGCGTCGACCGCGTCGTTCGCCTGCCCGGTCAGGCCCGACCACCGGTCGAAGCCGAGCTTGTCGCGCGCCCGGACGACCGCGTCGACGTCGGCCGACAGCGCCGCGAGGCCGCCCGCGAGCGGCGCGAACGCGGTGGCGTCATCGCGGCCGTCGCGGCCCGCCAGGGCGTCCACCGCCC
>CAXTEP010000077.1:12555-13731 GCA_964243125.1 uncultured Lichenihabitans sp. | reverse complement strand
CCGTTCGCCGACCACGGCGCGCTGCTGGACCCGCCCACCGCCGACGTGACGGCGCGCTGCGTCTCCATGCTCGGGCAGTTCGGCACCGGTCCTGACACCGTG
Organism: uncultured Lichenihabitans sp.; assembly: GCA_964243125.1. Taxonomy (GTDB): domain Bacteria; phylum Pseudomonadota; class Alphaproteobacteria; order Rhizobiales; family Beijerinckiaceae; genus Lichenihabitans. The sequence goes on along the minus strand of CAXTEP010000077.1, from coordinate 13,629 downwards.
AAGGCGCTCCGGCGCGGCCTGGACTTCCTGCGCCGCACCCAGGAGGAGGACGGCAGCTGGTACGGGCGCTGGGGCCTCAACTACGTTTACGGGACGTGGTCGGTGCTCTGCGCCCTGAACGCCGCGGGCCTGTCGGGGCGGGACCCCGCGGTCCGGCGCGCCGCCCTCTGGCTCCTGAGCATCCAGAACCGCGACGGCGGCTGGGGCGAGGACGACCGCAGCTACGACCGCGACTACGCGGGCTACCGGCCGGCCGCCTCGACCGCGTCGCAGACCGCCTGGGCGCTCCTGGCCCTGATGGCGGCCGGCGAGGCGGGCCATCCGGCCGTGGCGCGCGGTATCGCCTATCTGACGCGGACGCAGGGTGACGACGGATTCTGGCCGGAGGAAAGCTACACCGCGACAGGATTCCCGCGCGTGTTCTACCTGCGCTACCACGGGTATCCGAAGTTCTTTCCGCTGTGGGCCATGGCGCGGTTCAGGAACCTGCAGGCCAGCAACACCAAGTCCGTCCTCGTGGGCATTTGAAACGGTCGTGACCGATCATCCCCTGCCGGTCGTTGCGGTCACGGGCCTCGCGGCGGAAGCGCGGGTCGCGTGCGGCCCGGGGATCGCGACCGTGGCGGGCGGCGGCGATCCGGCCCGCCTCGCCCTGCTGCTGCGGGCCGCGCTGGAGGGGGGCGCGCGGGCGGTGATCAGCTTCGGCATCGCGGGCGGCCTTGCGCCGGCCCTGCGGCCCGGCACCGTGCTGCTGGCCCGCGCGGTGTTCGATGGCCGAAGGCGCGTCGCGGCCGACCGGGCGTGGCTGGAGCGTCTCGCGAGGGCTCTTCCGCACGCGGTCCTGGCCGACCTCGCGGGCGTGGACCGCGTCGTGGCCGGCGCCGGAGCCAAGCGGGCCCTGCACCGCGATACGGGCGCCGCGGCGGTCGACATGGAGTCGCACGTCGCGGCCCGGCTCGCGGCCCAGCACCGCGTCCCGTTCGCGGCGCTGCGGGTCGTGGCCGATCCTGCCGACAGAGGCCTGCCGCATGCCGCCACCGTGGGCATGCGGCCCGACGGCAGCACGGACGTGCG
>CAXTEP010000077.1:6947-12455 GCA_964243125.1 uncultured Lichenihabitans sp. | reverse complement strand
GATCTCGGCCAGCTTGTTCTCGACGTGGCGGGAGAACATGTATTCGGCCGGCCGCTGCCCTTCGATCGGGATGTCGGGGCTCATCGGCCCGGAGGTGCGGACCCCCTTGATGGCGAGCTTCAGCATCTTGAGCGGGCTCGACACCGAGTCCGCCACAGCGGTCGCCTCGAAGCCGCTGTGTACCATGCAGTCCGCGCACTTCTCGTAATTGCCGGTGCCGTAATTGCCCCAGTTCGTGTCTTCCATCAGTTCCTTGAACGTCTTGGCGTAGCCCTCGCCCAGCAGGTAGCAGGGCTTCTGCCAGCCGAAGACGGTGCGGGTCGGGTTGCCCCACGGCGTGCAATGGTAGGTCTGGTTGCCGGCCAGGAAGTCGAGGAACAGCGACGACTGGTAGAACGGCCAGGCCTTGCCGCCCTTGCCCCGCTTGAGGATGCCGCGGAACAGTTCCTTGGTCTTGGCGCGGTTGAGGAAGTGCTGCTGGTCGGGCGCCCGCTCGTAGGCGTAGCCGGGCGACACCGTGATGCCGTCGATGCCCAGCGCCGTCACGTCGTCGAAGAAGGCCGCGGCGCGCTCGGGGCTCGCGTCGTTGAACAGGGTCGTGTTGATGGTCACCCGGAACCCGGCTGCCTTGGCGGCCTTGATGGCGCTCACGGCCTTGTCGTAGACGCCCTTCCGGCACACGGACTTGTCGTGCATCTCGCGGTCGCCGTCGAGGTGGACCGACCAGTTGAAGAACGGGTTGGGCTTGTACTCGTGCATCTTCTTTTCCAGAAGAAGCGCGTTGGTGCAGACGGTGACGAACTTCTTGCGGGCGATCACGCCTTCGACGATCTGCGGCAGTTCCTTGTGGATGAGCGGCTCGCCGCCCGCCACCACCATCATGGGGGCACCGCACTCGTCGAGCGATTCCAACGCGTCCGCGACCGAGATGCGCTGGTCGAGGATCTTGTCGGGATAGTCGATCTTGCCGCAGCCCGCGCAGGCGAGGTTGCAGCGGAACAGTGGCTCCAGCATCATCACGAGGGGGTAGCGTTTGTTGCCCCGCAGGTGCTGGCGCAGGACGTAGGCTCCCATGCGGAAAGTCTGATGCAGCGAAATACCCAATTTGAACTCCATGGCGGCCGGCTGATCGCAGCGCCGCTGTCGTGTTCGCGCCCGTGTGCGTCAGGTCAGTGGTTGGTGAGTTCCATCCTGGCCAATTGTGGCGGCAACCGGAACGAGACCGTTTCCTCGATGCCCGGCAGCGTCGAGAGCTCGACGGGAGCCAAGCGCCGCAGAACCGTGATCACGTCCTCGACCAGGACCTCGGGCGCCGAGGCCCCGGCCGTGACGCCCACCACCTTGGCGTTCCGCACCCATTCGGGGTCCAGTTCGCTGCCGTCGGCGACGAGGTAGGCCGGCACGTTCAGTTCCGACCCGATCTCCCGGAGCCTGTTCGAGTTCGAGCTGTTGCGGGCGCCCACCACCAGGACCACGTCGGCGATCCGGCACAGGTCGCGCACCGCCTGTTGGCGGTTCTGCGTGGCATAGCAGATGTCGTTCGTGTCGGGACCGACGAGGTCGCTGAACCGCGCCTTCAGGGCCGCGATGATGCCGCGGGTGTCGTCGACGCTCAGCGTGGTCTGGGTCACGTAGGCGGTGGGCGCCTCGACGGGCAAGTCCAGGGCCGCCACGTCGCCGACGTTCTGCACCAGATGGACGGGCCCGTCGATCTGCCCCATCGTGCCTTCCACCTCCGGGTGGCCCGCATGGCCCACCAGGATCACGGTGCGCCCTTGCGCGAGGTAGCGTCGGCCTTGGTGGTGGACCTTGGCGACCAGCGGGCAAGTGGCATCGAGGATCGGCAGGTCGCGCTCCGCCGCGGCCTGCTCGACCGAGCGCGCGACCCCGTGGGCGCTGAACACCGTGGTGGATCCCGGCGGGATCTCGGTCACGTCCGTGACGAAGCGCGCCCCCTTGGCTTTCAAGCTCTCGACCACGTGGCGGTTGTGGACGATCTCGTGACGGACATAGACCGGCGCTCCGTGCTGCTCGAGCGCTCGCTCGACGATCTCGATCGCCCGGACCACGCCCGCGCAGAACCCGCGCGGTTGCGCCAGGACGACCTTCATGCACCACTCCCGCGTTTCCGCGCCCCGACGCGGCAGCGCTTTCGCGCCGCTGCCGGGTCAAGGGTGATCGTGGAACTTCGGACGGGGAAAAATCAAGGGCGGGCTGCGGGGCCGGACGGATTGAATGCGTTGGTGTGGCAAGGAGGTAACCGTCGCGGCCGCCCGGCGCGGTCGGACGCCAGAGGAGCCGCGACACCGGCCGTTAGGGTTAATCTGCGCTTAAGCAATGGCTGGCAAGGTTCCGGCTGCGACCCGACACCGGAACCGCCCGCCGCGTTCCGGTCCACCACAGGAACCGATCCCATGGGCAAAGCCAGAGCCCTGCTTCTCGCCGGCGCCGCCGTGCTGGCCGCGGCTTCCGCGGCGGCCGCGGCCGACCTTCCGCCCGAGCCCGTCTACGTGCCGCCGCCCGAACCCATCGGGTTCGAGGGCTGGTACCTGCGGGGCGACGTGGGCGTCGGCATCGCGTCCGGCCCGGACATCCGCTCGACGTTCTACGATTCCTACACGCTGGCCCCGCTCAGCGGCGCGGACGCGGCCGCCGCGGTCCCCTCGTTCGCACGCCAGCGGCAGCATCTGGACGACGCCGCCTTCCTGGACGTCGGCGTCGGCTACCAGGTCAACAACTGGCTCCGGCTGGACGCCACGGGCGAATACCGCACCGACCAGCACTTCAGCACGCTCGAAAGCTACGACGCGGGCTCGTTCTACGGCGCGCCGGGCAACATCGCCTACGACAAGTACACGGGGTCGGTGCAAAGCTCCGTGTTCCTGCTCAACGCGTACGCGGACCTCGGCACCTGGTGGCGGCTGACCCCCTTCATCGGGGCCGGCATCGGGGCGGCCTACAACCGCGTGTCGTCGGTGGACGACCTGGGCGTGGGGGGCCCGAACTTCGCGTTCACGGACCAGTACGGCAACGCGTCCTACGCGAGCGGGGTCGGCAACGGCGGCTACGGCTACGCCAAGGAGCACGACCAGTTCAGCCTCGCCTACGCGGCCATGGCGGGCGTGTCCTACGCGGTCACGCCCAACGTGCGGCTCGAACTCGGTTATCGCTACCTGAACCTGGGCGAAGCGAAATCCGGCCTGATCACCTGCGTCAACTCCAACGGCTGCGTGCTGGAGAAGCACCGGTACGACCTCGAATCGCAGGACATCCGGCTCGGCATGCGCTGGCTGATCGAGCCCGTGGTGGCGGCCGCGCCCTTTCTGCCCGAGCCGCCGATCGTCCGCAAGTATTGATCCGCCTCCTTGCCAGGACAACGCGGGCTCAGGCCCGCGCTTTTCGTTTTTCAAAGGTCTTGCTTCGACCGCCATGGTAAACGCTTTGCTTCGATTAAGTCGCCCTTAAGCATGGAATGATAAATTGTCCTGAATGGAAAGCGTCCGCTCGGGGCGCCTGCTTTCGGGATCAGCGGCGATGCGAACCTTGGTTGCGGCCGGACTTGGCATGTCGGTTCTCTGGGGAGCGATGGCGGGGCGAAGCGCCGCCGCGGCCGACCTCGACGCCTACCCGCCCCCGCCCGTCTACACCGAGCCGGATCCGCAATTCGAATTCGGCACGGGCTGGTACCTGCGCGGCGACGTGTCCTACGCGTCCGAGGACCGGATCGCCATCGACGCGAGCGTCGGCAAGCTGAGGTCCGACTGGGCCTACGGGGGCGATGTGGGCGTCGGCTACCGCGTCGGCAACATGGTCCGCCTGGACGTCACGGGCGACTACCTCGAACCCTTCGATGCCCGCCGGACCACCGACTTCGGCGGGATCGCCGAACGCGACAGCCTGCACGTCGACCGCTACGCGGCCCTGGTCAACGGCTACCTCGACCTCGGCACCTGGTACGGCCTGACCCCCTACCTCGGCGCCGGCGTCGGCCTGGGCATCCTCGACCCTGGCACCAAGACGGTGCTGACCGACGACGCCACGGGCGCCCAGACCGTGGCGCGCCAGTCCCGTCCCGACCAGATCAACTTGGCCTGGGCCGTGATGGGCGGCGTGTCCTACGCGGTCGACCCCAACCTGTCGGTCGACCTCGGCTACCGCCACCTCGACCTCGGCCGGTTCGCCACCGCGGTCGCCGGCACCCCGGTGGCGCACGACATGAGCCGGGACGAGGTGCGGCTGGGGCTGAGGTACGCGCTGGATTGAGGCCGGCCGCCCGGTTTACGGCCGGGTCGGGGTCTGCCACAGGGGGCGCGGTCCTGAAGTCGAGCCCCGTCCCATGTCCGCCACCAGCCTCGCCGACGACGTCGTTCCCGACTGGTCCGCCATCGCGGTCATCATCCTGGGCGCCACGGCCTTCGCGGTGGCCCAGGGCCTCACCTATCCGCTCATCGCCCTGCTGCTGCACCGGCGCGGCGTGCCCGACGGCCTCGTCGGCCTGAACGCCGCGAGCTTCGCGGTCGGCCTCGCGGTCGCGACCCTGGTGCTGGGGCGGCTGACCGCCGTCCTGCGCGGCGACTGGCTGATCATCGCGGGCCTCGCGGGCGTGTCGCTGTGCCTGGCGGCCCTGGCGCGCTTCGACGCTCTTTGGGTGTGGTTCGCGGCGCGCTTCGCGCTCGGCTTCTGCGCCAGCCTGACCTTCATGCTGACCGAGGCCTGGCTCAACACGGCCTGTCCGGACCGGCTGCGGGGCCGCGTGGCGGGCCTGTACGGGGCCGGCCTGTGCGCGGGTTTCGCGGCCGGCCCGCTGGCGATCCCCCTGCTCGGCACCGGCAGCAGCTTCGGATTCGCGCTGCTGGCCGTCTACGTGGCGCTCGTAGCCTTCACCATGGCGGTTCTCAGCCGACGGACCCGCACCCGTCCCCGGCAGGCGCCCGCGGGCGCCCTGCTGCGCTTCGTCCGCGCCGCCCCGGTGCTGGTCGGCACCGTGCTGGCCTTCGGGTTCGCGGATATCACGGCGGTCTCGGCCATGCCGGTGTACCTGGTGCAGATCGGCGAGAGCGACGCCTTCGCGGCCGTGAGCGTCACCGTCATGGCGCTGCCGACCGCCCTGGCCCAGCCGCTCGTGGGCCTGCTGCTCGACAGGGTGTCGCGCCCGCGGGTCGCGATCGCCTGCAGCCTCACGGCCGCCCTCGCATTCCTGCTGATCCCCTTGCTCCACACAAAGGCCGCCATCCTGATCGCCTTCGCGCTGATGGGCGCCTCGACCTTTGCGCTCTACACCTGCGCTCTGACCATGCTGGGCGCGGGCTTCACGGGCGGCCTGCTGGTGGCCGGCAGCGCCGCCTTCTCGCTCGCCTACGCGATCGGCAGCGCCCTGGGCTCCACCGCCACGGGACTCGCGATGCAGGTGTTTGCGCCGGCAGCCGGGCCGGTGCTGGCCGGGGTGGTGATGCTGGGGTTTACGGGGTGGTTTGTGGCGAGATGGGAAACTAAAGAACACCAATCCAT
>CAXTEP010000077.1:0-6847 GCA_964243125.1 uncultured Lichenihabitans sp. | reverse complement strand
TCAGAAATCCCTTATCAACGACGCTAATTCCAGGTTGTTACGATCGTAGTCAAAAATGGCTTCACAATCTTCTTAGCCTGTAAAGCAGCATCTCATGCTAGAGCCTGAGTTATATTTTTGGCGTTAAGTGCCTGACACTGAGGATGTTTGGAGCCGTTATTTCTCGGGTTGGATCGGCAGGGTATTGCGCGGTCTGAAGCTGTGATTTCATGACGGTCGGATTGTGGAAGAGGCCGTATGGCCGGAGCCTTGTCGCTAGATTTGCGCGCGCGGGTGATCGCCGCCATCGAAGCTGGCGCCTCGTGCCGGCAAGCTGGTGAGCGTTTCGGCGTGGGAGTGGCGAGCGCAATCCGCTGGCACGCCCGCTTCCGGGAGGAGGGTGAGATCGCGTCCAAGCCGATGGGCGGTGATCGGCACTCGCATCGGATCGAAGCCCATGCGGCTCTGATCCTTCAGGCCTATGAAGCGCGTCCGCAGATCTACCTGCGTGAAGTGCGAGAGGTGCTCCAGGAGCACGGGGCCGAGGTAAGCCTGAGCGGATTGTCCCGCTTCTTCCGGCGCCGCGGCATCACGCGCAAAAAGGGGCGCTTCACGCGAGTGAGCAGAACCGGCCGGACGTGACAAAGGCGCGCGAGGCATGGTTCGAGGGTCAGGTCGACCTTGATCCGGAGCGCGTCGTGTTCATCGACGAAACCGCTGCCGCCACCAACATGGAGCGGCGCTACGGCCGGGCGCCGCACGGCGAGCGCTGCCGCATCGCGGTACCCCATGGCCATTACAAAACCACCACCACCACCGCCGCCCTGCGGACGAGCGGCCTTTGTGCGGTCGCGCTCATGGACGGCGCCACGACGGGCGAGCGCTTCAGAACCTATGCGGCCGACACGCTCGTGCCCGCGCTCAATCCGGGTGACACAGTGGTGATGGACAACCTCGCCGCCCACAAGGTGGCTGGCGTCCGGGAAGCGATCGAGACAGCCGGGGCGCGCTTGCTCTATCTTCCGGCCTACAGTCCTGACTTCGATCCGATCGAGAATGCCTTTGCCAAGCTCAAGGCTCTCCTGCGCACAATCGCAGCCCGCACTGTTCCCGACCTTTGGAGCGCTATCAGGCGGGCCTTCACGCCCTTCTCATTGGCAGAGTGCCGCAACTACATCGCAGCGGTAGGGTATGACGCCAGTGATCCAGCTTGAACGGCAACGGCTCTAGCGCTCAGGATTTCGCATTCTAGATCAGAGGTCGGCATCCCGGTACGATCAAACCTCTCGAATCCCATCGAGACCATCCCGGAAGTCATTGAGCTCCGCATCGACCGAAGAGGGAGCATCGATCCATTGATGCATCGCATTCCCGGTTACGGGATCCTTTTCAGGGATGGGACACATCATGACGCGCTTGGCGGCGGCGCGGCGAAGCTCTTCGGTCAGTTGGTCCTCCTGCATATTGTCCCAGTCCCTCCCGTCCGGGTACCCGCCGATCATCAGGACATCGTCCGAGTGTCCGACCATGCTGTGCGACACGCCGGCCGGCATGACGATCACGTCGCCCGCTTCGACGCGAAGCCGCTTGCCGGCGCGGCCGAACAGCTCGACCTCCATCCAGCCGGTCGCGACGCCGAGACATTCATGCGTGGTGGAGTGAAAATGAGGATAGGTGTAGATGCCTGGATAGCGCCAGTTGTTGTACCAGCCGTTCGATCGGAATCGCCGCAAAACGGCGTCTGCACCACCGTCGTCGATGCCGCCCCGGTGAACCAGCAGCGGGAAACGGCTGTTTGGGAGCATTCCGACAGGCCCTGAACGATGTTCCTCGATCGTCCGATCCGACATGGCTTCCTCCCTGTTCCGGCCACCGAGACGGAGCGCTAGCGGCCCTCATTCCCCGGCGTCCTTCATCCTTCTACATCCTGACAGTCGCGGCAAACGATGCCTGCGCTTGCCGAGGCTTGATCTTCAGCCCATTCTGACCGCGCGTCATGCCCCGTGCACGGCCAACCTGCCCGCTCGCGTGGGGTTTCCAGTCGAGGCGGCCGAGCAGGCGGCCAGCGCCGCTTCGACGCCGTTGGAAAATCAGGCGCATGTCTCGCACGGTTCGGCTGCCGCGGGCGGGATAACAGAAGCCTAGCCATTCATGGAGTGCGCGGCTACGGTGCGGGTCTGAATCGCCAAAACGCGATCGTCCGGGTCAGGACTCAAGCTTCTGGGGAGGAGCGTGCCGAACCCTGCATTGGAGATGAGCGGCATCTCGAAGTCGTTCCCCGGCGTGCGGGCGCTGGAGGACGTGAGCTTCGATTGCCTGCCGGGCGAGGTCCACGCCATTTGCGGCGAGAACGGTGCCGGCAAGTCGACGCTCATGAAGATCCTGGGCGGCATCTACCGACCGGACGCCGGTACGATCCGCATCGACGGCCGTGAGCTGACGTTTCCCCATCCGATCGCGGCGCGGCGGGCCGGCATCGCTATCATCCATCAGGAACTCAGCCTGCTGCCGGACCGCACGGTGGCCGAAAACATCGCGCTGGGCGAGGAGCCGACGCGACGCGGCCTGCTCGACCGCGCCGCGATGCGAAGGGGCGCGACGCTGATGCTGACGCGGCTCGGGTCGCGGCTTGCTCCCGATACCCGTGCGGGGGACCTGTCGGTGGCCGAGCAGCAGATGGTCGAGATCGCCAAGGCATTGACCACCCAGCCACGCATTCTTGTCATGGACGAGCCGACGGCGGCTCTCGACGAGACGGAGGCCGCGCAGCTGCTCGCCCTGGTGCGCCGCCTGCGCGACGATGGCGCCGCGTTGATCTACGTGTCTCACCGCATGCCGGAGATCGCCGCGATCTCCGACCGCGTGACGGTCCTCAAGGACGGGCGCAAGGTACTGACGGATCGGACCGTCACCATGCCGGTCGGGCGGCTCGTCCGCGCCATGGTGGGCCGCGACCTCGCCGAGTTTTTCCCGGCCCGCGACGCGGAACCGGGCCCCGTCCTGTTCGAAGCGAGGGGATGCGGCAACGCCATATTGTCCGACATCGACCTCGTGGTCCGGCGCGGCGAGATCGTCGGCGTGGCGGGCCTGGAAGGGGCCGGCAAGTCGACCCTGGGACGCGCCATCTTCGGCGACCAGCCTTTCACCCGCGGTACCATGCGCCTCGACGGACGACCCTTCGTGCCCCGAACGGCGCGGGACGGCATCAAGGCCGGCGTGGGCTTCCTGCCTGACGACCGCAAGCGCGAGGGCCTGACGCTCGGCCAGTCGCTGCGGGACAACGCGGCCCTGACGCTGCGCGCTTTCGCCCGGGCCTGGGCGCGGCCCGGGGCCCGTCCCGTGACGACCGCCGACCTTGACCGCACCCTGCGCGACCTCGACGTGCGGGCGGCGCGCTTCGATGACCCCGTCCGCTCGCTGTCGGGCGGCAACCAGCAGAAGGTCATCATCGCGCGCTGGCTAGCCTGCGACCCCGCACTGCTGATCTTCGCCGAACCCACCCGCGGCATCGACGTGGCCGCGAAGGCTGCCATCTATACGATCATGCGCGACCTTGCGCGTCGCGGGCGTGCGGTGATGATGATCTCCTCCGACTTGCCGGAGGTCGTCGGCGTGAGCGATCGCATTGTCGTGATGCACGAGGGGCGGATCGCGGGCGAGCTGCCGGGCGGAGCCTCGGAGGAGGAGGTCATGGCGCTGGCGGTCGGCCATCATCCGGCCCCGCGGTCCGAGGTTCTGGAGCACGCGTCGTGACCCTCGCGCCCGCCGCGCCCCGGCGGCGCCGGGCCGTGTCGACCCCGCTGCTCCTTTTCATCGGCTCCGTGGCGCTCTACGTGTGCTCGGCCGTGTGGACGCGGTCGCTGAACCAGCTCGATCTCGGCGGCATCATCGGCCTGCTCCAGCGCATGGTGGCGCTCGGCACCGTGGCGCTGGGACAGACGCTCGTCATCCTGTGCGGCTCCATCGACCTGTCGGTCGGCGCCACGATCAGCGTCGCGGCCGTGCTCGCCTCTCTCGCCATGCGCGGCAATGCCGCCCTGATCGGGCCGGCGGTGTGCGTCGTGCTGCTCGTCACGGTCGCGATCGGCGCCGTCAACGGGCTGGTGATCGCACGGCTCAGGGTGAGCCCCCTGATCGCGACGCTCGGCACGGGGTTGATCCTGCAGGGCGTACTGTCGGCCAACTTCGACAACTTCGCGGGATCGGTGCCGCGCAGCTTCGAGGTCGTCGCCTATGGCCTTGCGGGGCCGCTGCCCTGGTCGGTGCTCGGCTTCTTCCTGCTTGCAGGCGCGACGGCCTGGACCCTGCGCAACACGCGGTTCGGGGCGCACCTTTATGCGGTCGGCGGCAACACGGTCGGCGCGCGGCTCGCCGGCATCCGCACCGACCGGGTGACGGTGCTGACCCACGTGCTGTGCAGCCTGTCGGCGGGGCTCACGGGCCTCTACCTCGCGAGCCGCCTGCGCTCGGGCGCACCCTGGATCGGTCGGGACGGCGTGTACGACCTCGAGTCGATCGCGGTGGTCGTGATCGGCGGCACGCTGCTGTCAGGCGGACGCGGCGGCGTCTGGGGCACCGTCGCGGGCGTCCTCCTGTTCGCCGTGATCGACGCCTCCTTCAACATGCTTGGCGTTCCGGCCTTCCCCAAGCTGGTCATCAGGGGCGCCATCGTGATTGCCGCCGTGGCGGTCTACTCGGTTCGTTCCAAGGGGCACGTGGCGTGACGGTCGCCCTGCCAAGGCCCCCGATCTCCCGCTCGTCCGCAGCATCGGTTGTTCGCCACCTGAATGTGGGTGTGGTGATCTTCGTCGTGCTGTTCGCGGCCGTGGCGCTGAAGCAGCCGTCCTACCTGGAGCCCGCGGGCTTCGCCAACTTCCTTCGCCGGGCCGCGCCCCTCGCCATCCTGGCCTCGGGCCAGGTGTTCGTGATCGTGTCGGGCGGCTTCGACCTGTCGGTCGGCTCCCTGGTCACGCTCGCCGTCATCGGCGCCTCGATGATCACGGGCGGCGACTCGACCATGACGTGGGCCGCTATCGCGGCTCTCTACGGCCTGGGGCTCGCGACGGGGCTCATCAACGGCCTGGCGGTCGCTTATCTCAAGGTGCCGTCGATCATCGCCACGCTCGGTACGCTGTTGTCGGTCAACGGCGTCGCCATGATGTGGTCGGGCGGCTCGCCGCGCGGATACCTGCCGGACAACTTCAGGGCGTTCGGCCGTCTGGTATTCCGCGACGTTCCCATCGTGGGCACGCTGCCGCTCGCGGTCGTGGTGCTCCTGGCCGTCACGCTCCTCGCCGGTTGGGGGCTGCACGGGACCGTGTTCGGGCGGCGCGTCCTCGCGGTCGGCGACAACGCCCGCGCGGCCGAACTCGCGGGCGTCCGCGTCGACCTCACCCGCATCGCGGCCTTCGTGATTTCGGCCATGAGCGCCGTCACGGCCGGCATCCTGCTGGGCGGCTTCGGCGGTGTCTCCACCGACGTTGGCCAGGGTCTGGAGCTGCAGGCGATCGCGGCTTGCGTCGTTGGCGGCGCTCAGTTGATGGGCGGCAAGGGCAGCGTGATCGGGGTCGTGTTCGGCGCCCTGAGCCTGTTCGCGCTGTTCACGCTCCTGAACCTGCTTGGCCTGCCGCAGGCGCTGCGCGACACGGCGCAGGGACTCATTCTGATCTCGGCCGTCGCGTCCGGCGCCTTGCGCCGGCGCACGGATGAGTAAACGGGCCAAGCCCAAGACGTGAAGGGGAGAAACGCCGATGAGAACGACAGCTCTGATGTGCGGGGCCGCCGCGCTGGCCTTGATGGCGACACGTGCGGGCGCGCAGGACGCGAACAACGCCTTCAACAACCAGAAGGACTTCGACTACGCGCAAGAGCTGCTGAAGATGACGCCGCAGGGTCCCGAAGGGAAGCCCTGGGAACAGAACCTCGGCGGCCACGCGATCGACACGTCGAAGTACAAGAAGCCCGGACCCTACAACATCTGCTTCTCCAACGCGGGCGTCGACAATCCCTGGCGCGTCGTCGGCTGGACCGACATGCAGGCGCAGGCCGACATGCTCAAATCCGACATCAAGTCCTTCACCGCCACCGACGCGGAGGGCAAGGACGACAAGCAGATCTCGGACATCAACAGCTTCGTGTCGAGCGGCAAGTGCGACGCGCTCATCGTGTCGCCCAACACCACGGCGGCGCTGACGCCCGCTGTCGAGGCGGCGTGCCAGAAACTGCCCGTGGTGGTGTTCGACCGCGGTGTGCAGACCCAGTGCCCGGTCACCTTCGTCAACCCGATCGGCGGCTACGGCTGGGGGATCAGTACCGCGAACTTCATCGCCGCCAAGCTGCCCAAGGGAGGAAAGGTGCTCGGCTTGCGCATCCTGCCGGGCGTCGACGTGCTGGAGAACCGCTGGGCCGCGGCCGACCGCATCTTCAAGGCAAACAACATTGACGTTGTCGGGGCCGAGTTTACCGGCGGCGACAATGCCAAGACGAAAGCCATCGTCGAAGACTACATCAACCGGTTCGGCAAGATCGACGCCATCTGGATGGACGCAGGCGCGACCGCGGTGGCGGCCATCGAGGCGTTCGAGGACGCGGGCCAGCCCTACCCGGTCATCACGGGTGAGGACCAGGAGGATTTCCTTACCGCCTGGAAGAAGAACAAGCTGACCGCCTTCGCGCCGACCTACCCCACCTACCAGTGGCGCGCGCCGGTGATCGCCGCCGTTAAGATCCTGAAGGGCGAACCCGTGATCGGCCCAACCTGGAAGCTGCCGCAGCCCGTCATCACGCAGGACACGCTCGACCAGTACGTCGACCCCAAGATGCCGCCGCTCCACTACGCCATGTGCGGCTGCAAGGACATGCCGGGCTT
>CAXTEP010000076.1:10755-13776 GCA_964243125.1 uncultured Lichenihabitans sp. | reverse complement strand
CTTGGCATCTGGTGCCGACGGCTAGCGTCCCGCCGCCGCGCCCATCATGGCCGCGAGCCGGTTCCGGTCCGCCTGCGCGGTCGAAGCGGTTCGGGCCGCCGAGGGCTGGCCGGGCCTCGTCCGCGCCGCAGTGCTAGACCCCTCGGATCGACCATGGTCCGGTCTCGCGACCGAGGGGGTCTTGGCTGCCTGAGGCGATCTGACCGCCGGGGCCGGGCCGGCCGGCTTGGCCGCGACCGAGGCGGCCTGCGCGGGGTGGAGCGCCAGGGGGCCCGGCACGACCTCGGGCTGTGCCGGGGCCGCGGCCTGGACGACCGGCGGCGGCTGCGGCGCGGCACGGACCGCGGCCGGGAGCCGCGCGGGCTCGGCCGCGGATCCGAACAGCGGCGCCGGATGATGGCCCTTCTGGAACACGGTCGCGTTCAGCACGATGCCGCACATCAGGGCCGCGAAGACCGCGGAAGCCGCGGTGGCGAGCGCCCGTCCGCGGAGTCCGGCCCGCGACCGCCCCGCGCCCGGGACCGGCTTGCGCGGCGCGCGGGTCTTGCGGGACGGGCCGGCGGCCTTGGCGGGCCGCACGCCGTTGAGGTCGCCCGCCCGATCGAGGGTCGCTTCACGCAATTTTCTGCACCTTGGTGGGTTCGGGAACAGGGGTCCGCGCCGGCCGTCGCGAGGCGCGGCCGATCACGTCGATCTTGACGGCGCCGCCGGCGTGAGCGGGACCGCGGCAGTCGAGCGGCAGCCGGACCAGCACGCGCGTGCCGTCGCCCGGCAGGCTGTCCACCGCCATGCTGCCGCCGTGCAGGCCCACGAGACCCCGGACCACCGACAGGCCCAGGCCCGTGCCTTCGTAGGGCCGATCGTAGCCACTCCTGGCCTGAAAGAACGCGTCGCCCAACCGCGCCAGGTCGGCGGCTTCGATGCCGATCCCCGTGTCGGCCACGCTGATCACGACCGACGACCCGTCGCGCCGCGACCCCACGGTGATCCGGCCGCCGCGGGGCGTGAACTTCAGCGCGTTCGACAGCAGGTTGATGACGATCTGCTTGCAGGCCCGCCGGTCGGCGACGATCTCGCCCAAGGCCGCGCTCCGCTCCTGCTGCACCGCGATCCCGGCCTGCTCGGCCTTGAGGCCGATCATGTCGCAGCAGGACTGGATGGTGGCGGCCACGTCGAACGCTTCGGGCGCGAGCTCGAAGCGACCGGCCTCGATCTTGGAAATGTCGAGCAGGCTGTTGACCACCGACAGCAGGTGCTGGCCCGAGGTCGCGATGATGCCCGCGTATTCGTGCTGCTTGGCCGGGTCGGCCGGGATGAGGGCGGGATCGGCGAGGATCTCCGAGAACCCGATGATGGCGTTCAGCGGCGTGCGCAACTCGTGGCTGATGTTGGCCAGGAAGGCGTCCTTCCAGGCGTGGGCGCGCTCGGCCCTGTCCCGGGCCTCCTGGGTCTGCTGCTCGTGCTGCTTCTGGGCCGTCATGTCGCGCAGCACGGCCAACAGGGGCGTCCCCGCCTCCCTGGACGCGGCCGCGAGCCGGCGGGCCCGCAGCTCGACGTGGGCGAAAGACGGCTGTGCGAGCGCACCGTCCGGCCCGCCCGCGCCCGAAACCCGCAACCGGATCGTGCCGACCACGGGCGCGGGCCGCAGCGACGCCTCGGATAGGAGTTGAAGAAAGGCGGGGCGGTCAACCACGTGGACCCGGTCGAACAGGCCGCGCCCGACAAGGTCGCGGGCCCGCAGCCCGAAGGTCCGCACGTCGTCGGGGCTCGCGGCCGTCACGGTGCCCGACCGATCGCAGCGGACCACCTGGCCGTCGATGACCTCCGACAGGGCCCGGACGTTCTGAGTCCCGAAGTCGATCGATCGCCGCTGCAGCGCCTGCACGCGCATCTGCCCGGCCGCGATCACGCCGGCGTAGATGAAGGCCGCGGCCAGGATCGCACCGTCGTGGGCGCCCGGCCCCGGGGGCGCGAAACCGGCGGCCAACAGGGCCGCGAGGCCCGCGGCCGGCATCGCTGCGAGCAGAACGGCGCGCCGGCTTGACGCCTGTCCGGCTTCCAGGGCGACCACGAACAGGATCGCGAGCGCGCCGCTGGCGCCCAGGCCGCCGCCCAGCAGGGCGGTCGCTGCGAAGCCGGTCCAGCCCAGCATGGAAGCCGCCTCGGCGCGGCCGAGCCGACCCGTGCGCGACAGGAATGCGGCGGCCGCGACCGGAACCGCGAGCCAGGCGAGGGCGGCAGCGTTTCCCGGTGCCGGCGGGCGGCCCAGCGCCAGCACGACCGGCAGGCTCGCGAGGGCGGCCGCGAACAGGCCGAGCCGCGCCGCGATGAACACGCCGTGCCGCGCGCGAACGAGAGGGATGCCGCGCGCGTCCGGGTGGACGAGGCGTCCGATGTGGTTCACCAGGAAGCCGAGAACCGTCACGCCACGCGCTCCGCCCGCATCGACCCTGCCATGATGCGTCCTGCCCCACTATTGCGGTGCGGGCTTAAGCGACTGCTAAATGGAACGGGAAAAACCGACAGTCGCGGTCGGCGCGGGACCTTTGACGGTCGCGGCACGCGAAAGGTGGACGGGATACGCCGGGCAACGCCGGCGCGAGGCCGTGGTCGGATCATCCGCCGGCACCGTCCCTGGAAGGGATGCCCCGCGACCGACAGGTCAGGCTCGCGATTGGACGCCGGCGCGGACGAGGGGCGGTCGATCACCCTGGGATGTCGCTTGCGCCGACGCCGGCTTGAGAAGCTCTTGAACCCGCGATCCGGCGAGCCAGTCAGACCAAAGTAAGCCTTTCGCGGGCATGGTGACGGGCTGTTCGACCATGCCCTGGGGTCTCGATGGTGATGTTCGCCCTGCGTTCGGCCGTCTGCATCACGGCCGTGGTCCTGGCCTTGCCCGGGCGCCGCGACCCCGAGCCGGACACCGCCGCGGTGGCGCGAAACGCGGCGCAGGTGGCGGTCTCGGCGGCCGGAAGCCTGTGCGGCGGCGCGCTCGGCCCCTGCGCGTCGCTCGCCGCGGCC
>CAXTEP010000076.1:7343-10655 GCA_964243125.1 uncultured Lichenihabitans sp. | reverse complement strand
GGCCGGAAGCCTGTGCGGCGGCGCGCTCGGCCCCTGCGCGTCGCTCGCCGCGGCCACGATGGCCGGGATGACTCCCATCCCGGCGCGGCGACCCGCGCCACCGCGTCGCGCCCCCGTGCCCAGGCCGGAGTGAGGGTCCCGAACCCTTGCGTCGCCCGGACCGATACGCGACAGGGGAGCGACCGCGGGGCTCGGGGCAGGCGCATGGTGAAGATCGACGACATCGAGCAGAACTTCGCCTTCATCGACGACTGGGAGGAACGCTACCGCTACGTGATCGAGCTCGGCCGCGACCTCGCCCCCCTGCCCGCCGAGCAGCACAGCGAGGCCAACCGGGTCAAGGGCTGTGCCAGTCAGGTGTGGCTGGAAACCAGCGTGGACCGGGACGGGCGCGGGCCGGTTCTGTCGTTCCGGGGCGACAGCGACGCCCACATCGTCAAGGGGCTGATCGCCATCATCCTGGCGCTGTATTCGGGCCGGCCCGCCGCCGAGGTCCTCGAAACCGACGCGGCCGCCCGGCTCGGCCGCCTGGGGCTCGACGAGCACCTGACGCCGCAGCGCTCCAACGGCGTGCGCGCCATGGTGGAACGGATCAAGCGCGACGCCGCGCGGGCCCTGGCGCAGGGCTGAGGCCGCGCGGCCGAACCGCTCAGGACAGCTTGCGCCGCCGCTGCTGGCCGAGACCCGTGAGCTTGGCGAGCTGCGAACGCTCCCGCGCGTAGCCGGGCGCCACCAGCGGGTAGTCGTCGGGCAGGCCCCATCGGGTCCGGTACTGCTCGGGCGTCATGTTGTAGCGGGCGCGGAGGTGACGCTTCAGCGACTTGAAGGCGAGCCCGTCTTCCAGGCACACGATGTGGTCGGCTGTCACGGACCTGTGGATCGGCACGGCGGGCCGTCTTGCCTCCGGGACAGGCGCCGCTGCGGGCAGGGCCGCGAGCCGCGCCAGCGTGGCATGGACCTCGTCGAACAGGCCGGAAACCTCTCCGGCCGGCACCGCGCTGCGCTTGACGTAGGCCGCCACGATGGCGGCCGCGAGCGCGGCCAGGCGGGCCGAACCCGCGCCCCTCCCTGCCGGGCCGGCGGCGGCGTCACCCGGGCCCGCGTCATGCTCCATGGTGTCCGTGGCCTGCGTCATTGTGGGCGCCACCCGACTATTATGCCTGTTGCAGCCAGTGTACTTCTCAATAGTTCGATTGCTTGCGTATCCGACTCGCGAATCCTTGTATCGTCGCGAGTCGGGGGCAAGTCAATGCGGGACACGACGGCACCCGCGATCCTGCGGGCCGCGGGGCGGCGCCTTGCGGCGGGCCGGCCCGAAGCCTACCTCCCACCCGCAAGGAGAGCCTCATGGCCCAGGATACGAGACCCCCGAAAGTCAACAGGAGCGAGGACGAGTGGCGCGCCCAGCTGACGCCGGAGCAGTTCCGGGTCACGCGCCGGCACGGCACCGAGCGCGCCTTCACGGGCCCCTACAACGACGCCAAGGCGAAGGGCACCTACGCCTGCGTGTGCTGCGGCGCGCCCTTGTTCCGGTCCGAGGCCAAGTTCGACTCGGGCACGGGCTGGCCGAGCTTCACCCGGCCGGTTGAGCGCGACGCGGTGGACGAGCACGCGGACCGGTCGCTGTTCATGACCCGCACGGAGGTGCGCTGCGCGGCCTGCGACGCCCATCTCGGCCACGTGTTCCCCGACGGGCCGGCCCCCACGGGCCTGCGCTACTGCATGAACGGCACGGCCCTGCGGCTCGAAGAGGATGCCGCGTGAGCACGATGACCCGCCCCGGAAGCCTGTCGCTTGCCGACGCCCAGCCGCCGCGTCCCGTCGCGGTCCGCCCCAGGGTCGCGACCGTTCACGGCGTCGCGATCAGCGATCCCTACGCGTGGCTGCGGGCCGACAACTGGCAGCAGGTTTTGCGCGATCCTTCGGTCCTGCCGGCCGAGATCAGGGCCGTGCTGGAGGCCGAGAACGCCTACGCGGAAGCGGTGCTCGCCCCCTTGGGCGGCCTGCGCGAGCGCATGGTCGGGGAGATGCGGGCCCGGATCAAGGAGGAGGACAGCGACGTGCCCGTCCCGGACGGGCCCTTCCAGTACTATGAGCGCCACCGCGACGGGGGCCAGCACCCCCTGCTGTGCCGGCGGCCGCGCCGCGGCGGCGACGAGACCGTGATGGTCGACGGCGACGCGCTCGCGGCCGGCGCTCCCTTCTTCGACCTGGGCGGGGCCGAGCACTCCCCCGACCACGGCCTGCTGGCCTGGAGCGCCGACCGGAAAGGCTCCGAACTCTACACGATCAGGGTCCGCGACATCGCCACAGGCCGCGACCGGCCCGACCGCGTGCCCGACACGGAAGGAACGGCCGTCTGGTTCGCGGACGGGCGATCGTTCCTGTACGTCCGCCTGGACGACAATCACCGCGCGAGCCGGGTCTACCGCCACCGGCTCGGCACGGAGGTCGCCGAGGACGCACTCGTCCTGCACGAGCCCGATCCCGGCTGGTTCGTGTCGGTCGGGCGCCTGCGCTCGGGCGATTTCGCGGTCATTTCCATTCACGGCCACGACGCCACCGAGAACCACCTCGTGGATCTCCGGGGGGGCGACGCCGCCCCGCGCCTCGTGGCGGGGCGCGAACCGGGCCTGCGCTACGAACTGGACGGGTCCGGCGAGCGGTTGTTCATCCGCACCAACGCCGACGGGGCCGAGGACTTCAAGATCGTCGAGGCTTCCGCGGCATCGGCCGGCCGGACCGCGTGGCGCGACCTCGTGCCCCATCGCCGGGGCTGCCTGATCCTCGGCATCCAGGCCTTCGACCGCTTCCTGGTGCGCCTGGAGCGGGAAAACGGGCTGCCCCGCGTCGTGGTCCGATCGCTAGAGGACGGCGTCGAACACGCGGTGGCGTTCGACGAGGAGGCCTATTCGCTCGGGCTGTCGGACCTGCCGGAGCCGGACTCCGCCATCCTGCGCTTCGTGTATTCGTCGATGACCACGCCTTCCGAAACCTTCGACTACGACATGGCCCGGCGTGAACGAGTGCTGCGCAAGCGCCGCGAAGTTCCGTCCGGCCACGACGCCGCCACCTACGTGACGCGGCGCATCTTCGCGACCGCGCCCGACGGGGCCAGCGTGCCGATCTCCCTCCTGCACCGCGCCGGCCTCGCGACCGACGGGTCCGCGCCCCTGCTGCTCTACGGCTACGGGGCCTACGGCCACGCGATCCCGGCCTCGTTCGGGACCAACCGGCTGTCGCTGGTCGACCGCGGCTTCGTGTTCGCGATCGCCCACGTGCGCGGCGGCACCGACAAGGGCTGGGCCTGGT
>CAXTEP010000076.1:0-7243 GCA_964243125.1 uncultured Lichenihabitans sp. | reverse complement strand
TTCGTGTTCGCGATCGCCCACGTGCGCGGCGGCACCGACAAGGGCTGGGCCTGGTACACGGACGGCAAGCTCGCCAACAAGCCCAACACGTTCGGGGATTTCATCGCGGCCGCCGAGCATCTGGCGGCGGTGGGCTACACGAGCCCGGGCCGCATCGTGGCGCAGGGCGGCAGCGCGGGCGGTATGCTGATGGGCGCGATCGCCAACCGCGCCCCGACGCTGTTCGGCGGCATCATCGCGGACGTACCCTTCGTGGACGTGCTCACCACCATGCTGGACGCCGAGCTGCCGCTGACGCCGCCCGAATGGCTCGAATGGGGCAACCCCGTCCTCGATCCGCAGGCGTTCGAGACTATCCGGTCCTACTCGCCTTACGACAACGTCGAGGCCCGGCCCTACCCGCCGATCCTGGCGCTGGGCGGGCTGACGGACCCGCGGGTGACCTATTGGGAGCCCGCTAAATGGGTGGCCCGGCTGCGGGCCGCCACCACGGGCCGTGGTCCCGTGCTGCTGAAGACCAACATGGCGGCCGGGCACGGCGGGGCGTCGGGCCGCTTCGACCGTTTGGACGAGGTGGCGCTGGAATACGCCTTCGCGCTCGCCTGCGTGGGCCTGGCCGCCTGAAGGGCCGATCTACGCCTTCGCGCCTTCCTGCCGCTCGATGAAGGCCTTGAGGTCCTGCATCGACTCGAACTGGTGTGTCCCTCCCTCGGTCTCGACCTCAATCATGCCGGTCGAGTAGAGGACGTAGGAGGCCGAGCCGGCATTGTAGCGTCCCACCACGGTCGGCCGGGGCGGAGTGTCGGCGGCCGGAAGGTTGGCGGCCGGCGGCATGGCCGGGCCGGGCCGGGGCGCTTCGGGAACCGCGGCCGGTGCCGCGGCGCGTTCCGGCACCCGGCCACCGTCGGCCCGGGCGGGCGGGCTCGGCGCCTCGCCTTGCGGCCTGTCGTCGGCCATCTCGGACCAGCCGGACGACAGGTCGACCGACGTCCGCAGGGGAGCGCGCGGAGTTGGGCGATCGCTCACCGGGGTCAGCACCGGCTGGACCGAGCCGCCGCTTTCGTTGGGCGGCAGGGCGACGTCAGGGCCACGTTCGGCGGTGCGGGCCAGGAAATTCGACAGGAAGTTGGGCCGCTTCCGTGCCGAGAGCGGCAACCGCGAGTCGGCCACGGGAAATGGGGGCGCGGGCACGGCTTCGGCCGGTTCGGGCGCGTCGTCGGCCGACGCGACTGCGGGCGCCTCACGCGCGGGCGTTTCGCGGGCGGGGACCTCGCGCAAAGCGACCTCGCGCGGCCGCGCTTCGCGGGCGGGTTCGGGCACGGCGGGGAGTTCGGCCTGTACGGCCGTGAACGACGGCCGCATGGCGGCCCGGGGTCGCGGGGGCTCGACCGGGGCGGCCAGGCTCGGCGCCGCGACCACGACTGGCGGAAGCTCACCGGACTGCGGCGGAACGGCGGCAGGAGCGGAGGCCGGCTGAGCGGCCAGGAGCGCGACGCGCAGCCCCCGCAAACCCTGCAGCACGGCGCCGATCCCGAACAGCACGCAGCCACCCACGACCGCCACCGATCCCGCGATGATGGCGGTCCACCCCTGTTCGAGATGGACCACCTGGCTGCCGGTGACGATCGCGATCGAGCCGGCCAGGACCAGCAACCCACTGAGCGCGTAGATCACCACGGACATCGGTCACGATCCATCGGTAGAGCCGGCCATGCGGAAACGGACGTTTTGGCAAGCCGATGTGTAGCCCGGAATCCTTCCCCGAGTAAAATCAACGGGCTGCGCGAAAACCGCCGAACCGCGTCCCGGCGGTTGCCTGCGACGAATGGGCCGCTAGTTTCCGATGGGACGCGGCGGTCCGGGAATCGTCCCCTTCGTGCCGCCGTTCAGGAGTTTCCACCATGGCCTTCGAGCTTCCCCCGCTGCCCTACGCCTATGACGCGCTGCAACCCTTCATGTCCAAGGAAACGCTCGAGTTCCACCACGACAAGCACCATCAGGCCTACGTGACCAACGGCAACAATCTGCTGAAGGACTCAGGGCTCGACGGCCAGCCGCTCGAAACGGTCGTGCGGGAGTCGTTTGGCAAGAATGCAGGGCTGTTCAACAATGCCGGCCAGCACTTCAACCACGTCCATTTCTGGCAGTGGATGAAGCCGCAGGGCGGCGGCACCGCGCTGCCGGCCAGCCTGGACAAGGCCATCGCGGAGAGTTTCGGCGGTTTCGAGAAGTTCAAGGAAGCCTTCATCCAAGCCGGCACCACGCAGTTCGGCTCGGGCTGGGCCTGGCTCACGGTGAAGGACGGCAAGCTGGAAGTCACCAAGACCGCCAACGGCGAGAGCCCGCTGGTGCACGGCGGCTCGCCCATCCTGGGCGTCGACGTGTGGGAGCATTCCTACTACATCGATTACCGCAATCGCCGCCCCGACTACCTGAAGGCGTGGGTCGAGAACCTCATCAACTGGGATCACGTCGAGGAACTGTACAAGGCCGCGATCTAGGATCGGCCGAAGGCGTGTCGACGTCGTGAGTTCGCGCGACGTCGCCTTTCCCGCCTCGGGATGACGGTCACGGCGCCTCGCTCCCGCCCGCGGGAGAAGTTGCTCGACCGGGCGGCTGGAGTTTGGCGCCTTCCTCGAACAGGACTCATCCGGCGCTTCGCGCGACCCCCCCCCAACTTGCCAGGGGACGAGGGGGAGCGCCACCCTGGCTCTGGGGTCGTTCCACGATATCGCGCGCCGGTGGCGTCCCGGCGCGATCCGGTGCACATCGGGTGACCCGCGCCCGGTCCCGGAGCCCATGTACAAACATCTTCTGTCCGTCGGTGGACTGACGCTGCTGTCACGCGCCACCGGCTTCGTCCGCGACATCATGCAGGCCGCGGTTCTCGGCGTGGGCGTGATCTCCGACGCGTTTGTGGTGGCGTTCCGGGTTCCAAACAACTTCCGCCAGATTTTCGGGGAAGGCGCCTTCAACTCGGCCTACGTGCCGTCCTACGCGCGCGTGCTCGAAACCGGCGGCCCGGAGGCGGCGCGGCGTTTCGCCAGCCAGATCTTCACCATCCTGCTGCTGTCGCAGGTGCTGCTGCTCGCCGCCGCCCTGGCGTTTACGCCCGTCTTCGTGCGCGCGCTGGCGCCCGGCTTCGCCGACGACCCCGCGAAGATGGATCACGCCGTGACCCTGACGCGGATCACCTTCCCCTACCTGCTCTGCATCACGCTGGTGACGCTGCAATCGGGCACGCTGAACGCCAACCGCCGGTTCACGGTCGCGGCCTTCGCGCCCGTCCTGCTCAACATCACGATGGTCGTGTTCCTGGCGCTCGCGTTCCTGTTCCCCGACGCCGGCGTGGCCGCGAGCGTCGGGGTCACGGTTTCGGGGGTGCTGCAGCTCGGGCTCGTGTCGGCGGCGGCCCGCCGCGCGGGGCTGCTCGACCGTATCGTCCGCCCGCGCTGGACCGCCGACGTCCGGCAGTTCTTCCGCGCCCTGGGACCGGCCGTGATCGGCTCGGCCGGCGTGCAGATCGCGATCTTCGCCGACACCATCATCGCGTCGCTGCTGCCGACCGGCGGCCCGTCCTCGATCTACTACGCAGAACGCATCTACCAGCTGCCCATCGGCGTGATCGGCATCGCGGCCGGCACGGTGCTGCTGCCCGAGATGAGCCGGCGGCTGGCCCAGAACGATCCGGGCGGCGCCCTTTACGCCCAGAACCGCACCATGGCGCTGACGCTGGCGCTGTCGGCCCCGTTCTTCATCCTGTTCCTGCTGATGCCGCGCCAGATCATGCAGGGCGTGTTTCAGCGCGGCAACTTCACGGCCGAGGCCGCGGCCGCCTCGGCGGCCGTGCTGGCCGCCTACGGGTCGGGGATGCTCCCGGTCGTGCTGATCCGCTCCGCGGTCGCGAGTTTCCAGGCGCGGGGCGACACCGCCACCCCCATGGTGGCGTCGCTGCTGGCGGTCGCGTGCAATCTCGCCCTCAAGGTCCTGCTTTACAGGCCGTTCGGGGCCGTGGGGCTCGCGACCGCCACTGCGGTCGGGGCCTGGATCAACCTCGTCCTGCTGGTGGGGCTGGCGAGCCGAGCCGGCACGATGCGCATGGACGGTACGCTGGCGCGCGTCGCGGTCGCGGTGGACGTCGGTTGCGTGCTGCTGGCGGCATTCATTCTCGGGGCCGGGCCGGCGATCGAGAGTTACGCGCAGCACTTCCGCGGCGTCGGCGCGTTGTCGCTCGTGTTGGTGGGCGGGCCCGCGGCCCTGGTCTACGTCGCGGGGCTGCTGGGGGGCTTGCGCCTGCTGGGCGTGACACTGCCGGGCCTTCCCGCCCGAAGCGCGAAGGCCTGAGCCCCATGCCCGGAACGATCGTGTTCGATGCTTACGGCACACTATTCGACGTCAACGCCGCCGTGATCCGCCTGCGCGGCGAGATTGGTCCGTCGGCCGACCGCCTCGCCGAACTCTGGCGCGCCAAGCAGCTCGAATACACCTGGGTGCGATCCCTTGCGAACCGCTACCGCGACTTCCAGGCCCTGACCGAGGAGGCCCTGGACTTCGCGAGCGCCCGCTGCGGCGGATTGGAGCCGGAACTTCGGGCGAGGCTGCTCGACGCCTACGCCGACATCGATCCCTACCCCGACACGCTGCCTACCCTGGCCCGCCTCAAGCGCGACGGGTGGCGCACCGCCACCCTGTCCAACGCCACGGACGCCATGCTGGCCCGCGCGGTCGCGGCGGCGCGGCTCGGACCGGTCCTGGACGTCTTGATCTCGGTCGATGCGCTCCGGATCTACAAGACGGACCCGCGCGCCTACCGGCTCGCCGCCGAGCGGCTGGGCGAGCCCGCGCAAGGCATCACTTTCGTGTCGTCGAACCGGTGGGACGTGGCGGGCGCGGCAGCGTTCGGCTTCGACGCGATCTGGCTGAACCGCGCCAAGGCGCCGGACGAATACACCGACCTCGCGCCCGGCCGCGTCATCGGCGGCCTGGACGCGCTGTTCGGTCCCGACGAGCCGGACCGGCCGCGGCCACCCGACGTGTTCTGAACCGGACCGCGGCGAGGCTGGCGGCCATCGGCATCGTGGATGATTCGGCCTGGCGTCACTTGGGCCAAAAAAGCGTCTTGGTCCGCGCCGGGTGCGACGTACCGGTCTCGGCATATGGCGAAAACGGATCCGATCGGCACCCTGCCCCACGCGTTCCCGGCGGCGGCGGAACACGATCTCGGTCGCTTCGAACCGTTGCCCGATTTTGGGCGGATACACCCTGTTGCCTTTTTGGTCGTCCCGCAACCAGGCCGATCCGGGTCACGTTTGGCTGTTCATCGGATCGGTCCCGGCCGGCGGGCGCCTCACCCCCGCAGCGCCGCATTGTCCGGATCGAAGGGGCTTTCGGGAATCACGGTGGCGCGGCGGGTTTCGCCCAGCACGGTGACGTCGAGGCTTGTGCCCGGCTCGCCGAGGTCGGGCCGCACCATGGCGAGCGCCAGCGACTTGCCCGTGCGCCAGCCGTAGCCGCCCGACGTGGTGCGGCCCACCAGTTCGCCGCCGCTGTAGACGGGCTCGGACCCCCGCGCGTCCGCGTCGGTGACGCCGTGCACCTCCAGGGTTACGGAGCGATTCGCGAAACCCTGCTCGCGCCGTGCCATCAGGGCCTCGCGGCCCAGGAAGTCGGGCTTTTTGGTATCGACGAAGCGGTCCAGGCCCGACTCGAAGGCCGCGTATTCGATCGACAGCTCGCGACCCACGAGCTTGTACGACTTCTCAATGCGCAGGCTGTCCATCGCGCGCAACCCGAAGGGCGCGATGCCGAACGGGCGGCCCGCCTCCATCACGGCGTCGAAGATGTAGTTCTGCATCTCGATCGGGTGGTGCAACTCGTAGCCGAGTTCGCCCTCGAAGTTGACGCGCAGCGCCAGCAGCCCTGCGGCGCGCACGCTCAGCGCCTGGGCGGTCAGCCACGGAAAGGCCTTGTTGGACATGTCGACGTCGGCCACGGCCTGCAGGGTCGCGCGCGACTGCGGCCCGGCCACCACCAGCACGCCGTACTGGGTCGTGACCTTGTCGAGCCGCACGCTGCCGTCGGGCGGCAGCAGCTTGAACAGCGTGTCGTGGTCGTGGTTCTCCAGCGCCCCGGCCGAAACGAGGTAGAAGCGCTCGGGCCCGGTGCGGGTCAGCGTGAACTCGGCCCGCACGCCCCCGTGCCGGGTCAGCAGGTAGGTCAAGGTGACGCGGTTCAGCGCCCTGGGCACGCGGTTGGTCAGGATGCGGTCGAGCCAGGCCTCCGCACCCGGTCCCGACACCTCGAACTTGGCGAAGGCCGACATGTCCTGCAGGCCCACGCGCTCGTGCACGGCCCGGCATTCCTGCCCCACGAAGGGGAAATAGTTCGAGCGGCGAAAGCTCCACTTCTCGACCGGGCGCTTGCTGTCCACCGCGGGCGGGTGGTTCTCGTTGAGCAGCACGTCGGGCTTGTCGAGGTCGGCGTCGCTCAACTGGTAGCCGGGCGGCGCGAACCAGTTCGGCCGCTCCCAGCCGAAGGTGGCGCCGAACACGGCGCCGAGGTCGCGCATGCGGCCGTAGCAGGGCGTCTGCCGTAGGGGGCGGGCGGCGTCGCGTTCCTCGTCGGGGTAGTGGACCGTGAAGACCTTGGCGTAGGCCTCCTCGTTCTTGGCGATCAGGTAGGCCCTGGACGCGTAGCGGCCGAAGCGGCGCGGGTCGACGCCCATCATGTCGATCGTGGGCTCGCCGTCGACGATCCATTCGGCGAGCTGCCAGCCGGCTCCGCCCGCCGCCGTCACGCCGAAGGAATGGCCCTCGTTGAGCCAGAAATTCGGCACGCCGGCCGCGGGCCCGACGATCGGGCTGCCGTCCGGCGTATACGCGATGGCGCCGTTGTAGACCTTCTTGATGCCGACCTCCCCGAAGGCCGGCACGCGCGCGATGGCGGTCTCGATGTGGGGCATCAGCCGCTCCAGGTCCTCCTGAAACAGCTCGTACTCGCTGTCGGCCGCGGGCCCGTCGACGTAGCAGGCAGGCGCCCCCTTCTCGTAGGGGCCGAGCAGCAGGCCGCCCGCTTCCTCGCGCATGTACCAGGAGGAATCGGATTCCCGCAGCACCCCCATCTCGGGCAGGCCCCGGCGGCGGCGCTCCAGGATGAGCGGGTGCGGCTCGGTGACGATGTACTGGTGCTCGACCGGGATCACGGGCACGTCGATCCCCACCATGCGGCCGGTCTGCCGGGCGAA
>CAXTEP010000075.1:0-13833 GCA_964243125.1 uncultured Lichenihabitans sp. | reverse complement strand
GCCATGCTGAAGGACATCGGCCTGTCGCGCGCCGACCTCCACTACGCGGCCCGGCACGGCCGCGCGCGGGCCGACGTGCTCCGGCCGTGAACCTCGTACCCCCGGCGGCGTTGCCTGATCGGATCGAGCCGGAGAACCGCCGCATGAAGCTCTACTGGGGTCCCCACACCTGCGCGATCGGCATCCACGTGCTCCTGGAGGAGATCGGCGCGCCCTACGAGACCGAGAAGGTCGACGCGGCGGGCGGCGAAACCGAGAAGCCGGCCTTCAAGCGCATCAACCCCAAGGGCAAGGTGCCGACGCTGGTGCGCGACGACGGGTCGGTGCTGACCGAGTTCAGCGCCATCGCCACCTGGCTGGCCAGGACCAATCCTGCCAAAACCCTGCTGCCCGACGGTCTCGACAACGAGATCCGCGCGATCGAGATCATGGATTACGTGATCGGCACGGTGCACATGCAGGGCTTCACGCGCGTGTTCAAGCCGGCCAAGTTCGAGCCCGACGACCTGGTGCACGGCACGCTCGGGCTCGGCAGTGGCACGGTCAGGAAGCAGGGCGAGGCGACCGTGCGCGAGGGCTTCGCGATCCTCGACGGACAACTGGCCGGTCGCCCCTACGCGGGCGGCGGGCACTTCACGATCGCCGACGCGGCGCTGTTCTTCTGCGAGCGCTGGGCGCCCGGGATCGGCATCGCGCTGCCGCCCGCCGTGGCGGCCCATTTCGAGCGCATGAAGCAGCGCCCGGCCGTGCTGCGCGCCCTGGAAGCCGAGGGCGAGTCGCTCGGGTAGAAATGCCGATCGGCGGCCGGGTGCCCCGCTCATCCATCAACGGCGACGCACCCACTCATCGCCGATCGGAATGGCCGAGGTCGCGGTCCGGATCGAGCCGGTCGCGGACCCGCCCCTTGAGCACCTTGGCATCGGGAAAGCCGCCGTCGCGCTTGCGTTCCCAGATCGGCTCGCCGTCGTAGTCGATGCGGAACGTGCCGCCCGTGGCGGGAACCAGCGCCACCTCGCCGAGGTCGGTGCCGAACGTGGACAGCAGTTCCTGCCCCATCCAGGCGGCGCGGAGCAGCCACTGGCATTGCGTGCAATAGTGGATGCTGATCCGCGGCCTGGCGGGCGCCGGTTCGCTCACGACAGTTCCTCCACGATCTTGGCGATCAGCGACCGGTCGAAACTCTCGAACCCCTCCGCGGTCGACACGAAGGCCGCCACGCCCCCCACCACGTTGTCGCGATAGTAGCGGGCGAGCCCGCCGGGCGGGTGGGTGTGCTCGTAAAGGTAGCGCGGCCCGTCGTTCGAGCTCAGGATCACCAGGCCGTTGATCGTGGTGACGCCCCGGGCCAGGGCGGCGTCCCGCGCGGCCCGGATGTCGACCCCGCCGTTGCTGGTCCCGTCGCCCGACACGTCGATGATCTTGCGGGTGGCCGTGAACGGCGCGTGGTCGAACTGCTCGGCCGCGAACTGCAGGGCGGAGCCGAGCGCGGTGCGGTCGTAGAACGAGCGGGGTGCTTCGAGCACGCGGGCCGCGAAGGCCCTGGCGTCGGCACCGTCCGCGATGGCGGTCCAGTCGACCACGAGCTTCTGCGATTGCGCCCCGGCCCATTCCACGAACGCCACCGCGATCCGGCGGTTGGGGTTCGACGCGATGGCCTGGAGCACGCGGGCGTCGGCGAGCGCGGCCGCGTAGCCGTGCCGCTGCAACTCGAACTTCTGCTCGTCGATGGAGCGCGACACGTCGGCGGCCAGCACCAGCAGCACGTCGACGGCGGCCCTGGCCGGAGCCGGGGTCTGGGCGCGGGCCTGCCCGCCCGCCAGCAGCAATCCCAGCCCGATCCACCGCAGGAGCGCCCGCCGCCTCATCGACCTGACCCCGCTCGCCCGACGTCCCGTGGTGTACCATCGTGAACTAGGGCCACCAAACATGGCCGAATTGCACCCGGGGCCCGTCAGCCCAGGATCGACCGGATGATCGCCTCGGCACGCCGGCCATAGGGCGGCTGCAGCAGGCGCGTCAGGCTGAACCGGCTCTGGATGAACACGGGCCGGCGATGGCTGAACGTGTCGAAGCCGGCCCGGCCGTGGTAGGCGCCCAGGCCCGACGCCCCCACGCCGCCGAAGGGCAGGCTTTCCACGGCCGCCTGCAGCACAGTCTCGTTGACCGCCACGGTGCCCGACAAGGTGCGGTCCAGCACGGTCTGCAGGCGCGCGCGGTCGCGGCCGAACCAGTAGAGCGCGAGCGGCCGGGGGAGGCGGTTGATCCGGTCCACCGCGGCCTCGGGCGTGTCGCAGGTCAGCACCGGCAGCAGGGGGCCGAAGATTTCCTGCTGCATGATGGGGCTGTCGGGCGCGGGGTCGAGCACCAGCACCGGCGCGACCCTGGGGGGCGGCACCGGGCTCGCGAACAGCGGCACGGTCCGCTGGCCGTGCAGGAGCGCGGCCAGGCGGTCGCGGGCGGCCGTGTCCCGCACGGCCGTGTAGGCCGGCCCGTGCGGGTCCGGGTACAAGGCGCGCGCGGCCCGGACCGCCGCCGCCACGAAGGCCTCCATGAGCGCCGCGGGTACCAGCGCGTAGTCGGGCGCCACGCAGGTCTGCCCGGCGTTCATCAGCTTGCCGGCCATGATCGCGCGCGCCGCCGCCTCCACGTCGGCGCCCGCGTCCACGACCGCGGGCGACTTGCCCCCGAGTTCCAGGGTGACGGGGGTGAGGCGTTCGGCCGCCGCCGCCATCACCCGGCGGCCGTTGGCCGTGGAGCCGGTGAACAGGAGGTGGTCGAGGGGCAGGCGCGTCATCGCGGCCGCCACGTCGGCGCCGCCCGACACGGTCGCGACCTGGCCGGGATCAAACACCTCGCCCAGCACGCGCCCCATCAGTTCGGCCGTCGCGGGGGTCAGTTCGGACACCTTGACCAGCACCCGGCATCCGGCCGCGACCGCGCCCACCAGCGGCAGCAGGGTGAGCTGCACCGGAAAATTGCCCGGCCCCATGATGCCCGCCACCCCGAGCGGCTGTGTGACGATCCGAGCCGTGGCGGGCGCGAACCGCCAGCCCACGGCGACGCGCTCGGGCGCGGCCCAGCCGGCGAGGCGCGGCACCGCGTGGTCCACGGCGCCCAGCACGGCCGCGACCTCGGCGATCAGGGTCTCGTGGCGCGACCGCCCGCCGAAGTCGGCGTCCAGGGCGCGGGCGAAGGCTTCGGCGTTGGTCTTGACGGCCGCGCGCAACCGGAGCAGGGCACCGCGGCGGACCCCGAGCGGCAGGCCGCCGTCGGCGTCCCAGGCCCGGCGCAGCCGGCCGTAGGCATCGTCCAGCCCCTGCGTCACCCGCGGACCGCCGTCAGGATCCGGCCGCATAGGCGCGGCCCCGCCACACCGTCTGCCGTCCGCGCCAGCGCCGCACCAGCGCGGTCCACTGGATCGCCAGCGTCACCAGGATCCCGAACGGATGCAGGAGCACGGCCGCGACCGGCTCACCGCAGGCCAGGGCCTGGAGCAGCCGGGCCCCGAGCGGCAGCAGGCAGGCCGTCGCGAGCAGCGCGTCCTGGCCGACCGACGTGCCGCCGCGCCAGGCGGCCGCGGCCAGCAGGAGCCAGGGCAGCACGTGCCCGCCGGCCAGCAGGGCGGTCCAGACCGGCAGGGCGAGCGGCTTGGCCATGCCCTCGGTGGCGTTCTTGAGGAAGCCGTTCCACACGGCGCGCGTGCCCGCGTACATGCGGCAGGTCGCCAGGCGGGCGCCGCCCACGAGGTCGGTCCGGAAACCCCGGGCGCGGAACAGGCGCGGCAGCTTGAGCCCGTCGTGCAGGCTCGTCCGGATGGCCGCGTGCCCGCCCGTGGCCCGGTAGGGGTCGCGCCGCACCATCATCATCTGGCCGCAGCCCGCCGCCAGCGCGGCGCGCCCGTCCCGCCGCATGAAGAACACCGGCAGGTAGCCCAGGATCAGGGCGTTGATCATGGGAATGACCAGCCGCTCGGCCGCGGTCGCCATGATCTGGCGCGGCACGGCGCTGACGAGGTCGACCCCGGCGGGCGGCGCCAGGCGGGCCGCGGCCTCGGGCTCCAGCAGGACGTCGGCGTCGATGAACAGTAGGTTCGGCCGGTCGGTGAGGGTCGCCAGCACCGTGCAGGCGTGCTGCTTGCCGTTCCAGCCGACCGGCAGGGCGGGCGCCCGGGCGAGGCGGAGACGGGGCTCGGTGGCCGCCATCGCGGCCACGACCGCGGCGGTCCGGTCGGTGGAATGGTCGTCCAGCACCACGACCTCCACGTCGGCGCCCCGGCTCGCCAGCGCGGCCCGCACGCAGGCCTCGATGGTGGCTTCCTCGTTGCGGGCCGGGATCAGGATCGCGACCGAGGGCGGCACGGCCGGCAGCGGCGGCACGCGCAGGAGGCGCAGGTTGACGGCCGTCATGGCGAAGGGCAGCACCGCCAGGGCGAAGGCCGCGACCGCGAGCCCGGTCACGGCGGTTCGCCGTGCGCGGCGGAGAACCGCTGCCCGGCGAGCGCGGCCCGCGACCGCCGCCACAGGTCGTAAACGCCGCCCACGCCCGCCCGGCCGCCGATCAGGGTCGTGAAGCCCGCGGGGTCGCGGGCCAGCGCTTCCGCCTGCAGCGCGTCCATGGTGGCGGCGAGCCGGTCGGCCAGCCGGTCGTGGCGCGCGGCGCGCGGCAGGGCCACGAGGTCGCGGGCCGGCATCGGGGTGCCGAAGCGGATCAGCAGTTCGGGCTTGCGCTCGTTCCAGAACGGGTAGTCGAGCGCCATGGGCACCAGGGTGGCGCCGGGCACGCGGTCGAGGAGGTGGGCGAGGCCCGGCGCGAGGCGGACCGGGCGCTCGCGCGCGTCCGCGAACCGCCCCTGGGCGGTGACGAAAAGCAGGCCCCGCGGGTCGGCCAGGATGGCGCCAGCGGTGGCCAGGAAGGTGGCGGGACCCCGCAAGCCGTCCTGCGCCACCCCGAAGGCGCCGATCCGTTCCATGAAGCCGTAGCGCGACAGCATGGCGGCGTCGATGGGCGCACGGCCGGGCCGCCCGGGAAACAGGCGGGCGATCAGCACCGTGAAAATGGCGGCGTCCCACCAGGACGGGTGGTTGGAATAAACGATGAGCCGCGGCGTGGCGGCCGCGGGCGGCGGCCCGGCCCGGGACAGGCGGACGGCGTGGAAGTCGCGGGCCAGGGCGCGGGAGAAGATGTGGGCGAAGCCCGCGAACCACAGGCCCGACCGGCGGGCGAGGACGCGCCGGGCTTCGGCGGCCAGCTTCTGCTCGCGCCCGGCCATCGGGTCAGGACGCGCGCTTGAGGGCCGCGCTGTCGTGGTCGAGCGCGTCGGCCGCGATCCAGCCCGACATCATCACCATGGGCATGCCGGGGCCGGGATGGGCGGCACCGCCGGCGAGGTACAGGCCCTTGACCTGGCGCGACCGGTTGCCGGGCTTGAAGGCGCCCAGGAACTTGCCGTGGCTCGCCAGCCCGTAGATGGCGCCGTCCAGCACCTTGTAGCGGTCGTGAATGTCCTGCGGGGTGAGCGCCCGCTCGACCACGATGCGGTCCTCGATGTCGGCCATGCCGGCCGTGCGCTTGAGCTTGTCGAGGATGACCTGCCGGTAGTGCGGGAACATGGCGCCCCAATCGTGGTGCGGTCGGAGATAGGGCGTGTGCACCAGCACGTAAAGCGCTTCGCCCCCCTCGGGCGCCACCGTGGGGTCGGTGCGGGCCGGGGCCGCGACGTAGCAGGTGGGGTCGGGCGCGGGCTCGCCGCGGTTGTAGATCCAGTCGAACTCCTCTTCGGCGCTGCGCGAGAAGACGAAATCGTGGTGCAGCAGGTGGTCGTAGCCCTTGTTCAGGCCGAGGTAGAGCACCACGCCCGAGCAGGCCGGCTTGAACTTGTCCTTGTAGGCCGCGGCCGGGGCGCCGCCCACCAGTTCCGCGTAGGTGCGGATCGCGTCCATGTTGGACACCACGGCCGACACCGGATGGACCCCGCCCCCCGCGGTGCGGACCGCGCTGACGGCGCCGCCGCGCTGGTCAAGGCCGGTCACCTCCGTGTCGCTCACCAGCGTGACGCCGAGCCGTTGCGCGAGGCCGGCCAAGGCTTCCGCCACCGCGCGGGTGCCGCCTCTGGGGTACCAGATGCCGCCGCTCGCCTGCATGTGGCCGATGGCGCACAGCACGGCCGGCGACGCGTAGGGCGAGGAGCCGACGTACTGGGTGAAATGGTCGAGCATCTGGGCCACGCGCTCGTCGCCCACGTAGCCGCGCACGCTGCCCGCCACCGACCGGCCCATGCGCAAGCTCAGCACGTCCTTGAGGGTGCTGGCGCTCATGTTGCGCTTGAAGTCCATCGTGTCGCGAAGGTCCTCGACCGACTTCCAGAAAAAGAAGCGCTGCGACACGCCGTGCAACTGTTCGGCGAACTTCTGGAAGTCGGCGTAGCCCCGGCCCAGACCCCGGCCGGGTGCGAACCGGTCCAGGCTCGCCCCCATGGCGGCCACGTCCTCCTGCAGGTCGAGCACCTTGCCGTCGTCGAAGAAGCAGCGCCACTGCGGGTCGAGCCGGATCAGATCGAGGTGGTCTTCAAGCGTCTCGCCGGCTTCCGCGAAGATGCGGCGCAGCACGTCGGGGACGGTCAGGATGGTGGGTCCCATGTCGAAGCGGTAGCCGCCTTCGTTGAGCACCGCCGCCTTGCCGCCGAACCAGGGGTTCTTGTCGAACAGGGTGACCTTGTGGCCGCGCGCGCCCAGCACGGCCGCGGCCGCCAGGCCGCCGAGGCCGCTGCCGATCACCGCTACGGGAAGGGAGTCTGTCATCGTTGCCTCGTAGGGAGGAGGGGCGGGCGGGTCGCGGGTGCGGTTCTAGACCGGAACCGTCGCGGCCAGCGGCATTTCATCGGCGGGCGATGCGGGCACCCGGTCGCCGAGCCCGAGGTCGGCGAGCACGAGGTCGGCCGTGATCCGCGCGCCCTCGTAGATCACGGGCAAGCCCGAACCCGGATGGGTGCCGCCGCCCGCGAGGTAAACGCCGTCGACGCCCTGAAACCGGTTGCGCGGCCGGAACAGCAGCATCTGGTCGAGCGAGTGGGCGAGGTTGAAGGTGGCGCCGCGATGGATGGCGAGGTCGTCCCGCCAATCGTCGGGCGTGACGACCTTCTCGTAGCGGATGCGCTGCCGGAGGCCGGGCAGGCCGAACCGTTCCAGCCGTTCCAGCACGACGTCGCGGTAGCGCTGCTTCTCGGCCGCCCAGTCGATCGTGCCGCAATGGCCCACCGGCACCAGGATGTAGAGCGAGGACCCGTCCGCCGTGGCAAAGGCCGGATCGGTGCGCGACGGGTTCTGGACGTAGATGGAGGGTTCGGGCGGCGGCCGGAGCGCCGCCTCGATGTCGGCCACGTTGCGGCGGTACTCGCGGCTCAGCACGATGGTGTGGTGGTCGAGCTCGTCGTAGCGGCCCTCGATGCCGAGGTAGAGCATGAAGGTCGAGCAGGAATAATCGGCCTTGTCGATCCGGGCGTCCGACCAGGTCCGGCGCAGCCGGGCTGGGATCAGTTTCGGGATCGCGTGGGCGAAGTCGCCGTTCACCACCACGGCGTCGACCCGTTGCGTGCCCCGCGCCGTGGTGACGGCCTTAGCGGCCTTGCCCTCGAACTCGATGGCCTCGACGGGCTCGCCCATCCGGAACTCGACGCCGAGCTGGCGGGCCGCCTCCGCCATGCCCTCGCTCAGCGCCCCGCAGCCCCCCATCGGGTGCCATACCCCGAACTCGTATTCGAGGAAGCTAAGGATGGTGAACAGGCTCGGGCAGCGGAACGGCGACATGCCCAGGTACTTGGTCTGGAACGAGAAGGCGAGCCGGATGCGGGGGTCGCGGAACAGCCGCTTGAGATCGCCGTCGACCGAGGCCGTGGGGGCGAGCCAGCGCAGGGATTTCAGTACGTCGGGCGTGAGCAGGTCGAGCGGACTCAGGAACGCCTTCTGCAGCACCGGCCGGAAGGCCGCGAGCTTGCTGCGCCCACGGGCGATGAACCGCCGGATGTTCCTGGCGTCGACGGGATCGATCTTGGCGAGTTCCACTTCCAGACGATCGAGGTCGCTGGTGGTGAGGATCTCGGGCCCGTCCTCGAAAACCAGCCGGTAGTGCGGGTCGAGCCGCTGCAGCGTGACGAAGTCGGCGAGGTCGAGACCGCAGCGGTGGAACAGGCTTTGCAGGATCTGCGGGTACAGGAAGAAGGTCGGGCCGACGTCGAACCGGAAGCCTTCCGCTTCCAGCAGGCTCGTGCGGCCGCCCACCCGGTTCATGCGCTCGTAGACCGTCACATCGACGCCGGCGGCCGCCAGCAGCATGGCGGACGCGAGGCCTCCCGGTCCCGCGCCTACGACCGCGGCCTTCTTGCGGCTCTCCACCCGAGCAAAATTCATGCAAACGTCCTACTTTGCCTGCCCCGCGTCGCGCCATCGATTCAGTGACGAACTGACAAAATGCCGCGACGCGCGATATACGGCGCAGGCCAACAGATAGCGCGCCGCCGGACCGCGGCAGCATGGTAGCATTGACGCAGGACGGCGGTGATGGGAAGGGCAACCGGGAACGCGGGACCATCGAGGCCCGGGCCGAACGCCCGACCTCCCGGCAGGACCGGGTGGTGGCTCGGGCTGCTTCTCGCGGCCTCCCTGACGTCGGCGTCAGGGGTCCGCGCCCAGAGCGCCGGTTCCTCCTCGTCCGCCAGTTCCCCGACGCCCGGGTCCAAGTCCGACGCCAAGGAGGCGACCGACGGCGACATCCTGACCCGCTCCAACCTGCTGGGCTCGGCCGGCGGCCTGCGCCCCTTCCTCGACCGGTACGGGATCGCGTTCGGCCTGTCGGAAAGCTTCGAAGTCCTGGGCAACCCGACCGGCGGGGTCCGGCGCGGCGCCATCGCCGAAGGTCTCGCCCAGGTGAGCCTCAGCGCGGACCTGTCCGAGACCTTCGGGTGGCAGGGCGCCACCTTCAACGTCAGCGTCTACCAGATCCACGGGCGGGGTCTGACGGCGCTCAACCTCATGAACCTCAACGTGGCGAGCAGCATCGAGGCCGACCCGTCGACGCGGCTGAACGAGTTGTGGATCCAGCAGCAGTTCTGGGACGGCAGGCTGGACGTCAAGGTCGGCCAGCAGAGCGCCGATTACGAGTTCATCACCTCCGAATACGAGGACCTGTTCATCAACTCGGGGTTCGGCTGGCCGACCCTGCCGGCCATCGACCTTCCTTCGGGCGGTCCCGCCTACCCGCTGCCGACCCCCGGGATCCGGCTGCGGGCGCGCCCGACCGACCAGCTCACGCTGCTGCTGGGCCTGTTCGACGGCAACCCGGCGGGCCCCGGGACGGGGGACCCGCAGCTCCGAAACGCGTCCGGCACGACCTTCGACCTGTCGGGCGGCGCGTTCGTGATCGGTGAAGCGCAGTACGCGGTCAACAAGGAGCACGGCGCCACCGGCCTGCCCGCCACCGCCAAGCTGGGAGCCTGGTACAACACCAACGGCTTCGCCGACCCTTTCGCCAACGGCGTGAACGCACCCGTGCCCGACCCAACCGCGGGGGGCCCGGGAACCCGGCAGGGCGATTGGAGCCTGTACGGGACGCTCGACGCCCTGGTGTACCGCCCCGACCCGGACGGCGACGGCGGGCTTGCGGTGACGGCCCGCGCCATGGGGGCGCCGGGCGACCGCAGCCTGGTGGACGCGTTCATCCAGGGCGGCGTGACCTACAAGGGCGTGTTCGGGCGCGACGGCGACACCGTGGGGGTGGCGGCGGAATACACCCGCATCAGCCCGCGCGCCTCGGCGGGCGACGCCGCCACGGCGGCGTTCACGGGGGCGTTCTACCCCGTGCGGTCGGAGGAAACTGTGGTCGAGGCCACCTACCAGGCCCAGGTCACCCCCTGGCTGATGGTGCAGCCCGACTTCCAGTACGTGATCCGGCCGGGCGGCGGCCTCCCCGACCCGGACCGGCCCGGACGGGTGATCGGCGACGCCGCCGTGTTCGGTCTGCGCAGCACCGTGACGTTCTGAGCCGCGGACGGCCGGGTGTTCCGGCCGACCCCCTTGGGATCAGGACGTGTGACGGGGTACGAACGACAGCGTCGGCGAGCGGATCACTCGTCCATCAGGGCTGTCCGCGTTGCACCGATCGAGCATGCCCCGGCCATCGAGGCCGTCGCTGGGCCGCCCCGACGAGGTGGCGGCCGCGGCTCTCTTCCGCGCACCGGACGAGGGCGGCTTCATCGCAGGCGCGGACCTGTGCATGGACGGGCGCGGGATCCGCCCCTCAACAGGCCCTAAAAAACGGCTTGCGCGGTGCGTCCTCGATACCCGACGAGGCGTCGCGGCAATAAGACGTCACGGGCCCACAACCGTGCAACGACCGGATGAGCGCCTAGCCGCCCCGACGTCAAGCCATCGCCGTGCGGCGGCGCTTCTTGGCAAAGCGGACCGCCGCGATCCCGAGAAGCGTGACGCCGAGCATGCAGGCCAGTGCCCGGACGTGATTGCCGCTGCCCCAGACCAGCGGATTTTCCAGTTCCTCGTAGATTTCCGCCAGGATGAGCGCGCTCAGCGTGACGCCGATATTGGTATATTCCACGAACAGCACTTGGCGCCCGTCGAAAGGAATGTGGCGGAGCGCCCCTCGCATGGCCAGCGGATTGGGGATCCACCGCGGCACGCGCGCGCAATAATCCGCGTAGGGCCGGCCGAATTTCCCCAGCAGGTAATGTTCCTCGGCCCGGATCATGGCCGCGTAGATGGCCACGTAGGCCAGCAGGCCCGGCACGATGGTCCAGAGGCTGCCGTGCATCAGGAAGATGCCGAGCAGAATGAGAATGTTGCCGGTGTAGAGCGGATTGCGGCACAGGGAGAACAGGCCGTCGGTGAAGAGTTCGGCCGCATGGATGGCCTTGTGCTCGCCGGCGCGCCGGATCGAACGGTGGCCGATCACGAGGGCGCGCAGGCCGAGACCCGCGACGGCGATCAGGACCGCGACGAGATCCTTGACGTGTTCGGCCCGCACGTTGCCGAACAGGCTTGCGGGCGGGACCGCCACCCAGAACAGAACCGCGGTCAGGACCGGAAACGCCCAGTTGCGGTGCCGAAAGAAGAAGGTGCCGATCTTGACCTGAAGCGCTCGCATCGACGTCCCGTTTCCATTGTGCCGCCGAACGCCTTAAAGGTTTTGTCGGCCCCGTTCCATCCGATGCCCGCCGTGCGTGCACCCGCTTGCCCGCGGTCTGCAATCGCGCTAAGCCCTCGCCCGACGCCGGCCGACGGCGCGAGACCGTGCAGGGCAACCGTGGTTTCTCGAGCCCGCAGCATTCCGGTGAACCCGCGCCGCCCGGCGCCGCGCACTGCTGCTCGCCTGCCTGCCGGCCCGACCCTTCCGCTTCTGCTGCTTAGCCGCCCCTGAGGGCCGGCCGGGCCGTTGGCCTGGGCGCTCAGGGGATGTTCGGACCAAGCCAACCGGGCGCCGCGGCGCCGCATCCTCAGCAGAAAGCACCCTCCATGACCGACACTCATTCGCCTCCACAGGCCGGCGCGCGCGACCGCGTCATCATCTTCGACACGACGTTGCGGGACGGCGAGCAATGTCCCGGCGCCACCATGACGTTCGAGGACAAGCTCGGGGTCGCGGCCGTGCTCGACGACATGGGCGTGGACGTCATCGAGGCGGGGTTCCCGGTCGCGTCCGAGGGCGATTTCGAGGCCGTGTCGGAGATCGCCCGCCGCACCCGCAACGCCGTGGTGGCGGGCCTCGCCCGCGCGGTCGAGGGGGACATCGCCCGCGCCGGGGCCGCGGTGCGCCACGCCAAAAGGCCCCGCATCCACACCTTCGTGTCCACCTCCCCCATCCACCTCGCCCACCAGATGCGCAAGACCGAGGCGGAGGTGCTGGAGATCGTGACCCGCACCGTGACCCAGGCCCGCGGCCTCGTGGACGACGTGGAATGGTCCGCCATGGACGCGACCCGCACGCCGGTCGACTACCTGTGCCGCTGCGTGGAAGCCGCGATCCGCGCCGGCGCCACCACCATCAACCTGCCCGACACCGTGGGCTACGCGCTGCCCGACGAGTACCGCGCCCTGTTCGACGTGGTGCGCACCCGCGTGCCCGGCGCCGACCGGGTGGTGTTCTCGGTCCACTGCCACGACGACCTGGGGCTCGCGGTGGCCAACACGCTGGCCGGCATCGAGGGCGGGGCCCGGCAGGTCGAATGCACGGTGAACGGCATCGGCGAGCGGGCCGGCAACGCGGCGCTCGAGGAGGTCGTGATGGCGATCCGCACCCGCGGCGACGTGCTGCGGGTCGCGACCGGCATCGAATCCACCATGCTGACCCGCGCGTCCCGGCTGGTCGCGGCCGTGACCTCGTTCCCGGTGCAGTACAACAAGGCCATCGTGGGCCGGAACGCCTTCGCGCACGAGAGCGGCATCCACCAGGACGGCATGCTCAAGAACGCCTCGACCTACGAGATCATGACGCCCGAGAGCGTGGGCGTCGCCAAGACCTCGCTGGTGATGGGCAAGCATTCGGGCCGCCACGCCTTCAAGGAGAAGCTGCGCGACCTCGGCTACGAGCTCGGCGACAACGCGCTGAACGACGCGTTCAAGCGCTTCAAGGACCTGGCCGACCGCAAGAAGACCGTCTACGACGAGGATCTGGTTGCGCTGGTCGACGACGAGATCGGCAGCGCCCACGAGCGCATCCGCCTCGTGGCCCTGACCGTGATCGCTGGCACGATCGGCCCTCAGTCCGCCACCCTGACGCTCGACATCGAGGGCATCCACACGACCCGGCAGGCGACCGGCAACGGCCCCGTGGACGCGATCTTCAACGCCGTGCGGGCGCTGGTGCCCAACGAGGCCCGGCTCGACCTTTACGACGTCCACGCCGTGACCGAGGGCACCGACGCCCAGGCCGAGGTGCTGGTGCGGCTGGCCGAGGGCGGCCGCTCCGCCACCGCCAGAGGCGCCGACCCCGACACGCTGGTGGCCTCGGCCCGCGCCTACATCGGGGCGCTGAACAAGCTCACGGCCATGCGCCAGCCGGGACGGCCCGACGCGCGGCAGGCCGCCGGCTAGCCGGCCGGCGCCGGGGCGCGTCCCGCACCCGGTTAGGCGCTGGACAGCCCGACCGGCGTTTGCTACACGGCGGCTCCCGCGGGGGGCTGCCCCGGCGCGTGATGGGCGCATAGCTCAGTTGGTAGAGCAGCTGACTCTTAATCAGCGGGTCCAAGGTTCGAGCCCTTGTGCGCCCACCATCACGGTCAAGGGGTTAGCGCGGCTTTCGCGGAACCCTGCTTCCTAGAAGTGCAAATTGGGAAGCATATGGGAAGCTGGAACGTAGTAGCTGTTTTGCGCACTCTCGGTTACGGGGTGCCGAGATATGCGGTGCAAGCCACCCTGGGCAACGCCAACGTCGCCACTATGGGTCGGTGATTGCGCCTGAGGCTGACCGACGCCTTGGCGCGGTGTCTCGACAGAATTAAAACCGAAAGTCACGCACCATGCGGGGCATGTGTGTGTCCCTTGCAACCGCAGTCCAGGTCGGCGACGCCGCCCTGAGCGGGTCGTGGTTGCTTCGCAGGGCCGAACCGGGTCTGTCTTGCAAGGTACACGCGAGGCAGGGCGGAGGGTCAGTTTGGATGATGCGCTGCGGCCGCCCCTGCCTGTCGACGATCCAGACCGCGCTGACCGTTGTGACTTTGACCTGCTGTCCCGTGGCTAGGACCGCGCTCGCGGCCGACGCCGGCCCTTCAGACAAGAGCGTCTACGGCGTCCTCGACCCGACGCCCGACAGCGCTTTGCGAGCGTTCGCACC
>CAXTEP010000074.1:5890-14094 GCA_964243125.1 uncultured Lichenihabitans sp. | reverse complement strand
ACCGGGACCGTGAAGCCGTTGCGGATGCCGAAGGTGCCGGCCTCGTCGTACATCTGGCGGGCGTGCCGGGTCACCGCGCCCGTCTCGCCCTCTCCGCGCCACGGGAAGGGCGCGCGGGCGCGCTTGCCGTCCACGATGACGGGGTCCTCCACCTCGTAGGCCTGCCGCCGGTAGCGCCGGCGCCACTCGTCGGGGTAGTTGGACAAGTAGATGCCCGACGCGCCGCGGCCTTCGTCGCCGGCCGGAAAGGCCGCCACCACATATGAGAAATAGTCGAACCCCAGCGTGCCCGTCAGCGCGGCCGCGACCGCCTCGGCTTCGTCCCGGTCGCCGCAGTCCGCCAAGCGCAGCAGCAGCGGCGTCGCGTCCCGCCACGGATCACGCATCGGGTCTCGCGCCTGGATCATCGCCCCACGGTCCCCGCCGCCCGGCCTGCGCGGGCGGGGCCGGTCGCCGCCGCGCGTCATTCCTGCCGGGCATGGGCCACGACGCCGTCCAGAAAGGCGAGGCAGCGGTCGAGCTGGTCGACCGCGATCCACTCGTCGGTGATGTGGGCCTCCCTGTCGCGCCCCGGGCCGCAGACCGCGGTGGGGATGCCGGCGGCCTGGAACAGTCCCGCTTCCGACCCGTAATTGACCGTGGTGGTCTCGTTGCGCCCGGCGAAACGCTTGGCGAGCGTTTCGGCCGGCGAGTCCGGCGCGGGCACGAGCGGGGGCACGTCGTAGACCATGGTGGTCGTGACCGCGGCCTCCGCCCAGCCGGCCCGCATCGCGGGCACCGCCGTGGCGTCCGCGAAGGCGGCGAAGCGCGACGAGAGCGCTTCCACCAGGCCCGGCCGGGTAGCGCGGATGTCCCACTGGAACGCGACGTCGCCGGGGATCGCGTTGCGCGCCGTTCCCCCGCCGATCACGCCCACGCTGACCGTGGTGTAGGGCAGCTCGAAGGGGGAACCGGCGTCGGGCGAGGCCTTCAGTTCCTCGGCGTAGCGGCGCAGTTCGGCGATCAGGTCGCCCGCATGGAAGATCGCGTTGACGCCGAGGTCGGGCCGGGACGAGTGGCAGGCCTTGCCCTGCACGGTCGTCAGGAACCCGGTGCTGCCCTTGTGGCCGCCCACCACGCCCATGCCGGTCGGCTCGCCCACGAAGCAGGCCAGCGGCGGCGCCGCGCTCGCTTCGAGGTGGCGGATGAGGCCGGGCACGCCCAGACAGCCGACCTCCTCGTCGTAGGAGAAGACGAGGTGCAGCGGCATGCGCAGGGGCCGGGCCAGCATGTGCGGGACGCGGGCGAGCACGCAGGCCACGAACCCCTTCATGTCCGTGGTGCCGCGCCCGTACAGCCTGTCGCCCTCGCGGGTGAGCCTGAAGGGGTCGCGCGTCCAGTCCTGCCCCTCGACCGGCACCACGTCGAGATGGCCGCTGAGCACCAGGCCCGGCGTTTCGGCCGGCCCCAGGGTGGCGACGATGTTGGCCTTCTGCCCGGTGCCGTCCGGCAGGACGCTCGCCGCGACGCCGTGCGCCCGGAGGTAATCGGCGATGAACGCCACGATGGCGAGGTTGGAGCGGCTGCTGACAGTATCGAAGGCGACAAGCCGGTCCAGGAGATCGATCTCGGAAAGCGCGGGCATGAAGCGTCCCTGATTGAGCCGGTCGGAGCAAACCACGGTTCACGCGCCCTTGCATCCTCCGTGCCGTCCGGCGCGGGGCCTTTCCGTTCGGGCACCCGACTTGCATGGCCGCGCCCGAGCTTGGCCGGGTCCCCTCGACCCGCGGCGAAACCCGGCGGCATCGCGCCGTCGCGCTCACACGAAGGACATTGTTGATGTCAGTTCGAGCTTTGGCCACACGGCTGCTCGCGACGGGCACGCTCCTGCTCGCCGCGGCGGCAAGCGGCGCCCGCGCCGACGTCGTCAAGGTCGGGGTGCTCGCCCCGCTCACCGGCACCATGGCGTCGGACGGCGCCGATTTCGTGAAGGGCGCCCAGTACGCGGTGGACGAGCAGAACGCCAAGGGCGGGGTCGCGGGCCACACCTTCGAGATCGTCACGGCCGACGTGAAGGACGAATCGTCCGACAACGTGTCGAGCGCGGTGCAGCGCCTGCTTGCCACCGACGGCGTCCAGGTCGTGCTCACGGGGCTATGCCAGCCTGTCGCTGTTCGAGGTCAACCTCTTCGCCGACGCGGAAATGCCCTACCTGTCGTCCGGGCCCTCGGGCTCGTTCGCCGCCATCACGTCCAAGGACCCCGACAAGTACGATTGCTGCTGGTCGCTCTCGCCCTCCTACAAGGGCTACGAGACGGATGTGCTGCCCTTCGTCGAGAAGCTGTCGGCGGACGGCATCTTCAAGGTCAAGACCAAGAAGCTGGCCGTGATCTCGTCGGACAACCCCTATTCCAAGGCGATCTCGGAGGGCATGAAGTCCTCCTTCACCAAGGCGGGCTGGACCGTCACGGTGGACGAAATGGTGCCGTTCGGGCAGGTCAACGACTGGCGCGCGAGCCTCGCCAAGGTGCGCCAGGACCCGCCCGACCTCGTGGTGAACACCGACTACCAGCCCGGCAATTCCGCCCTGTTCCTCAAGCAGTTCCTGGACGAGCCGACCCAGAGCCTCGTGTTCCTCCAATACGCGCCGTCGGTGCCCGAATTCGTCGACCTCACCAAGGCGCAGTCCACGGGCGTGCTGTACAACCTGATTGGCGGTGCGATCGACTCGCCCAACTGGCCGCGGGGCCAGTCGGTGCAGGCGGCGCTCACCAGGAAGTTCGGCGTCGCCCCCGGGGTCTACGGCGCGGCCCTCTACGAGGAAGCCAACATCTACTTTCACGCGCTCGCCAAGGTGAAGGACCCGGCCAAGCACGAGGAGATCGGCAAGGCGATCGGCGCCGACACCTACGACGCCGCGCCCGGCCCGCTGGCCTTCGACCCCAAGACCCACCTCGCGGTGCAGGACAACGACCACATCCCCGTCACCTTCTGGCAGATCTGGGACGGCAAGCGCACCCTCGTGGCACCCGCCAAATACGCCACCGGCTCCTTTCAGCTGCCGCCGTGGATCAAGCACTGACCTGAGGGGAGGCGGGATGCTGCTGAGCGTCGAAGGGGTGAGCAAGTCGTTCGGGGGGCTGAAGGCGGTCGACGACGTGAGCTTCGACCTGCCGGGGCCCGAGATCCTGGGCGTCGCGGGGCCGAACGGCAGTGGCAAGAGCACGCTCTTCAACATCCTCACCAACATCCCCTTCCCGCCCGATCGCGGCCGGGTCGTGTTCGAGGGACGGGACATCCAGCGCGCCGCGCCGGACCGGGTGAGCCGCTCGGGCATCGCGCGCACGTTCCAGCGCGAAAGCATCTTCCCGTCCCTGAGCGCGGTCGACAACGTCCTGGTGGCGGTGGAGCACGGGCCCGAGCGGGGCCGGGCCAAGGAGGCGCGC
Source organism: uncultured Lichenihabitans sp. (assembly GCA_964243125.1). Lineage (GTDB taxonomy): Bacteria > Pseudomonadota > Alphaproteobacteria > Rhizobiales > Beijerinckiaceae > Lichenihabitans. The sequence goes on along the minus strand of CAXTEP010000074.1, from coordinate 10,669 downwards.
GCGACCCGCGCGCTCGACGCGGTGGGCTTTCCCCGCACGCTGCACAACGCGCCGACCCGCACGCTGCCGATCTTCTTTCGCAAGATCCTGATGATCGCGAGCGCCCTGGCCATGGCGCCCCGCCTCCTGCTGCTCGACGAGCCCGCCTCCTCCCTGACCCCGGGCGAGATCGACCGCATGCGCGAGGTGATCCTGCGGCTACGGGGGGACGGCATCGCGATCCTGCTGATCGAGCACGTGCTGCCGCTGCTGATGAGCGTGTGCGACCGCCTCCTCGTGCTGGACGGCGGCCGGGTGATCGCCCAGGGGTTGCCCCAAGCCGTGATCACCGACCCCAAGGTGGTCGAGGCCTATCTCGGGACGGCGCGGTGACGGGCTCCCTGCTCCTCGACGTCCGCGGCCTCGACGGCGGCTACGAGCCGCTGCAGATCTTCCGCAACATCGACCTGTCGGTGGCGCAGGGCGCCAGCATCGGCCTGTTCGGCCCCAACGGGCACGGCAAGACGACCTTTCTGCGCACCCTGAGCGGCATCATCGACCCCTGGGCGGGCGACATCGTGTTCGACGGCGTCCCGCTGAACCGGCCGGGGCCGCGCGGCAGCCGCGCCTGGCGCAACTTCAACTACGACGCCGTGACGCGCCGGCGCATGGACCCCAAGGCGGTGGCCCGCGCGGGGCTGATCCACGTGCCGCAGGGCAACCTGCTGTTTCCCGAGATGACGGTGGCCGAGACGCTGTCGATTGCGCCCTTCGCGGCCGCTGGCCGGGCGCGCACCGCCGACGCGCTGGAGCAGGTGTTCACCCTGTTCCCCCGCGTCCGCGAGCGGCTCCACCAGAAGGTGCGCTTCCTGTCGGGGGGCGAGCGGCAGATGGTGGCGATCGGGGTCGGCATCATGGCGGCGCCCAAGCTCCTGATCCTGGACGAGCCGACGCTTGGCCTGTCGCCCAAGCTGCGCGTGGAGCTCGGCGCGGCCATCCACGCGATCCGCGCCTCGGGCGTGCCCCTGATCGTGGTGGACCAGGACATCGCCTTCCTGCGCGACCTGATCGACACGCTCCACCTGTTCGACCACGGGCGCATCTCGCGCCGCATCGAGAAGGCCGACATGCCGTCCCACGAGGAGATCATGGCCCTGATGTTCGGCGAGGCGCACGCGTGACCCTCGCGGCCCTCACCCTGATCCTGCTGGGCGGGCTGGTGCTCGGCTCGCTCTACGCCCTGATGGCGACCGGGCTCGCGCTGGTCTGGACCACGCTCGGCATCTTCGACTTCGCGCACGGCACGTTCATCGCGGTGGGGGCCTATCTGGCGTGGCAGGTCGGCAGCGCGGACGCGTCGGGCGGCGGCTACGCGCTCGGCGCCCTGGTGTCCATCGTGGGCATGTTCTTCGTGGGCGTGCTGGTCTACCTCGCACTCATCCGACCATTCGAGCGCAGCCCCGACGTCGTGGTCAAGTCCGTGATCACCACGCTGGCGGGCGCCACCATCCTCGAGAACGGGATCAACCTGGTCTGGGGCCCGCGCAACAAGCAGCTCGGGGCGCTGCTGCCCGGCGACGTGACCGTGCTGGGCGTCGTGTTCTCGCGCAACGAGGCCTGCGTGGTCGTTCTGGCGCTCCTCATCCTCACCGCGCTCGGGCTGTTCCTGCAGCGCTCGCGCACGGGCCGGGCCATGCGCGCCGTGGCCCAGAACCGGGAAGCCGCCCAGCTCATGGGCATCGACGTCGTCTGGCTCTACGCCGCGGCCTTCGGCCTGTCGGCGGCGCTCGCCAGCCTCGCCGGCATCTTCATCGGCTCCATTCGCTTCATGACGCCCGTGATGGGCGCCGACCCGCTGATGAAGGCGCTGATCGTCGTCATCTTCGGCGGCATCGCGCGCTTCTCCGGCCCGATCCTCGCGGCCTTCATCGTCGGCCTGCTCGAAGCCGTCACGACCTACGCGGTGGGCCTCTACTGGAGCCCGACCGTCCTGTTCGCCATCATGATCCTCGTGCTGATCCTCAAGCCCGAAGGGCTGTTCGGCCGCCATCGGAAGTCCGTGTCGTGAGGTACGACCCCCCGTTCCACCGCACCGCCGGCTTCGTGCCGGTGCTCGTCGTGCTGGCCGCGCTGGTCGCCCTGCCGCTCGTCTGGACCGACCTCTACGTCCGCCACGTCCTGATGGTGGCGTTCATCTTCGCCGTGGTGGCCTCGAGCTGGGACCTCAGCCTCGGTTTCGGCGGATTGTTCAACTTCGCCCACGTGGCCCTGTTCGCGACCGGCATCTATGCCTACGGGATCGCGGCCAAGACGCTGGGACTGTCGCCCTGGCTGGCGCTCGCCTCGTCGGGCGTGGCGGCGGGCTTGGTGGCCGCCGCAATTACCTTGCCCATCCTCCGCCTGTCCGGGATCTACATCATCTTGGTGACGATCGCGGCCTCCCAGGTGCTCTACCAGATCATCATCAGCCAGTCGGACGTCACCGGGGGCACGTCCGGCATGGTGGGCCTGCCGGGGCTGGAGGCCTTCGGGTACCGCTTCGCCCGCAACGGCAAGATCGGCTACTACTACCTCGCCCTGGCGCTGCTAGTGGCGAGCACCGCGGTGCTGCACGCCATCGTCCGTTCCCGCTTCGGCCGCGCCCTCATGGCCATGCGCGACCACAAGTACTACGCGATCTCCCGCGGCATGTCGGAAGCGCGCACGCGCCTGTTCACCCTCGTGGCCAGCGCCGTGCTGAGCGGGACCGCGGGCGGCCTCTACGCGTCCTACATGCGGGTCGCCTCGCCGGACAATTTCGGGCTGGGGCTGCTGGGCCTCCTGCTGTCCATCCTGCTGCTGGGCGGTGCCGGCACGATCTACGGGCCGATCCTGGCGGCCTTCTTCGTGACGATCCTGTCGGAGGTGTTCGCCGACTACGGAGCGTGGCGCAACATCATCATGGCGCTGCTGCTGATCGGCATCCTGGTGTTCTACCCCGGCGGCCTGTGGGCACTGCTGCAGGGGATGCGGGAAGCGCTCGACACCGCGCGGACGGGGCTGTCGGCCGCGCTGGGACGGCGCCTGGGCCGGGCGGCCCGCGAGGCCCGCACCGGCACGGCCGAGCGGATGGTCGCGACCCGGCACGGCACGGTGGCGGTGGCCGACACCGGCGGGACGGCGCCGCCGCTTCTGCTCATCCACGGCAACTCGTCCTGCAAGGAGGTGTTCGCCCACCAGTTCGAGGCGCTGCGGGACCGCTTCCGCGTGATCGCCTTCGACCTGCCCGGCCACGGCGTGTCCGCCAATGCCGACCCGGAGCGCCACTACAGCGTGGACGCCTTCGCGGACGTCGCCGAGGACGTGCTGGCGGCCGCGGGCGTGCGCGAGCCCGCCGTGTTCGGCTGGTCGCTCGGCGGCTACGTCGCGATCGAGCTCGCCGCGCGCGGGGTCCCGGTCCGGGCGCTGGCGATCTGCGGCACGCCGCCCCTGGCCGTGGTGCCCGACGACATCGGCCGCGCCTACGACGCCGCCAGCCACTTCAACCTCGCCGGTCGCACCTTCCTGTCACGGGCCGAAACGCGCGCCTTCGCGACCGCCGTCACGGGACCGCGCCGCCGCGGCACCGTCCATCTCCACCGCGCGGCACGGCGCACGGATGGGCGGGCGCGGTCCTACGCGCTGGGCAAGCTGCAGATCCTGGACTGGCCGCGGCAGATGCGCTTCCTGCGAGGCGGAACCGTGCCGCTCGCGATCCTGAACGGGTCCGACGATCCCTTCCTCAACCACGGCTATTTCCGCGACCTCAAGCTCGGCACCCAGTGGCGGGGCGCGCCGCAGGACATCGCGGGCGGCCTCCACGCGCCCTTCCTCCTGCGGGCGGACGCCTTCAACGAGGTCCTGACGGCCTTCCTGCACGAGGCCACCGGCGCGGCGGGCGCGACCGCCGCCCCCGCGGAGCGCCCGCGCTCGCCCGCCGAGCGCCTGCGTTCGGAGGCTTGAGGCGGCGCGACCCCCGGCCGCTCAGCCGCCTGTCAGGAACTCCGGGTCGACCGGCAGCTGCAGCCCGGTGACGAGCGCGTTGGTCTGCGCCGCCATGCCGACCACGGCCAGGAAGTCGGCGTACTGGGCGTCCGTCATGCCCTTCGCCCGCGCCGCCGCGGTGTGGGAATGGATGCAGTAGGTGCAGGAATTGGTGATCGATACCGCCATGTAGACCAGTTCGCGGGTCAGCGGGTCGAGCGCGCCGGGCGCCACCATCACGGCCTTGAGGCCGGCCCAGGTCCGCTCCAGCACCTCCGGCTGGTTGGCGAGGCCGCGCCAGAAGTTGTTCACGAAGTCCGACTTGCGCGTCGCCCGGATGTCGTCGAACACGGTTCTGACCCGCGGGTCGCCCTTGGCTTCCGCGTCCGTCCACAGCTTCACCGTCGCCATCGCTCGCCGTCCTTTTCAGTAGAGTGCCCGGTAGGTCGCGCACAGGGTCGCGTCGTCGAGCCCCTCGCAGGCCGCGATCTCGGCGCCGCGGATGCCGACCAGCGAGGCCAGCATGGGGGCCGGCAACCAGTCGCGGATCGTCGGGTCCGCCGCGAGCGCGTCGAGGGCTGCGGCCAGCGTTTCGGGCAGGCGGACCAGGCCGAGCGCCCGACGCTCCTCCTCGCTCATGGCGGCCGGGTCTCCCGACACGATCGGCGGCCGGGCCCGCCCGCGGCTGATGCCGTCGAGGCCCGCCCGGACGAGGGCCGCGAGGGCGAGGTAGGGGTTGGCGGTCGCGTCCGCGGCCCGGTACTCGATGTTGAAGGACCCGGCCGGGTCGCGCCCGCC
>CAXTEP010000074.1:0-5790 GCA_964243125.1 uncultured Lichenihabitans sp. | reverse complement strand
CCGGCTTGGGCGAGAAGCAGGCCCGGAGCCCGGCTTCGCGCGCGACCTCCCGCACGATGGCCCGGATCGCCACGGCCCGGTCGGCCGCCGCCAGCGCCGGGGCGGGCCGGCACGTGACCTCGAACTGGTCGGCGCCGTATTCGGGCAGCACCATCTCGGGCTCGACGCCCGCTTCGGCCAGGGCCGCGTGGAGGCGGGGCGCGAAGGCGCCGGTGCGCCGCAGCGCCTCGAACGAGAAGGCGTGGGCGGCCGGCCAGGCGTGGTTCTCGAGCGTGAACTCCTGCTCGACGCTGGCCACCACCTCGAGGCCCGTGGCCCGCCGGAATGCGTCCAGCGTGGCGGCCAGCAGGGTGCGCGTGCAGCCCGGCCACGGCGCGCCGTCGAGCTCGACGAGGCGTCCCATCACCATGTCGAACGGCGTAGCGGCGCCGGTCAGCCCGGTATGGTAGCGCGCGGCCAAATCCGGCAGCAGGCGCAGGTCGCCCCGCGAGCCCCAGGGGTTGGGGTCGGCGATGGCGCCGAGCGCGGTCAGGGACAGGTTGGCCGGCACCCAGCCGACCCCCGCGGCCCCCGCCGCGTCCAGCGCCGCCGCGGGCACGGGCCGGCCGCGGGTGATGCCCGACAGGTCGGTGGTGACGATGGTGGCGAGGTTCTCCAGCCCGTCGGTCACGGCGCGTCCTCCCCCAGGCGGGCCAGCCGCTCCACCACGGTCGCGGTGTCGGCCAGCCAGCAGTAGCCCCCGAAGGCGCGCAGCGCGGTTTCGTGCCGTTCCACGGTGGCGGCCATGCAGGCGTCGGTCACGCAGGTCACGAGGTAGCCCCGGTCGGCCCCGTCGCGCACCGCCATGTCGACGCACTGGTCGGTCATGATGCCAGCCACGATCAGGCTGCGGATGCCGAGGTTGCGCAGCACGTAGTCGAGCACGGTCGAGTTGAACACGCCCGAGGACGTCTTGGGCAGCAGGATCTCGTCCCCGCGCGGCGCCAGCGCCTCGACCGGCGCCGCGGCCGGGTCGGAAGGGGCGAGGTGGATGGGGGTCAGCTTGTGGTCGAGCGAGCGGTCGCGCCCGTCCTCGGTCAGGCTGCGGATGATGGTATGGACCACCTCGATCCCGACCGCGCGGGCCGCGTCCAGGAGGCGCCGCGCCTGCGGCACGGTGCGGCCGGACGCGACGCGGTGGAAGGGGTGGTCCGCGGTCCGCTCCGGGTGGTCCGGATCGAGGCCCGGCTCCAGCCAAACGCGCTGCATGTCCACCAGGAGCAGCGCGGTTTCCTCGCGCCGGTAGGGGTCGTCACGCCTGGGAAAGGGTGGCACGATGGAGGGCACGGTCCGTTCTATCGAGTGGCGGCGCGGGGGAGAAGGACATGGCGGACGTCGAGGCGGCGGTCGCGGCCGTTCAGGCCGAGGTCGAGCGCGCGCGGGACCAGCTCGTCGCCTTCACGCGGGAGCTCGTGCGCATCCCCTCCGTCAACCCAAAATTCCAGCTCGACCCGGCGCTGAACCGCGAGGCCGACGTGCAGGCGGCGCTGGAGCAGGCGCTGCGGGACGATGGCTTCGCGACCGAGCGGTTCGACGTCTTTCCCGGCCGGCCCAACCTCATCGCCGAGCGGCCGGGCTCTGAGGAGCGCAGCCTGATCCTGTGCGGGCACGTCGACGTGGTGCCGGCGGGCGAGCGCGGCCGGTGGTCGACCGACCCGTTCGGCGGCGACGTGAAGGACGGGCGCCTGTACGGCCGGGGCTCGGTCGACATGAAGGGCGGGCTCGCGGCCTGCGTCCTCGCGGCGCGGGCGATCCGCGCCGCGGGGCTGACGCTGGACGGGCGCCTCGCGGTCCACGCCGTGGTGGACGAGGAGGCCGGGGGCTTCGGCGCGATGGCGGCGGTGCGGCGCGGCAGGCTCGCGCGGGCCGTGCTGGTGGCCGAGCCGACCTGGGGCGACGTGCTGCCGGCCGAGGGCGGGCTCGAATGGGCGCGGGTGACGATCCGCGGCCGCGCGGCCCATTCGGCCTGGCGCTACAACGAGATCTTCCCCCAGCGCGACGAGGCGGGGCGGCTGGAGCCCGGGGTCAATGCCATCGAGCTCGCGAGCCGCTTCGTCGAGGCGCTGCGCCGCTACGAGCTGGACCGGTGCCGGGCGCTCAGCCACCCGCTGCTGCCGCCGGGGATGAACACCATCAACGCGGGCGTGATCCGGGGCGGCGCCGGCCTCTGCCCGGACGGCCTGCCGGTCGTCATGACCAATCCCGCCATCATCCCCGACACGGTGGTGATCGACCTCGACATGAAGTTCCTGCCGCAGGAACGGTCGGCCGACTACCGGCGCGACTTCGAGGCCTTCGTGCACCATTTCGCCCGGACCGACGCCTGGCTGCGCCACAACCCGCCCGGGGTGGATTGGGAACTCGGCGGCCTGTACTTCCCGCCGCTGAACACGCCGGTCGACCACCCGCTCGTGCGCTCGCTGGTGGCCCGCAAGGGCGCAACCGGCCCGCCCCCGGCCGTGAAGGGGTTCACGGCGGTGTGCGACGCCGCCCATTACGCGGGCGCCGGCGTCGACGGGGTGATCTTCGGGCCTGCGGGTGACGGGTTCCATGGCGACAACGAATACGTCGACATCGCATCGCTGGTCGAGACCGCCAAGGTGGTGGCGGCCGCGGCCGTCGACTGGTGCGGCCTGCGCTAGCCCATGGGCCGGACGGGCCCGTCCGGGATCGACCGTCACCCTCAGGCCTCGCCGCCCGCCAGGGTGCGGACCGCGGCGGCGAGGCGACGCACGCCCTCGGCCAGCAGGTCGGGCGGGTTCAGGGTGAAGTTGATCCGGATGGCGCTCCGGTCGATGCCCGCGGGGTCGAACACGCTGCTCGGCGTCACGCAGACCCGGTTGGCGAGCGCCCGGGCGAGCAGGCGGTCGGTGTCGAGCGCGGGGTCCCGGGCGACCGCCCACACGAACATCCCGCCGACCGGCACCTCCCAGGTGAACCGGTCCGACAGCTGGGCCGCCAGGGCGGCGCAGAGCGCGTCGCGACGCTCGCGGTACAACGCCAGGACTTTTGGCTGGATGCGCTCGATGAGCCCGTCCTCCAGGGCCGCCAGGGCGATGCGCTGGGTGACGCCGCTCGTGCACATGTCCGAGCCCTGCTTGGCGAGGGTCAGCGCGTCGATGAGGTCCGGTTCGGCCACGACCCAGCCGATGCGCAGCCCCGGCGCGATCTCCTTGGACAGGGTGCCCATATAGACCACGGGGCCGCCGTAGCGGTCGCGGTCCCCGCGCCGGCCCGACAGGTCGATCAGGCGCGGCAGGGGCGAGCCGTCGTAGAGCAGCGTGCCGTAGGGGTCGTCCTCGACGAGCCAGGTGCCGGTCGCATGGGCCGCCTCGACCAGGGCCTGCCGGACCGGGAGCGGCACCAGCCGGCCCGTCGGGTTGGAGAAGTTCGGCACCATGTACCCGAAGGTGGCGCCCGCGAGCCCCGCGGCCGCGTCGAAGCCCGGAGCCGCGGGGTCCAGCTTCCGGTATGCGGGATGGTGCGGCCGCCAGGCATCGAGCGCGCCGAGGTAGGTCGGGAACTGACCGGCGATCAGGCGGCCGGGCTCGAGCAGCACCTTGCCCAGGAGGTCGAGCCCCTGCATGCCGCCCGTCGTGACCAGCACGTTGTCGCGGGTCAGCGGCAGGTCGGAACCGCCGAACCGTCGGGCGAGGACGTCGCGCAGGGCCGGCAGGCCCTCGATCGGCCCGTAGCCCAGGGTGTCCTGCGGGTGATCGGCGATCTGCCGGCGCGCGATCTCGGCCAGTTCCGCCGCCGGGTACAGGTCGGGAGCCGGCAGGCCGCCCGCCATGTTGATCATCCCCGGGATCCGTCCCGCCTGCAGGAAGGTCCGCGTGACGTCGTTGGTGGTTCCGAGCCAGCTCGCGAAGGCCGGCCGGGCCGGGTCGCCCCGTCGCGTGTCGTTCAAGCTGCGCCCTCCCCGCGACACCCAACCGTCGCGCGAAACGGAAAAGTGCGGCGAACCGCGTCCTCCGGCAACTCGTAGAACTGATAGTCGGGGCAAGGCCGCGCGGGGTGCGCGGCGAGACGGGCCGCCCTACAGGACGATGTCGGGGTCGAAGGCCGAGGCCGGCAGGGGTTTTTGGAACTGGTAGGCCATGCCCTTGGCGAGCTTGCGCACCGCCATGGCCTTGCGGGAACCGATCACCAGGGTCGAGCCGATGCCGATGCCGGGCATCTCGGTTTCGAGCGCCACCCCGGCCATCGACAGGTCGAGGATCCGCGCCGTGAGCTTGCGGCCGTCGGGGGCCGTGACGATCACGCGGTCCTTCTTGGGCTTGATCCGCTGGTCGGGACGATCCATGGCCTCGCTGTAGGCGTAGATGATCTGTTCGCGCGTCTTGGCGGTCTCGGCTTCCTGCTCGACGGCGTCGAGCAGCGGGGCAAGCACCACCAGTGCGGTCGGCGACAGGCCCGTGCCGTCGGCCGCCTTGGCGACCGCGTCGCCGATGCGCTTGGCGAAGCCGCTCAACCGCGCCGCGCCCTCGGCCGCCACGGCGGCCTCCACCTCGCGGCCGTCCCCGATCTGCAGCGCGTTGGTGGCGCTCAGGATCAGCGGCACGCCCATGGCCAGGGTCGACAGGATCGCCAGGGCGATGCGGGCGGCCTCGGCCGGCATGGTGACCAGAACCGCGATCAGGTTGCCGACCAGTCCCAAGGCCCCGATGCCCGCCGCCGCCACCGCGATCGTGCGGGTGCGGAGCCGGGCCGCTTCGAGCCGCTCGGTCGCCTTGCGGGCCTGCGCGGTCGCGATCGTAGCGGCCGCGTTGGCGCGGCCCTCGCACACCGCCTCGGCCTCGTGGTTCTGCGAGATGCGGCGCACGAAGTTCGGCTTGGCCCGGGACGGGTTGAGGCGGTCCGCCCCGGCGGAACCTGTTTCCCATCGTTTGAGCCGGCTCACGGGGGCTTTGGACATGGTTCGGATTCGCTCGGGCCCGAGGCGCGGGGCCGCCGGCCCGTGGGGAGGCCCATCGTAGCACGCCGCCGGTTGCGCGAACCTTGCGCGGCACGGGACCGCCCGCGGTGGTTTGGATTTCCCGCCGGGAGTGAGAGGTCCTTAACGGATGCGTGCCATGGTTCGCGGGTCGGGCTGGGCCTCCTCCCCGCCCGGCATTCGCACCGGTTGTGAACGGATGATGCGTTCACCGTCGACCCAGAACCTCGCCGGGATCACGCCCGGCTGACGGCCGAGGGTACCGACACGGTGCGACGGTGCGCGGGGACGCGGGCGGCTCTCGTCTGGCCCGTCGCGTTCGGGCCGGACCCGCCCGTTCGTTCGACGCTCGCGAACGTCGCTTCCCCACCGCAGGCTGGGCCGCCACCGCGCGCCCTAACCCTGGCCCCTTGCTCACCAACGGCCGCCCGGGCGGCCGTCGAAAACCTCGCACCCGGCGAGGCGGAGTTACCAGATGTCGATCATTTCATCGCTGTCGACCACTCAGATCGCCTCGCTTTCGACCACGACGATACATGCGCTCAACACGACCGACATCGCGGCCCTGACGACCGACAAGGTCGCGGTTCTCAGCGCCACCCAGGTCAACGCGCTGACGAGCACCAACCTGCAGGACCTGGTCACGACCCAGGTCACCGCCCTGTCCACCAAGGCGATCAGCGGCCTGACCCTGGCCCAGATCATCAACCTGAGCAGCACGGAGGTCGGCGAGCTCACGACAACCCAGGCCGCGGCGCTGACCGCCACCCAGCTCAACGTGCTCACCACCACCGAGCTCGGCAGCCTGGCCGCGG